>CADCUK010000189.1 GCA_902805865.1 uncultured Nocardioidaceae bacterium | reverse complement strand
GCACCTGGCGGTGGAGCACGGTGGGTGTGCACGCCCACTTCACCTCCGTGTTCAAGGGTTTCGCCGCTCGGCTGCCTCCCAGGGCGCTTCGGGCAGTGAGGGCGCACGAGCAGGTCGACTACGTGGAAGTGGACCAGCCCGTCGTCGCCAAGGGCGAGCAGGCGGACGCCCCCGACCACCTGGATCGGATCGATGAGCGACTGCGGCCGTTGGACGGCACCTATCGCTGGACGGCCTCGGGTCGCGGAGTCACGGTCTACGTGGTCGACTCAGGGATCCGGCGGACGCACAGAGAGTTCCGGGGACGGGTCGGTCGAGGGCACACGGTGGTGCACGACGGCCAGGGAACGTCCGACTGCAACGGTCACGGCACGCATGTCTCCGGCGTCGTCGCGGGGACGACGTTCGGGGTGGCCAAGGGCGCGACCATCGAGCCGGTGCGTGTGTTCGAGTGCTGGGGCCACACTCTGGTGTCGAAGGTGGTGGCCGGACTCGACTGGATCGTCCGCGACCACCGGGCCGGCCGACCCGCTGTCGCCAACCTGAGCCTCGGGGGGACTGCGTCGAGAGCTTTGGACGACGCAGCGCGTCGGTTGCTGCGGGACCGGGTCACCGTGGTTGCAGCCGGTGTCGGTAACGGCGGCTGCTACACCTCACCAGGCCGAGTTCCGGACGTGCTCGCGGTGTCCTCCGTCTTCACCGGCGTGGACTTCACGTTCTCGTGGGTGTCCGAGGGCCGGTGCCTTGACCTCTTCGCTCCCGGCTCGGAGATCGTCTCCGCCTGGATCACCGGCGACCGGGCGACCGAAGGTGGCAGCGGTGGGTCACGGGCCATCGCCATGACTTCCGGTGTGGCAGCGACGTACCTGCAGCGCCACCCCCGTGCCGCACCGGCTCGGGTGGTCCGGGCGATCAAGCAAGCCGCGACGCAGAACGTCGTCTATGGCCACTACAGCGGCACGGCCCGGCCGCTGCTGCACTCCCTGTATCCCAGCGACGACGCTCCGGTGCGGCCGCCGAGCGGGGAGCTCGTCACCAACGGGGGCTTCGAGGACGGCTCCTCCGGCTGGACCACCACGGGTCCCGTGGAGATCTCGGACTCGCCCGACCCGGCAGCACGCACCGGGTCGTGGAGGGCGCACTTCAGTGCCGCTGCAGGTGCGGGTGAGCTGCGGCAGACGGGCATCCGGATACCTGACCAGGCCGATGTGCAGCTGAGCTTCAAGCTCCTGATCGTGCCGACCGACGGCACGTATGCGGATGGTTTCGAGGTCTGGTTGTCCAATGGCCAGCACGCCGGAGACAGCCGCCTGCTCCAAGCCACGACGGGGCACGCGGAGGAGGGTTACATCGAGTACAGCTTCGACGTCACGGCATGGGCGGGCGAGGAGGCGATCCTGACCTTCAAGAACGACGACATGGGCATGGACCGCCACACGCACTGGTATCTCGACGACGTCTCGCTCACTGCTGGGTCGGGCTGAGTCCGGCCGGGCGGCGCTCGGCCTCGGCCAGGTCGAGGGCGGCGTTGACGAGCGTCAGGTGCGAGAACGCCTGCGGGAAGTTGCCGGCGTGCCGGCCGGTGCGGGGGTCGTGCTCCTCGGCCAGCAGCCCCACGTCGTTGCGGAGGCCGATCAGCCGGTCGAAGAGCCGTTCGGCGTCCTCGACCCGCCCGGCGGCGGCGTAGGCCGACACCAGCCAGAAGGAGCAGGCGAGGAACGGGTTCTCGTCACCGATCAGCCCGTCGACGCCTGTCTCCGTGCGGTAGCGCAGGAGGAGCCCGTCGCGCATCAGGTCGTTCTCGATCGCGGCGATCGTGCCGAGCATCAGCGGGTCGTCGCCGGCGATGAACCCCATCGTGGGCAGCACGAGCAGCGAGGCGTCGACCTCGGTGGTGTCGTAGTGCTGGGTGAAGCACCCACGGACGGGATCGACGCCCCGCTCGAGCACCTCCGCCCGCACCTGCTCGCGGAGCTGGCGCCACCGTTCGACCGGGCCGTCCAGGCCGTGCTCCTCGCACGCGCGGATCGCGCGGTCGAAGGCGACCCAGACCATCACCCGGGAGTGCGTGAAGTGGCGCGGGTTTCCGCGGATCTCCCACAGGCCGTTGTCGGGCTCGTCCCAGTGGTCGGCCAGCTCGTCGACCAGGGCGCGTTGCAGCGCCCAGGTTGACGCGTCGTCGTGGACACCCTTCTGCCGGGCGAGGTGGAGGGCGGCCATCACCTCGCCGAGCACGTCGGTCTGCCGCTGGTCGACCGCTGCGTTGCCGATCCGGACAGGTCGCGAGCCGGCGTACCCCGGGAGGTGGCCGAGCACCCGCTCCGGCAGGTCGCGGCCGCCGTCGACGGTGTACATGATCTGCAGGTCCTGGGGGTCGCCCGCGACCGCGCGCAACAACCAGCTGCGCCACAGCTCCACCTCGCGCCGGTAGCCGCACCGCAGGAGCGACTCCAGCGCCAGTGAGGCGTCGCGCAGCCAGCAGAACCGGTAGTCCCAGTTGCGCTCGCCGCCGAACTCCTCGGGAAGGCTGGTGGTCGGCGCCGCGACGATGCCGCCCGTCGTCCCGTGGGTGAGCAGCCGCAGCGTCAGCACCGACCGGACCACGGCGTCGCGGTGCGGTCCCGTGTAGTGGCACCGGTCCGCCCAGTCCTGGAACGCCTGGGTCGTGGTGGCGATCCGTGCCTCGAGGTCGAGGAACTTCGGGAACGGCAGGTGGGAGGGGCGCCAGGTCGTGGAGAACGCCATCACCTCACCCGCCGAGATCTCGAACTCGTCCTCGTGCCGGCCGTCGTGCGCCCGCGGCAACCGGCTGCCCCGCAGCGTGATCCGGTCGGGGCCGGCGACGGCGGTGATGATCGCCTCGCCACCGTGCTCGTCCCGTGTCACCCACGGACGGATCGCGCCGTAGCCCAGCCGGACCACCCACTCGTGCCGGACGCGGGCGGTGCCCTCGAGGCCCTCGACCCGCCGGATGAGGTCGGCACGCTGGTCGGCCACCGGCATCACGTCGGTCACCCGGAAGGTTCCGGTGGCGGTCTTGTACGTCGACTCCAGGACCGCGCTGTCACCGACGTACCGGCGGCTGCACTCGGCCTCGTCCGCCGGACCGATGAGCCACCGCCCGTGGTCGCTGGTCCCGAGGAGCGCGGCGAAGCAGGCGGGGGAGTCGAAGCGCGGGAGGCACAGCCAGTCCACGGAGCCGTCCCGACCGATCAGCGCCGCGGTCTGGGTGTCGCCGACGACGGCGTAGTCCTCGATCGGCAGCGGCATGCCCTGCACGCTAGCGAAGGCCCGGTGAGCAGGCACCTACGATCGACGCGTGACCCCGGACCCGGCCCTCGAGGACCTGGCTGCGGCCGTCGTGCGCGGCCTCCGCGAGCAGGGGCTCACCCTCGGCACCGCGGAGTCACTGACCGGCGGCAGTGTCGGCTCGACGATCACGTCGGTGCCCGGCGCCAGCGCGGTGTACGTCGGCGGAGTGGTCTCGTACGCAACCCGGGTCAAGGTCGACCTTCTCGGCGTGCCGGTCGACATCGTGCACGGGGACGGCGTGGTCTCCGCGCCGTGTGCGCGGGCGATGGCCGCCGGTGTGCGCCGGGTGCTGGGTGTGGACGTCGGAGTCAGCACGACCGGCGTGGCCGGACCCGACCGCCAGGAGGGGAAGGCCGCAGGGACGGTGTTCGTCGCGGTCGCCGACGCCCGTGGCGAGGCGGTGCGGGCCCTGCACCTGGAGGGTGACCGTGCGGCCGTCCGGGCGGCAACGACCGAAGCGGTGCTCGCGCTGGTGGGTGAACGCATCTCGGCGATCCGCTGACGGGAACTTTTCCCGGCGGGGTAGCGTTGCCCTCCTAGCTCGAAGCGGCCGTGCACGAAGGTCGTCAGGAGTGCGGCAGAGAGGAGCGTGACCGTGGTGCTGTTCCGGCGGCTGCTCGGCGACGTGCTCCGTTCGCGCCGCATGGACCAGGGGCGCACGCTCCGTCAGCTCTGCGCGGACGCGAGGGTCAGCCTCGGCTACATGTCCGAGATCGAGCGGGGCCAGAAGGAGGCGTCCAGCGAGCTGCTGGCCGCGATCTGCACCGCGCTCGACGTGCCGCTCTCGGAGATCCTCTCCGACGTGGCCGACGCCGTCGCCCTCGAGGAGGCCGCGATGGCGGTCCGTCTCGAGAAGGTCGACATCGGCTCGAAGCCCCTGCCCACGGCGGCCCGGCGCGCGTCCGCCGACGGCGACGTGGTGGCCTCCGCAGCCTGACGCAGCTCTCGCGCCGGTTGCTCAGAGGCAGTCCTCGGGGCTGATCGTCTCCCCGAAGAACGTGTCGCTGCCGTCACCGCTGCGGACGCTGTCGCACGCCTCGTCGTAGTTCTTCACGGCTTCGGCCCCGAAGGCGAGCAGCGCGATCAGGATGCCGGCGGCGATCAGCGTCCAGACGGTCCCGAGGACTCCGGTGATGATGCCGCCCAGGGCGAGCCCCTCGCCGCTGAGGGCGCCGTTCGACCGGCGGATCTCCTTGCGGGCCGACATCCCCACGATGATCGCCGGGATGCCGGTGAAGAACCCGCAGAAGAACAGCGACACGATCCCGAGGACCAGCGACGTCGTCGACTTGCCCGAGGTGGGCGCCGGCGGGACCGGAGGGACCGGCTGCCCGTAGGGGACCTGAGGTGGCGGGTAGGTCATCGGGCTCCTCGTTCGCTGGACGGGGCGCCCAGTCTAGGGTCGCGAGTCCGTCCGGAGCGGCTGACAGACCGGGCACCAGTACGCCGGTCGGCCACCGTTCTCGTCGTACGCGATCCGGGTGCCGCACCGGAGGCACGACTGCCGACCCCGGGCGTAGACCCACAGCTGCTTGCCCCGCCGCAGGTCGCCGGTCGTCGCCTGCTGCACACGCTCCTTGTTCGCCTCGAGCACCTGCTTGGCCCGTCGGACCATCCGTCGCAGGTCGGGCACCTCGCCGACCGGTGTGTCGTGGTGCACGCCGGCCAGGAAGCAGAGCTCGGCCTTGTACATGTTGCCGACGCCGGCGAGGTTGCGCTGGTCCAGGAGCGCCTCGCCGATCGGCCGCAGCGGGTCGGCGCCGAGACGGCGCAGGGCCTCCTGCTCGTCCCAGTCCGGGCCGAGGAGGTCGGGACCGAGGTGGCCGACGGCGTCCACCTCGTCCTCACGAGGGATGACCTCGGTGATCCCGAGGGCGAACCCGACCGCGTGCCACTCCTCGGTGTGCAGCACGACCCGTGCCTCGTGGACCGGACGCCGCCACGACGTCGTCGGCCGGTAGAGGTGCCAGGACCCCTCCATCTTCAGGTGGGTGTGCAGGGTGTGGTCGTCGCCGATCCGGGTCAGCAGGTGCTTGCCGCGGGCGATGGTGCCGTTCACCGGCTGCCCGGAGAGGTCGAGCGTCGCAAAGGCGGGCACGCGGAAGTCGGTCCGGGTCAGGACCCGGCCGGTCAGCGCCTGGTCCAGGTGCTTCGCGGTCCGCCAGACGGTGTCGCCCTCAGGCATCGCGTCGCTCTCGCAGCCGCAGCCCGCGCGGCGTCACCATGAAGCCGGACGCCTCGAGCGCCTGGCGCACCGGGTCCTGGCGTCCGAGGATGCTCTCCCCGTCCGCCCGCTCGACGGTCAGGCGACCCAACGCTCCCCGGCGTACGGCGGCAGCGAGCTCGTCGACCGCAGGGGTGAGGACCTCCACGTCGTCGGTGAAGGTCAGCAGCGTCCGGCCGCCCCGCTCGACGTAGACGACGAGGTCGCCGTCCACGAGCACCACGAGCGCACCTGCCTTGCGGCCGGGCCGGTGGCCTGGGGTGTCGCCCTGGGGGTCACGCTCGGGCCAGGGCAGCGCGGCGCCGTACGGGTTGGCGGGGTCGGTCGCGGCCAGCGCCACTGCCTGCGGGGCGCCACCGGTCCCGCCGCCCTCGTCCGGGGACAGGTCGCGCGAGAACGACCGCAGCCGGTCCACGGCGCCGGGTGCCCCGAACTGGGCGGCGCCCAGCCCGGCCACGAAGTAGCCGCGCCGGCAGCGGCCGGAGTCCTCGAACGCCGAGAGCACCTTGTAGACCCCCGCGAACCCGCCGGGCACCCGCTCCGCACCGACGGCGCCGCGCGTCACCACGCCGTGCCGCTCGAGCAGGGCCTCGGCGACCGCATGCGCGCGCCGGGTCGCGTCCGGCTCGAGGTCGGGGAGCAGCGACCAGCGCCCTGCCGTCGTCGGCGGTCCGGTCCGCGACGGCAGCTTGGCCGGTCGCGGTCGGGAGCCGATCCGGGCTCTGGGCGGCTGGCGGGCGGTGCGGTGCGATGCGCGACCGCCGGAGGCGAGCGAGCGCAGCGGTGCAGCGGTGTCGTTGGTGAGCCGTCCGGCCCAGACCAGGTCCCACAACGCCTGCTCCATCGTCTTGTCGTCGGTCGAGCCGGCGGCGTCCGAGAGCTGGCGGAAGAAGTACGCGCCGCCGCCCGAGAGCGCCTCGAGGATCGCGTAGTGCAGGGGCGTCGCGTCCAGCACTCCGTGGTCGGGCAGCGTCAGGTGCGCGGAGTCCGCCAGGTGCAGGGAGACCCAGCCGTCCGTGCCGGGCAGGGTCCCGTGGCCGGCCCAGAGCACCTCGCCGCTGGTGGTGAGCTCGTCGAGGAAGGCGGGACTGTAGTCGCCGACCCGGCTGCCGAGCACGAGCGGCTCCAGCGCGCTCGCGGGCACGGCGCAGCCGGCGAGCTGCTCCACCACGGTCAGGACCCCGTCGGCTCCCCGCAGCCCCCGGCCCGGGCGGCCACCGGCAGTGCTGGCAGGCCCCACGATGTGCTGCCAGGCGGGCAGGAAGCGGCCCAGCGTGGCCGGCTCGACCGGCTCGACCTCCTTGCGGAGAGCGGCCAGGCTGCGGCGCCTCAGCCTCCGGAGGACCTCGGCGTCGCACCACTCGTTGCCGGCACCGGAGGGCCGGAACTCGCCCTCGAGGACCCGACCCTGGCCGGCCAGCCGGACGAGGGTCTGGTGGGCCACGGCGACGCCGAGGCCGAGCCGCTCGGCGACCTCCTGGCTGGTGAACGGGCCGTGGGTGCGGGCGTACCTGCCGACGAGGTCGGCGAGCGGGTCCGCCACCGGCTCGATGAACGCGTCGGGGGTCCCTGGCGGCACCGGCACCCCGAGCCCGTCGCGGAGCCGGGTGACGTCCTCGACCGAGGCCCATCGCTGCACGCCGGCGACCCGGACCTCGACCGCTCGTCGCGCCTCGTGCAGGCCAGACAGCCACTCGGTCACCGCTGAGCCGGCGACCGTGCGCTCGGCGATCTCCTCGGCGCTGAGCGGTCCCAGCAGCCGGAGCAGGTCGGCGACCCCCTCGGCGTCCCTGGCCTGGCGGTCCGGCGCGAGCCGCTGCAGCTCGGCCTCCAGCTCGGCGAGGACCTTCGGGTCGAGCAGCTCGCGCAGCTCGGCCCGACCGAGGAGCTCGGCCAGCAGCCCCTGGTCCAGCGACAGCGCTGCGGCTCGTCGCTCGGCCAGCGGGTTGTCGCCCTCGTACATGAACGCGGCGACGTAGCCGAACAGCAGCGACCGGGCGAACGGCGACGGCTGCTCGGTGGCGACCTCGGCGACCTTGATCTTGCGGCTCGACAGGTCCTTCATGAGCGAGACCAGTGCGGGCACGTCGTACACGTCCTGGAGGCACTCGCGCACCGCCTCGAGCACGATCGGGAACGACGGGTACTTCGAGGCCACCGACAACAGCTGGGCCGAGCGCTGTCGCTGCTGCCACAGCGGCGACCGGCGACCCGGGTTGCGCCGGGGGAGCAGCAGTGCCCGCGCCGCGCACTCGCGGAAGCGGGAGGCGAACAGTGCCGAGCCGCCCACCTCCTCGGTGACCAGCTGCTCGATCTCGTCGGGCTCGAAGACGAGCACCTCGGCGCCCGGCGGCTCCTGGTCGGTCTCCGGGATCCGCAGCACGATGCCGTCGTCGGAGGACATCGCTTGCGCGTCGACGCCGTAGCGCTCGGCCAGCCGGCGACCGACGGCGAGCGCCCACGGTGCGTGCACCTGAGCCCCGAACGGCGAGTGCATCACCATCCGCCAGTCGCCGAGCTCGTCCCGGAACCGCTCAACCAGGATCGTGCGGTCGGTCGGAAGCACACGCGTCGCCTCGCGCTGCTCGGTCAGGAACGCGACGAGGTTTCCCGCGGCCCACTCGTCGAGCCCGGCCTCGCGGCACCGGGCCACGGCGGCCGACCCGTCGAGCTCGCCGAGCTCCCGGGTGAACGCCCCGATGGCGGCGCCGAGCTCGGCAGGGCGACCGAGCTGGTCGCCCTTCCAGAACGGCAGTCGGCCCGGCTGGCCGGGTGCGGGGGAGACCAGGACCCGGTCGTGGGTGATGTCCTCGATGCGCCAGCTCGTGGCTCCGAGTGCGAAGACGTCGCCGACCCTCGACTCGTAGACCATCTCCTCGTCCAGCTCGCCGACCCGGCTGGCCTTCTCGCCGACGAGGAAGACCCCGAACAGACCACGGTCGGGAATGGTCCCGCCGCTGGTCACGGCCAGCCGCTGTGCACCCGGTCGGGCGGTCAGCTTCCCGGTCACCCGGTCCCAGACCACCCGCGGCCGCAGCTCGGCGAACTCGTCGCTGGGGTAGCGGCCGCTCAGCAGGTCGAGGGTCGCGTCGTAGGCGCTGCGGGGGAGGGAGGAGTACGGCGCGGCTCGTCGGACCACGTCGAACAGCGTGTCGACGTCCCACTCATCGACCGAGGTGGCGGCCACGACCTGCTGGGCGAGCACGTCGAGAGGGTTCGCAGGCACGTGCAACGACTCGATCGCGCCCACCCGCATCCGCTCCACAGCGACCGCGGTGTGCACCAGGTCGGCGCGGTGCTTGGGCAGCAGCACGCCGCGGGAGACCTCTCCGACCTGGTGCCCCGCCCGGCCGACCCGCTGCAGCGCGCTCGCCACGCTCGGTGGCGACTCGATCTGCACGACCAGGTCGACCGCCCCCATGTCGATGCCGAGCTCGAGGCTCGAGGTGGCCACCACGCACGGCAGCCGGCCGCGCTTGAGGTCGTCCTCGATGATCGCGCGCTGCTCCTTGGACACCGAGCCGTGGTGCGCCCGGGCGATCACCTGGCTCGCCCCCTCCGACTGGCCCGACTGCGCCATCACCTGCGCCGGAGGGCCGTTCGTCGCCTCGTCGCCGGCATTGTCGCCGTCCTCGAGCGGCGTGAGGAACTTCTCCGCGAGGCGTTCGTCCTCGCGCTCGGTGGCGATCTCGTTGAACCGGGCGGTGAGCCGTTCGGCAAGACGCCGCGAGTTCGAGAAGACGATCGTCGACCGGTGCTCCTCGATCAGGTCCACCACCCGCTCCTCGACGTACGGCCAGATCGAGGCGCGGCGCTCGGCGCCCGCTGCGGATCCCTCGATGTCGGCCCCGTTGGTGGAGCCGAGCTCGCCCATGTCCTCGACCGGGACGACGACCTTGAGGTCCCACTCCTTGACCGACGGGGGCGCCACGACCTCGACCGGGTGGCTCCCGCCCAGGAAGCGGGCGACCTCGTCGATCGGGCGCACGGTCGCGGAGAGGCCGATGCGCTGGGCGGGCTTCTCCAGCAGCTCGTCGAGCCGTTCCAGGGACAGCGCGAGGTGCGCTCCTCGCTTCGTGCCCGCGACGGCGTGCACCTCGTCCACGATCACCGTCTCGACGCCACGCAGCGAGTCCCGTGCCTGCGAGGTGAGCATGAGGAACAGCGACTCGGGTGTGGTGATGAGGATGTCCGGCGGGGCGGTGACCAGGGTGCGGCGGACGTTCGCCGGGGTGTCGCCGGAGCGCACCCCGACGGTGATGTCCGGCTCCGGCAGCCCGAGCCGTGCGGCTGTGTGCCGGATGCCGGTCAGCGGCGCGCGGAGGTTCCGCTCGACGTCCACGGCGAGCGCCTTGAGCGGCGAGATGTACAGCACGCGGCACCGCTGCTTCTTCTCCACGGCCGGGGAGACCGCCAGCCGGTCCAGCGACCACAGGAACGCGCTGAGCGTCTTGCCGGAGCCGGTGGGTGCCACGACGAGGGCGTTGCGCCCCGCCGAGATCGCCGACCAGGCGCCCACCTGCGCCGCGGTCGGGGCGGCGAAGGCAGCCTCGAACCAGGTGCGGGTCGCCTCACCGAAGCTCGCCCATGCCTCGTCGGTCCGGGCGGACTCGGCGCTCGTGTCGCTCACGGGCTCATCCTGTCGCACGCCACCGACACTCTCAGGCGCGGACAAGCCGCGCCCGGGGTATGCGGATGAGAAGTGTCGGTAACGCCGACTATGTTCGGGAGCGTGCCGTCGACCACCCCGGACCCTGCCTTGATCAGCGACGCCTCGAGCCCGACCCGGCCCGAGTCGATGATCAGCGCCCGCGGCCTGCAGAAGACCTTCGGGACGTTCGAGGCCGTCAGAGGGATCGACGTGGAGGTCACCCGCGGAGAGGCCTTCGGCTTCCTCGGCCCCAACGGGGCCGGCAAGTCCTCGACGATGCGGATGGTCGCGGCGGTGTCGCCACCGACCGGCGGCGAGCTCAGGGTGCTGGGGCTCGACCCGCGTGAGCACGGTTCTGCTATCCGTTCCCGGCTCGGGGTGTGCCCCCAGGAGGACACGCTCGACACCGAGCTGTCCGTCCGGGAGAACCTGCTGATCTACGGCCGCTACTTCGGCCTGCCCCGCAAGGACGTGGCGGCGAAGGCCGACGAGCTGCTGACGTTCTTCCAGCTCACCGACAAGCGCAACGAGAAGGTCGACAACCTGTCCGGCGGCCTGAAGCGCCGGCTGACCATCGCCCGGTCGCTGATCAACGACCCCGACCTGCTCCTCCTGGACGAGCCGACCACCGGGCTCGACCCCCAGGCGCGGCACGTGCTGTGGGACAAGCTGTTCCGGCTGAAGCAGCAGGGCGTGACGCTGGTGCTCACCACCCACTACATGGACGAGGCCGAGCAGCTCTGCGACCGGCTCGTCGTGATGGACGGCGGCCGCATCGTCGCCGAGGGATCGCCGCTGTCGCTGATCCGCGAGCACTCCACGCGAGAGGTGGCGGAGCTCCGCTTCGGCGTCGGCGAGCACGGCGACCTCGCGGCGTCGGTGGAGGACCTCGCCGACCGGGTCGAGGTGCTGCCGGACCGGTTGCTCCTCTACACCGCGGACGGTGAGGAGGCGATCGCTCGCGTCCACGAGCGGGGGCTGACCCCGCTCGCCGTGCTGGTCCGCCGCTCGACGCTCGAGGACGTGTTCCTGCGCCTCACGGGTCGGACGCTGGTCGACTGATGACCTCGACCCGCGCCTCGGGGACCGCGCAGCCCGGCACGCTCGAGATGCTGCGGCGCCAGCTCGACTACTGGTGGACGGCCTACCGGCGCACCTGGAAGGGCTCGGCGATCACGTCGTTCGTCCAGCCCTGGCTCTACGTCGGGGCGATGGGCGTCCTGCTGGGCGGCTACATCGACGAGGGGGGAGCCAGTCTCGACGGCGCGCCGTCGTACCTCGCCTTCGTCGCCCCGGCGCTCCTCGCCACCACCGCGATGCAGGTCGCGGCCGGTGAGGTGATGTGGCCGGTGATGGGTGCCATCAAGTGGGACCGCACGTACCACGCGATGATCGCCTCGCCGCTGCGCGTCGTCGACATCGTGTTCGGTCACCTCGGCTACGCGATGTTCCGGGTGACCCTGACGGTCCTGGTCTTCGCCGGTGTGCTCGCCGTGCTCGGCCTCATCACGTCGGTGGCCGGGTTCGTGGTCGCCCTGGTCGGCGCTCTGCTCACCGGGCTCGCCTTCGCCACGCCGGTCTACGGCTACAGCGCCGGCGCCAAGAGCGAGCAGGGGTTCGTGGTGATCTTCCGGCTGGCGATCATCCCGATGTTCCTCTTCTCCGGTGCCTTCTTCCCGGTCTCGAACCTCGGCGAGCCCCTGCAGTGGCTGGCGAAGGCGACTCCGTTGTGGCACGGGGTCGAGCTGTGCCGGATGGGCGCACTCGGGTTCTGGGACTCCTCCATGCTCGGCCACCTGGCGTACCTCCTGGCGATCTCGGTGGCCGGCATCTGGTGGAGCGTCCGGCGTCTCGACCGCAGGCTGGTGGTCTGAGTGGCGCTCACCGGGGCGGCGCTGGTCGAGGCCGCACGTCGGCACGACCAGCGGACCACGAAGGGCGGGCCCGTCAGCCTGATGCACCGCAACCTGCTGTTCTACCGGCGGGGGTGGATGTTCTTCGCGACCGGGCTCCTGGAGCCGGTCTTCTACCTGTTCTCGATCGGCATCGGCGTGGGTGCGATGGTCGTGGGGTTCCAGTTCAACGGGCAGGCAGTCGA
Organism: uncultured Nocardioidaceae bacterium; assembly: GCA_902805865.1. Taxonomy (GTDB): domain Bacteria; phylum Actinomycetota; class Actinomycetes; order Propionibacteriales; family Nocardioidaceae; genus Marmoricola_A. The sequence continues at coordinate 5,126 of CADCUK010000189.1, read as the reverse complement.
CTACACCGACTTCGTCGCTCCCGCGATGCTGGCGACCGCGGCGATGAACGGCGCGATCATCGACTCGACGTTCCAGGTCTTCTTCAAGCTGAAGTTCCTCAAGGTGTACGACGCTGTGCTGGCGACCTCCATGACCCCCGTGGACGTCGCGCGCGGGGAGGTCACCTGGGCTGTGCTGCGCGGGGCGATCTACTCCGCGGCGTTCCTGCTGATCATGGTGGCCATGGGGCTGGTCGACTCCTGGTGGGCAGTGCTCGCGCTCCCGGCCGCCGCGCTGGTCGGGTTCGCGTTCGCCGGCACGGGCATGGCGCTGACCACGTTCATGAAGTCCTGGCAGGACTTCGAGCTGATCCAGCTCGCGATCATGCCGATGTTCCTGTTCTCGGCGACGTTCTTCCCGATCACGGCCTACGACGGGGTCCTGCGGTGGGTCGTCGAGGCGACCCCGCTGTACCGGGGCGTGGTGCTGATCCGTGAGCTGTGCACCGGGCTGGTGACGATGGACTCCGCGATCTCGGTGGTCTACCTCGCCGTGATGGGTGTCCTGGGGACCGCTGTCGCCTCGCGGCGCCTGGGTCGGCTGCTGCTGGCATGAGGGGACTAACCTCCTGTCCCGTCGGCGGGAGGCAATCGTGAGGCACACGGAGTTCTGGGCTCGCATGGAGCTCGTGCTGGGGCCTGCCTACGCGCGGGTGTGGGCGCAGCAGCAGGTGCTCTCCGACCTGGACGGCCGCACCGTCGAGCAGGCGCTGTCGGCCGGCGAGCCCCCCAAGCGGGTGTGGCGTTCGGTCGCCGAGGCGCTGTCGCTCCCCGAGTCGCAGCGATGACGGCCACCGGAGCGGTGGGCGCCGGCAGCGACGTCGTAGCGGTCCAGCGCCGCACCGTCGGCGTCCTGGTCGGGGCGCAGGCACTCGGCGGGCTGGGGAACACCGTGGGCATCGCGGTCGCGGCCGTGCTCGCCAAGGACGTCTCGGGCAGCGAGTCGCTGGCGGGCCTGGTGCAGACCATGCAGGTGCTCGGCGCTGCCGCCGCGTCGTTCTTCCTGTCCCGGCTGATGGGCCTACGCGGCCGTCGGGTGGGGCTCGTCGCGGGCTACCTCGTCGGCGCGACCGGCGCAGCGATCCTCGTCGTCGGCGGCGCTGCGGACTCCTACGTCGTCCTGCTGCTCGGGGCGGCGCTGCTCGGCTCGAACAGCGCCACGAGCTACCAGGCGCGGTACGCCGCGGCCGACCTCGCCACACCGACCAGCCGGGCCCGGGCGCTGTCGATGGTGCTCTGGGCGACCACGTTCGGAGCCGTGCTCGGTCCCAACCTGGTCGGCCCGGCAGGGGACCTCGCGTCCGCCGTCTCGCTGCCCCCGCTCACCGGCCCCTTCCTGGTCTCGGTCTTCGTCGTGCTGGCAGCCGCAATGGTCATCGCGGTGCTGCTGCGCCCCGACCCCCTGCTGCTGGCTCGCGAGCTCGCCGGTCGCCCGGTGGGGGAGGAGCGCCCAGGGACGTCCTGGCACCGGGCCCGGGTGCTCGCCGGTCAGCACCCCGGCATCGCCGGCGGTGTCCTGGCGATGTCGGCCGCCCACGCCGTGATGGTGGCGGTGATGATCATGACCCCGTTGCACATGGACCACGGCGGCGCCGACCTCGAGGTCATCGGGTTCGTGATCAGCGTCCACGTCCTCGGGATGTTCTTCTTCTCGCCGTTCATCGGCGCGCTGGCCGACCGGATCGGGCGCCCCACCACGCTGCTCATCGGTGGCGCGATCCTGTGGGGGTCGCTGTGGCTCAGCGGCACCGCGCCGGAGGGCGCCTCGATCCAGATCGGCATCGGCCTGTTCCTGCTCGGCCTGGGCTGGAGCTTCTGCACGGTGTCGGCCTCGGCGCTGATCACCGACTCCACGCCCATCGAGGCGCGGACCGACGTGCAGGGCGCCGCCGACATGCTCATGAACATCTCGGCGGCAACCGCCGGGCTGCTTGCCGGGGTGGTCGTGGAGGTGCTGGGCTTCGCGGCGCTGAACGTCTTCGCGGGGATCCTCGCGCTGGGCGTCCTCGGGGCGGTCGCCGCCGCTCGGCGGGAACCGCTGTCGTCCTGACCTTTGGGGCGATTCAGCGAGTCCGCGTGTCGCAGCGGGTCGAACACCTGTTCGGGCTAGGGTTGGTACCGCTGGTTCGACCGCGGACGCCGATCCGCTCGTTTCTCCCCAGGTGCGCCGCGGGAGACGAAACTGTCGGTGGGTCTTCCTAAGGTCGTCGACGCAGGCTTCACAGGGGCTCCCGAGGGAGCAGACGACAGAGGATGGCACCGATGGCAGATCGTGACAAGGCACTCGACGTAGCGCTCGCCAACATCGAGAAGCAGTTCGGCAAGGGCTCGGTCATGCGGCTGGGCGATGAGACCAGGCTCCCGCTGGCGGTGATCCCGACCGGTTCGATCGCGCTCGACGTGGCGCTGGGCATCGGGGGCCTCCCGCGAGGTCGCGTCGTGGAGATCTACGGCCCGGAGTCCTCCGGAAAGACGACCGTCGCGCTGCACGCAGTGGCGAGCGCCCAGGCGGCCGGCGGCATCGTGGCGTTCATCGACGCCGAGCACGCGCTCGACCCCGACTACGCCAAGGCGCTCGGTGTCGACACCGACGCCCTCCTCGTCTCCCAGCCCGACTCGGGGGAGCAGGCGCTGGAGATCGCGGACATGCTGATCCGCTCCGGTGCGCTCGACCTGATCGTGATCGACTCGGTGGCCGCGCTCGTGCCGCGTGCCGAGATCGAGGGCGAGATGGGTGACAGCCACGTCGGTCTCCAGGCGCGGCTGATGAGCCAGGCGCTCCGCAAGATGACCGGTGCGCTGAACAACTCCGGCACGACGATGATCTTCATCAACCAGCTGCGCGAGAAGATCGGCGTGATGTTCGGCTCGCCCGAGACCACGACCGGTGGCCGGGCCCTGAAGTTCTACTCGTCGGTCCGCCTCGACGTCCGTCGCATCGAGACGCTCAAGGACGGTCAGGAGATGGTCGGCAACCGGACCAGGATCAAGGTCGTCAAGAACAAGGTCGCGCCGCCGTTCAAGCAGGCCGAGTTCGACATCATGTACGGCAAGGGCATCAGCCGCGAGGGCAGCCTCATCGACGTAGGTGTCGAGGCTGGGCTGGTCCGCAAGGCCGGTGCTTGGTACACCTACGAGGGCGACCAGCTCGGTCAGGGCAAGGAGAACTCGCGCAACTTCCTGCGCGACAACCCCGACCTGGCCAACGAGCTCGAGAAGAAGATCCTCGAGAAGCTCGGCGTCGGCCCGCAGGTGACCGACGAGCAGGCTCCGGACGAGCCGGTCAACGTCAACTTCTGAGCCAGGCCCCGGCACAGCGGTGTACGACGACGCAGCAGTGGACGACGCTGCGCCACCGCCTCCTGAGGATCCCCAGGCGCTCCAGCCTGAGGCCGACCACGAGGCGGTGGCGCGCAAGATCCTTCTCGACCAGCTCACCGGGCAGGCCCGCAGCCGGTCCGAGCTCGCCGGCAAGCTCGCCAAGAAGCAGGTCCCGCCGGAGGTGGCCCACCGGCTCCTGGACCGGTTCGAGGAAGTCGGGCTGATCGACGACGCGGCCTTCGCCCGTGACTGGGTCCAGTCACGGCAGGCCGGCAAGGGGTTGGCGCGTCGGGCGCTCGCTGCCGAGCTCCGGCGCAAGGGCGTTCCGCAGGAGGCGATCGCCGAGGCGGTCGAGACCGTGGAGCCGGACGACGAGGTCGAGGCGGCCCGGCTGCTCGTCCGTCGCAAGCTGCCGTCGCTGCAGCGGTTCGACAAGATCACGGTCGTGCGCCGGCTCACCGGGATGCTCGCCCGCAAGGGCTACTCGTCCGGTGTCGCCTACCAGGTCGTCCGTGAGGAGATCGCCGGGGCCGAGGAGCTGTTCGACGGGGCCTCCTGACCTGGGGTTCTGCGGTCCGTCGGGAGGATCGTCGGGTTGGACGTCGCCTTGAAGGGACGGGGTCGCCGACCTAGCCTTTGTGCACCCCACCAGCCTGAGGAGGCGCCGTGTTCGTCGACGTCGCCCAGGTCGCTGGGTGGGTCAGCGCCACGCTGGCGCTCGCGGGCGCAGCGGTCGTCCTCCTGGTCCTGGCTGTCGGCGTCGTCCTGCTGTCCAGGGTGATCGCAGCCCGCCGTGAGGAGGCGCTGCACCAGGACATCCAGGCGCAGCGCATCGACATCGAGAGGCGTGAGCAGCGGCTCGCCGAGCGTGAGTCACGGCTCGACTCCGAGTCCGCCCGGCTGGACGCGGTTGCCCGCGAGCTCGCCACCGCCGACGAGGAGCGCCGTGAGGCACTCGAGCGGACTGCGGGGTTGACCGGCGAGCAGGCACGCCGGGAGCTGCTGTCCCAGGTCGAGCACGAGGCCCGGCTGCGCGCTGCTGCGCTGGCGCGGGACATCGAGGAGTCGGGCCGGGCCGAGGCCGAGACCCGAGCTAGGCGCGTGCTCGCGACCGTCGTACAACGGATGGCGGCGGAGGCGACGGCCGAGGCGTCGGTCGCGGTCGTGCACCTGGCCAGCGACGACCTCAAGGGCCGGATCATCGGTCGCGAGGGGCGCAACATCCGGGCGTTCGAGCAGATCACCGGCGTCAACGTCGTCATCGACGACACCCCGGAAGCGGTGGTGCTCAGCTGCTTCGACCCGATCAGGCGGGAGGCTGCCCGGATCACGATGGAGGCGCTCGTCGCCGACGGCCGGATCCACCCGACCCGGATCGAGGAGGCGCACGAGCGGGCGCTGGCCGAGGTCGAGGCCCGGGCGCGTCAGGCCGGTGAGGACGCGTGCCTCGAGATGGGCATCACCGACCTGCACCCCGAGCTGGTGCTCACGATGGGCCGGCTTCGGTACCGCACGTCCTACGGGCAGAACGTCCTCGCTCACCTCGTCGAGTCCGGGCACATCGCGGGGCTGCTGGCCGACGAGCTCGGCCTCGACCGTGCGGTCTGCGTGCGGGCGGCGTTCCTCCACGACATCGGCAAGGCGCTGACCCACGAGGTCGAGGGGTCGCACGCGACGGTGGGGGCGGCGTTGGCCCGCAGGTTCGGCGAGTCCGAGGACGTGGCGCACGCCATCGAGGCGCACCACAACGAGGTCGAGCCGCAGAC
>CADCUK010000188.1:2084-17424 GCA_902805865.1 uncultured Nocardioidaceae bacterium | reverse complement strand
ACGATGCGGGCGATGCCGGTCGCCTTGTCGGCAACGCCGTCCAGCGGACCGGAGTTCACGTACGTCCCGTCGCCGACCGTGGCGACGAACGTCTCCTCCGGGTTGTCCTGGCCGGTGTCGACGACCATGCGCACGGGCAGGTCGAACTTCTTGGCGAAGTCCAGGTCGCGCTGGTCGTGCGCAGGGACCGCCATGATGGCGCCGGTGCCGTAGTCGGCCAGCACGTAGTCCGCTGCCCAGACCGGGATCCGCTCCCCCGTCACCGGGTTGACGGCGTGCCGGCCCAGGAAGACGCCGGTCTTCTCGCGCTCGTTCGACAGCCGGTCGATGTCCGTCTCCTTGCGGACGTCGGCCAGGTAGGACTCGAAGGCCTCGCGCTGCTCGGGAGCGCAGATCTCGTCGGCCAGCTTGGCATCGGCAGCCACCACGAAGAACGTCGCGCCGTACAGCGTGTCCGGTCGGGTGGTGAAGACTGTGACATCACGACTGTCTTGACCGCCCCGCTCACCTTCAGCGCCCAGCTCCACCTTGAAGATCACGTGCGCGCCCTCGCTACGGCCGATCCAGTTGCGCTGCATGGCCAGCACCCGGTCCGGCCAGGTGCCCTCCAGCTGCTGCATGTCGTCCAGCAGCCGCTGCGCGTAGTCGGTGACCTTGAAGTACCACTGCGACAGCTCGCGCTTGGTCACCTCGGCGCCGCACCGCTCGCACATGCCCTGGACGACCTGCTCGTTGGCCAGCACGGTCTGGTCGTTGGGGCACCAGTTCACCGGGCTGTGCTTACGGTAGGCCAGTCCACGCTCGCGGAAGCGCAGGAACAGCCACTGGGTCCAGCGGTAGTACTCCGGGTCGCTCGTGTGCAGCCGCCGGGACCAGTCGAAGCTGATGCCGTAGCGGCGGAACGACTCCGCCTGGGTGTCGATGTTGGCGTAGGTGTACGTCGCCGGGTGCTCGTCACGGCGGATCGCGGCGTTCTCCGCGGGCAGGCCGAAGGAGTCCCAGCCGATCGGGTTCATGACGTCGTAGCCCTGCTGCCACCAGTAGCGCGCGATGACGTCGTGCAGCGCCATCACCTCGGCGTGGCCCATGTGCAGGTCACCGCTCGGGTAGGGGAACATCGTCAGCGCGTAGCGGCGCTCACGGGAACCGTCGTCGGCCGCCTTGAACGGGTCGAGCTTGTCCCAGACCGCACGCCACTTGTCCTGGGTCGCCGCGACGTCGTACCCGGTGCGTACGTCGGCGCCCTCCTGCGGGCGGGTCTCCTGCTCGCTCATCTGTCTTCCTCGCGTTCTTCTCTGTGGGCACAAAAAAACCCTCCGGGTCAGGAGGGCGGCCGCTCTGCGGCGATGGTCTCGGCTGGAACCGGATCGCTCAGAGCGGCTTGGGAAGAAGCAGTGTCACGCGCATGGACCCAGGGTAACCCACCGCTAGGGTCGGGACCATGAAGGTTCTTGTCACCGGCGGCGCCGGCTACATCGGTTCGACCACTGCCAAGGCACTCGAGGAGGCCGGCCACACCCCGATCATCCTGGACTCGCTGCTGTCCGGCCCCCGGGTGTTCGTCAAGGACCGGATCTTCTACGAGGGCGACATCGCCGACCGGGACCTCGTGGCCCGGGTCGTCGAGGAGCACCCCGACATCGACTGCACGATTCACATGGCCGCTCGGATCGTCGTCCCGGAGTCCATGGAGCAGCCCTACGAGTACTACCGCGACAACGTCGCGAAGTCGCTCGAGCTCTTCGACCAGCTCGTGACGCTCGGCAAGCCGAACGTGCTCTTCTCCTCCAGCGCGTCGCTCTACGCGATGGTCGAGGACTTCGAGGTGACCGAGGAGTCTCCCCTGGACCCGGCGTCGCCGTACGCCCGCACCAAGCGGGTCATGGAGATGGTGCTGACCGACATGGCCGCCGCGACCGACCTGCAGGCGATCATCCTGCGGTACTTCAACCCGATCGGCTCCGACCCGGACCTCGAGTCAGGGATCTACGTCCGCGAGCCGTCCCACGTGCTCGGTCAGCTCGTGATGGCAGCCCAGGGGCTCAAGGACGCCTTCACGATCACCGGCGTCGAGCACCCCACCCGCGACGGCACCGGCATCCGCGACTACATCCACGTCTGGGACCTGGCGAAGGCGCACGTGGTGGCGGTGGAGCAGTTCGACGACGTGCTGCAGAAGGCCGCCGCACCCAGCACGATCATCAACGTCGGCACCGGGGACGGCGTGACCGTCCGGGAGCTGGTCAACGCCTTTGAGAACGTGTTCGGCGAGAAGGTGCCGGTCCGCGAGGCGCCTCCCAGGCCCGGTGACGCGGTCGGCGCCTTCGCCAACGTGGACAAGGCCCGCGACATGCTCGGCTGGACCTCCGAGTCGACCGTCGAGGACGCCATCGCGTCGGCCCTCGCGTGGAGCCGCAAGCGCAAGTCCATCCTCGGCTACGACTGAACCCCCACCACCGGCAGGAGCCCCCATGAACGTGCTCGACCTCTTCCGACTCGACGGCCGCGTCGCGATCGTCACCGGCGCCTCGTCCGGGCTCGGCGTCGCCTTCGCCCAGGCGCTGGCCGAGGCCGGTGCCGACGTGGTGCTCGGCGCCCGGCGTATCGACCGGCTCGAGGAGACCAAGGCGCTCGTGGAGGCGGCCGGTCGCCGCGCGGTCACCGTGGCCACCGACGTCGCCAAGCCCGAGGACTGCCAGGCCCTCGTCGACGCTGCGATGGCCGAGCTCGGCCGGGTGGACATCCTCGTCAACAACGCCGGCATCGGCACCGCCGTCCCGGCCACCCGGGAGTCCCCGGAGCAGTTCAAGCAGGTGATCGACGTGAACCTCAACGGCTGCTACTGGATGGCGCAGGCCTGCGGGCGCGTGATGCAGCCGGGCAGCAGCATCATCAACATCTCCTCGGTGCTCGGCCTCACGACCGCGGGTCTCCCCCAGGCCGCGTACGCCGCCTCCAAGGCAGGGCTCATCGGGCTGACCCGGGACCTCGCGAGCCAGTGGACCGGTCGCAAGGGGATCCGGGTCAACGCCGTCGCGCCCGGCTTCTTCACCAGCGAGATGACCGACCAGTACCCCGAGGGCTATTTGGAGTCCCAGCACGCCAGGATCCCGGTGGGCCGCAAGGGCGACCCGGCGGAGCTCAGCGCGGCGGTGGTCTTCCTCGCCTCGGACGCCGGCGGCTACGTCACCGGGCAGACCATCGCGGTCGACGGGGGCATGACGATCACCTGAGCCGCTGGGGGAGGATGTCCCGGTGCTCGACCAGCCCCCCTCCTCTGAGCAGACCCGCGAGGAGACCCGGCTGGGACGCATCCTGGTGCTGGTCGGCGTCCTGGTGCTGGGGTTCAACCTGCGGCCCGCAGCGGTCAGCATCGGGCCGGTGCTGCCGGAGGTCACCGGTGCGCTGGGGATGGGACCGGTGCAGGCCGGCATCCTGACCTCGCTCCCGGTGGTCGCGTTCGGCGTCTTCGGGGCGATGGCACCGGCGCTCGCCCGGCGGGCCGGGGTGCACAAGGTGACCCTGGTCGCCCTGCTGGCGGTGCTCGGCGGCCTCGCCGGCCGAGCACTGGTCGGTGACGCGTCGCTCTTCCTTGCGCTCTCCGTCGTCGCCCTGGCCGGGATGGCGGCGTCGAACGTGCTGCTCCCCTCGCTGGTCAAGCTGCACTTCCCCGACCGGGTCGGGGCGGTCACCTCCCTCTACACGACCGCACTGGCGATCGGGCTGACGATGGCGTCCGCGCTCACGGTGCCGATCGGCGAGGAGCTCGGCTCGTGGCGGTGGGGGCTGGGTGTCTGGGCGGCGACCGCGGCGGTGGCCGCCGTACCGTGGCTGCTCCTCCTGCGCCACGACGCGACACCGCGCGAGGGTGAGCACGGCGTGACGCTGGGTCAGGTTGCCCGCACCAAGCTCGGCTGGGCGATGGCGTTGCTGTTCGGGCTGCAGTCAGCGCAGGCGTACACGATGTTCGGCTGGTTCGCCCAGGTGTACCGCGACGCCGGCTTCTCCGCCACCACCGCAGGACTGCTGCTCGGGGTGATCACCGGGATGAGCATCCCGATCTCCTTGTGGGCCCCGGCCGCCGCCGCGCGTGCCCCCGACCAGCGGAAGCTGATGCTCGGCCTCATCGCGTGCTACCCGGTCGGCTACCTGGGTCTCCTGCTGTTCCCCCGCGAGGGTGCGTGGCTGTGGGCTGTGCTCCTCGGGGTCGCCGCCGGCGTCTTCCCCGTCGTGCTCACGCTCATCGGGCTCCGCAGCCGCACCTCGGCCGGGACAGCCGCGCTCTCCGGCTTCACCCAGGGAGTCGGGTACGCCGTCTCGGTGATCGGTCCGCTGGGCACCGGCATCCTGTACGCCGCCACGGACGGGTGGACCGTGCCGCTGATCGCGCTCACCGTCATGGCCGTCGTCACCGGTGCTCTGGCGACCGTCGTCGCCCGCCCGGGCTACGTCGAGGACCAGATGCCCCGCGCTGCCACGACCCCTGCCGGCTAGCCCCCTCAGCGGTCCAGGTGCCGCGCCCACGCCAGGCAGTAGAGCCCGAAGCAGCCGATCCCCACCGCCACGGCGACCACGAGCCACACGCCGAAGGGCTGGCGCAGCAGCTCGTGGAGCGCGACGTCGAGCCATCCGGACTCCTTCGCCTGGTGCTGGGCGGCGGCCATCACGAACAACGCCCCGACCCCGGCCAGCGCCACCCCCTTGCCGATGTAGCCGACCTTGCCCAGCAGGACGATCGGCTCCCTCCGCCTGCCGGAGTTGGCCTGGATGTCGAGGTCCTTGGTGAACTTCTCGGCCCAACCGCGGTAGACGAGGAAGCCACCGACCGCGATGATGCCGACGCCGACGGCGCCTACCAGCAGCTGCCCCCCAGGTGCGGACATGAGCTGCGCGGTCATGCTGTCGGTGCTCTTCCCGCTGCTCGAGCTGAAGACCTTCCGGAACGCGCTGAAGGCCAGGACGCCGTACACGACGGCCTTGCCGACCGAGGCGAGCCGCTTCAGCGCGCGTTTGCCACCGTCCTCGCGCCGGTGGCCGACGGCGGCCTCGATCAGCTGCCACACCACCAGCCCGAGGAGCCCGACCGCGACGAGGACGAGGGCCGCGTCACCGAGCGAGCTCTGGGACAGCTGGGTGAAGGCACCCTGCTGGGATGCGCTGCCGGACTGGTCCCCGAACGCCAGCTGGAAGGCGGTGACTGCGATGATGAGGTGCACGACGCCGTACACGACGAGCCCGAGCCGCACCCCGTGATCGAGCCATGGGCTCCGGTGGATCCTTCGTGCGTCGGCAGCCGCTCCGGTTCCCAGTCCCATTCCGGAGGTCTACCACACGTCGCGGGCAACGAGGGCCGCCCGCGACGGTCGGCTGGGCTGGTGCTGCGAGGGACAATCGGAGCATGAGCAACCAGGCGAACCTCCGCGGCCTCAAGTCCGGGCTCACGCTGGACTTCCCCCAGTCCCTCGGCGTGTACGACGACTACGCAGCCGCCCAGAAGGCCGTCGACTTCCTTGCCGACAACGAGTTCCCGGTCGAGAACTGCCTCATCGTGGGCACCGAGCTCAAGCAGATGGAGCGAGTCACCGGACGGCTCACGACCGGAGGCGTGGCCCTCGGCGGCCTTCTGTCAGGCGTCTGGCTCGGGCTCTTCGTGGGGCTGATCTTCTCGCTGTTCGGCGAGGAGAACACCCTGGCCACGATCCTGTCGACCGCGCTCTTCGGTGCGCTGTTCGGGCTCATCTGGGCGCTGGCCGGCTACGCGGCGACCCGCGGCCGCCGGGACTTCAGCTCGGTCAGCACGATCGTCGCGACCCGCTACGAGGTGCTGGTCGAGCACAAGCACGCCACCCAGGGGCGGGAGCTCCTGGCCACGATGCCAGGGGCCACGGGGTCAGCCTTCGGCTGACCGGTCAGCCTTCGGCGACTGACGTCACGAGCTCGGCGGCTGCGTCGTCGCTGCCGCCGCCCTTTTCCTTGCCCTTGCCGCCACTCTTGCCGCCCTTGCCGCCCTTGCCGCCGCCCCCGCGGGGCTTGGACTCCGCCTTCCCGGCGACCCGCCACGGCTGGTGGCTGCGCTGAGCGATCGGTCGTTCGGGCTGCTCGATCTCCGACGGCGCGTACACCTCGCGGCCGAAGTAGCAGGCCACGCTCTCCATCACCTCGGCGGACCGCGTGAAGATCACGTAGCGCTTCCGCATCGCCTGCCCGGTCATGGGTGCCCGGAAGTCGATGTGGATGCCCGCCCGGTTGGCGATCCGTCGGAGCACCTCGGGGCTGTAGTACGAGGTGTGGTCCGGGTAGTGGATGTACCAGTCGCCCTCGAGTGGCCCACCGTCGTAGATGTTCGTGCCGCACACCAGCAGCCCGTCACGCTTGACCAGGCGGAACAGCTTCTTGAAGTCCTCGTGCGGGTCCCGGAAGTGCTCGATGACCTCACTGGCCACGACGACCGAGAACCGGCGGCGGGGCGGGTCGTTGGCGTCGATGAACTCCGCGTCGTCGCGCAGCTTCATGATGTCGCCGATGGCGACGCGCCGGACCTCGGGCAGCTTGCCGATGTGGTGGTTGTCCAGGCTCCGCCCCGCGCCGTACACGAGCACCTCGTGGCCGGTGCCGCCGAGGATGTCGACGGCCATCTTCGCCATGTGGAACTCGCGACCGGGGACGTCCATGTCGCCGAGCCGCGAGTGGCCGGCGGGCAGCTGCTCGATGTCGGTCTTCGCCTTGTAGCGGCTCTCCACGTGGCCCGGCATGTGCACGAAGCCGCAGGACTTGCAGGTCCAGACCAGGGACCGCTTCTTGCGGTTGTGGACGTAGACGACCTTCCGCTCCGACAGGCGTCGGCTGCCGCAGATGAGGCACTTGGGCCGGCGACGTCCGGGCGCCCGCTGCGGGGCGTCCTCGCGGGTCACCCGCGCCTTGAGCGCGGCCTTGTAGCGCTCGCGCGCCTCAGGATCGGCCATCGCCCGGGCCAGCACCTTCCGGGCCTTGCGGGCGTCGCGACGTGCAGATGACAAGGTGGCAGACACAGGCACGCGGCGACGCTAACACGCACGTCCGGTCGTGCCGGGCAGGCCGAGCGGCGGGTCAGCCGGCGTGCACGGCGACGGCGCCGGCACGCCGCGGGTCACCTGCGGCCTGGAGCCCCTGCGCCGGCGTCCACAACGCGGCGGCGACCCCGCCGAAGTACATCGAGTGTGCGGGCATGCTCCGCAGCGTGAACCCGGTGTCCTGGGGCACCGGCAGGTCCTCCTCGTGGTCGAGCAGCACCGGCGGGTCGTCCTGGGGCCGCACGCGGACATGCATCCGGGGGTGCGCGATCGCCGCGGGGAGGTCGGCGCCTGCGGTGAAGAGCGCCAGCACCTGGGCGATGGCTGTGGGGATGCGGTCCGACCCGGGAGAGCTGATCGCCAGCCCGGCACCGTCCGCGGCCCGCCGGCCGACCGTCGGCGCCATGTTCGAGCTGAGCCGGGTGCCCGGCGGGAGGCTGTGCGGTCCGGCGGCGACCAGCTCCTGCTCGCCGAGACAGTTGTTCAGCGACAGCCCGGTGCCCGGAACGGTCACCCCGGAGCCGTACCCGGACGACACCGTGACCGCGCACGCTCCGCCGCGGTCGTCGACCGCGGACACGGTGGCCGTGCTCGGGGAGGTCAGCCCCGGACGGCCGGTCGTGCGGATCCGCTCGAGCAGCTCCTCCGCCCGCTGGGTGCGTCCCTTCTCCGTGTCGGGGTCCGCGAGCCCGGCCCCGAGCACCAGCGCCTGGGCATGGGCGAGCACCCGGAGCTCGTCCGCGGACCAGGACCGGCCGATCGGCAGTCCGTCCAGCAGGGCCAGCAGCGCGGCGACCGCCACTCCGCCGGCGGCGGGCGGCGGGTTCGTCGCCAGCTGCCACTCGCCCGTGGTCACCACGAGCGGAGGCCGGACGACGGCCTCGTAGGCGGCCAGGTCGTCGCGGGTCAGGATCCCGCCACCGTCGGTGACGTGGGCAGCGACCAGGGCGCCGAGATCCCCGCGGTACAGAGCGTCCGCTCCTTCGTCGGCCAGCCGGGCGACGGTCTCCGCCAGGTGGGGTACGACGACCGGGTGACCGATCGGGACGACCTCCCCGTCTGCTGTGTGGATCGCCGCGCGGCTCTCGGGGTGCCACCCGAAGATGTGCTCGTGCACGTAGGACAGGTAGTAGTGCGAGGCGCTGCCGTGCGGGAACCCGGCTGCAGCCTCGACGGCGGGCTCGAGCAGCCGTCGCCACGGCAGTGAGCCGTGCAGCTGCCAGGCCTTCTCGAGCGCCTTGACCGCGCCCGGAGTCGCGACCGAGCCGGGGCCGATCGTCATCCGGGTCCCGCCGGCGTACGCCGTGCTGACCTCCCAGACACCGTGACCGAATCGCTCCGGCGGCAGCCCGCGACCGGGCATCTCCACTCCACCGTCGACCGTGACCGGTTCACCGTCCTCGGGCTGGACGGAGACGAAGCCGCCGGCGGTCAACGAGACCAGCCCCGGCTCGGTGACCATCGTCGTGAACGCCGCGGCGACGGCGGCGTCCACGGCGTTGCCGCCGTCCCTGGCGACACCCACGCCGGCCTGTGCTGCGAGGTCGTTGGGAGCAGCGACCGACACGCCTCGGCCGCCGTGCGGTGCGCTGCCCGGCTCGGTCATCGGTCGAGCCCCCTCAGTGGTAGCGGAAGCCGTCCATGAACCGGCGGAACAGCCCGCCCTTTCTCGGGAGTGCCGGCTCGGGCGGTGGCGCCGTGGCCCGCTGACGGGCGATCGGCTTGTCGTAGTCGGTCCGCAGGATGGCGTCCACGACCTGCTCCTCGGTGAACTCCTCCGACCCCTCGATCGAGGGGACGAACCCCACCAGCATGCCGTTGCGCATCACCTGCGCCTCGAGCGCTGCCGTCCCGTCGGAGTCCCACGTCGCCTCCCGACCGTCGGGCAGCCGGATGCTCACGCCGAACTGGTAGACGCCCACCCGTGCGAGGTGGGCGTCGGTGCCGCGTTCGCGGAGCGTGTCGACGACGCGTCGCGCCTTGTTCTCGTCCATGGTGCGGCCGAGCCTACCGAGGGCCGGAACCAGGTCATGCTTCGGTGGAGCTGAGGGGACTCGAACCCCTGACCCCCTCCATGCCATGGAGGTGCGCTACCAGCTGCGCCACAGCCCCGCCGCTGCGACAGCCCAAGGAACGGGCGGGCCGAGCAACTCGGGAATCCTAGCCAATGGCTGGCACGGATGCGAAATCGCCCACCCCGTAGTCGAGCAGCCGTCTCGCACGCCCGTCGACCGGCACCCGGAGCGTGGCCCAGTGACAGTTGTCGAGGACCGCGAGGGCCCGGACGACGGTCTCGTCCCAGCCCAGCAGGCTGCCGATCCCGAGCTTCAGCGCCGCTCCATGGGTGACCACGACGACCGTCTGCCCCGGCCCAACGGAGGCTGCTGCCTCCTCGAGCGCCGGCACGACGCGGGCGGCCACGTCGGCGTCCGACTCGGCCCCGGGAACACCCGCGAGCCGCTCCCCCAGTCCCACACCGTCGGCGATCCAGGGGAACCGCTCGACCGACTCGGCCCAGGTGAGCCCCTGCCGCTCCCCGACGTCGAACTCGCGGAGCCGTGGGTCGAGCTCGACCTCCAGACCGCAGGCCTCGCCGACGTACGCCGCGGTCTGGGCGGCACGCGTCAGGTCCGAGGACACCAGCCGCGCCGGTGACAGCGCGGCCAGGAGAGGTGCCGCCGCGCGCGCCTGGGCGTGCCCGACCTCGTCGAGGGGCACGTCACCCTGCCCCTGCGCCCGGCCGATGCGGTTCCAGGCGGTCCGTCCGTGGCGAAGGACGACGACGCGGCGGGCCTCCTGCTCAGCCACCGTCCGTGGCGGACCCGCCGGCGCCGCCGGCGCCGTCGCGGCCGCTGGTCACGGTCTCCGGCAGCGCGATCATCGGGCAGTCCCGCCACAACCGCTCGAGCGCGTAGAAGGACCGCTCCTCCTCGTGCTGGACGTGGACGACGATGTCGGCGTAGTCGATGAGCACCCAGCGGCCGTCCCGCTCGCCCTCGCGGCGCACCGGCTTGGCGCCGGCGTCGCGGAGCCGGTCCTCGACCTCGTCGACGATCGCCTTCACCTGCCGGTCGTTGGACGCCGAGCAGAGCACGAACGCGTCGGTGATCACCAGCTGCTCGCTGACGTCGAAGGCGATGATGTTCTCCGCGAGCTTGTCCGACGCCGCGTGGGCGGCGAGCCGGACGAGCTCCAGAGCGCGGTCGGTGGCTGTCACAGGGCTCCCTGTCGAGTTGGCTGTTCCGTGGGTCCTGCTCCAGGCAGGTCGGTGCTGTCGGCTGTGTTGCCGGCTGTGGCTGTGCTATCGGCTGTGCTGTCGGCTGCGATATCAGCCGGCGGGCGGTAGAGCCCGTGCTTCGAGATGTACTGCACCACGCCGTCGGGGACGAGGTACCAGACCGGCTCCCCGCGTGCGGTGCGGTCGCGGCAGTCGCTGGACGAGATGGCGAGGGCCGGTATCTCCACAACAGTGACCCGGTCCCCAGGCATTCCCTCGAGCGTCGAGCTGTCGGTGATGTAACCGGGCCGGGTGCAGCCGACGAAGTGCGCCAGCTCGAACATCTCCTGCGCCGAGCGCCACCCGAGGATGTCGGCCAGCGCGTCGGCGCCGGTGATGAAGAACAGGTCGGCGTCGGGGTGCTGCGCGGCCATGTCGGTGAGCGTGTCGATCGTGTACGTCGGACCGGGCCGGTCGATGTCGACGCGGGACACCGTGAACCGGGGGTTCGAGGCGGTGGCGACGACCGTCATGAGGTAGCGGTGCTCGGCCGGCGACACCTCGCGGTGGCTCTTCTGGTAGGGCTGCCCGGTCGGCACGAAGACGACCTCGTCGAGGTCGAACCAGGCCAGCACCTCGCTGGCCGCCACCAGGTGGCCGTGGTGGATGGGGTCGAAGGTGCCGCCCATGACCCCCAGACGTCGACGGCGCGCCGCAGGAGCCGGGCCCGGAGGCACGGTGGCGGTCACGTCGTCAGGCACAGAACCTCAGGAGTGCTCGCGCCCGCCGCCGAACGAGATCACCGCGAGCAGGAGGAGCAGCAGGATGCCCAGGGCGATTGCGCCGACGGCGTAGGGGTTGATCCCGCCGCTCTCGTGACCCGCGGACTCGGTCAGGAAGACAAGGGTGTTCGCCATGGCCTCACCTTATCGTGTCGTCGCGTTCCGGCACCGGCAGTCCGATGCGCCCCAGCCTGACCAGCGAGACGGTCTTCATCACCAGCAACGCGGTGGCGATCGCGACGCCCACCCAGACCCACCCGGTGACGAGCAGCAGGACCGCGAACAACGAGGAGTTCACCGCCTTCCCGGGCTTGGACCAGTTCCACAGCCACAGCGTGCGGTCGATGACGAAGAAGTAGTTCGGGCTCCGCACCGGCCAGGCGAGGAACGCCAGGGAAAGGAAGCAGTCCACGACCATGAACTCGGCGAGGTAGATGAGCACCGCAGGGGTGAAGTCGGGCTCGAGCCAGATCAGCCCGATGTAGAACGCCGCCGCGCAGAAGCGGTCGCAGAGGATGTCCAGCGTCGCCCCGATGCGGGTCTCGCAGCCCCGGATCCGCGCGACGAAGCCGTCGAGCATGTCGCCGATCCAGTAGACGACGAGCGCAGCGACGAGCAGCGACAGGCTGTCGTCGTACGCAGCGGCCCCGGCCAGCGCGACCGACGCGACCGTGCGGACCGCGGTCACCATCGTGGCGGACGTCCCTACGCGCTCCGCCTCGACGTCGGTCCAGACGTCCAGGGTGGCGGGGTCGGCGAGCGTGTCCATCAGCGGGTGTGTCCCTGGCCGGTCACGACGTACTTGGTAGAGGTCATCTCGGGCAGTCCCATGGGGCCCCGGGCGTGCAGCTTCTGGGTGGAGATGCCGATCTCCGCGCCGAACCCGAACTCGCCGCCGTCGGTGAACCGGGTGCTGGCGTTGACCATCACCGCCGCGGAGTCCACCGCCGCGACGAACCGGCGCGCGGCCTCCTGCGAGTCGGTGACGATCGCCTCGGTGTGCCCCGACGAGTGCACCCGGATGTGGTCGACCGCCGCCTCGAGGGAGGGTACGACGGCCGCGGAGATGTCGAGGGAGAGGTACTCCGCGTCGTGGTCGTCGTCGGTGGCCGCCACCACTCCCGGCTGGCGTTGGAAGGTCTCGTCCCCGTGGACGGTGACCCCCTCGTCCTGGAGCGCCTGCGCGACCCGCGGCAGGAACGTGTCCGCCACGGCCGCGTGCACCAGCAGCGTCTCGGCGGCGTTGCAGACCGACGGCCGGTGCGTCTTCGAGTTCAGGACGATCGCGAGCGCCATGTCGAGGTCGGCCGCCGCGTCGACGTACACGTGGCAGTTCCCGACCCCGGTCTCGATGACCGGCACTGTCGACTCCTGGACCACCGACCGGATCAGCCCTGCCCCGCCGCGCGGGATCAGCACGTCGACGTGCCCCCGGGCCCGCATCAGCACCTTGGCCGGCTGGTGCCCCTCACCGGGAACGGGCTGCACGGCGTCCTCCGGCACCCCCGCGGAGGCTGCCGCCCGTCGCAGCGCGGTGACGATTGCCTGGTTCGACCGGAGCGCCGAGGACGAGCCGCGGAGGAGGACCGCGTTGCCCGACTTCAGGCAGATGCCGGCCGCGTCGGCGGTGACGTTGGGACGGGCCTCGTAGATGATGCCGACGACGCCGAACGGCACCCGGACCTGGCGCAGCTCGAGGCCGTTCGGCAGCGTGGACCCGCGGACGACCTCGCCGACCGGGTCGGGCAGTCCGGCGACCTGCCGCAGACCGTCGGCCATCCCCTCGATCCGGGACCGGTCCAGCCGGAGCCGGTCGACGATCGCCTCGGGCGTGCCGGCCTGCTGAGCGGCCCTGACGTCCTCGGCGTTGGCGGCAAGGATCTCCGCGGAGGCGGTGACGAGCCCCTCGGCCATCGCCTCCAGAGCGGCGTCCTTGGCGGCACGGGTCGCGACCGCGAGCTCGTGCGCGGCCCCGCGGGCGCGCACGGCCGCCGCGAGCACGGCCGTCTCGACGTCGGAGCTCACCGCCAGCGGGTCAGGCGTGGGTTCGAGGACGGGTCCGGACATGGCAGCAGCGTAGAGCGCTCGGTCGAGGTCAGAACGGTTGCGGTGCGACCTGGAGATCCACCCAGGCGTCGTACTGCTCCCGTCCGGCTCTCACCTCGCGCTCGACGACCTCCAGGCCGACGACCTCCCAGAACGGCAGGTTCGCCGACTCGCGGTACTCGTTCCACAGCCTCAAGCCCAGCGAGGCCGCGTCGACCAGGTTCTCTGCCTCGTCCCAGTAGGCGATCTCCGCACGGTCGGAGCCGAACCGCAGCGAGCTGAGGAACGGGCGCTGCTCGTTCAGCCGCTGAAGTGCTCCGCGCACGATCAGCGGCTCCATGGGCGCTCCCGCCACGGTGACGGTGACATGCCACAGGCGAACGTCGTCCTCGGTCACTGAGCCCCTTGTCCTGGTGGTCCGGCCCTCAGTCTCACGGCTCCGGTGCGGAAACGTCTGCGAAACCTCGCAAGACACACAGGAAAGAGTCCTACGTCCCGACGCTCCGGCCGTGGAGCACGACGAGGTCGTCCCGGTGGATGACCTCGCGCTCGTAGGAGCTGCCGAGCTCCTTGGCCAGGTCGCGGGTCGAGCGTCCGATCAGCGCCGGCAGCTCCGCGGAGTCGTAGTTCACGAGGCCCCGTGCGACCGGAGCGCCGTCCCCTGCGACGAGGTCGACCGGGTCACCTGCGCTGAAGGAGCCGGTCACCCGGGTGATCCCGGCAGGGAGGAGCGAGGCCCGCCGCTCCCCCACGGCCCGGACGGCGCCGTCGTCGAGGAAGAGCCTCCCCTTGCCCTCGGTCGCGTGGGCGAGCCACAGCAACCGGGTCGGGCGTCGGCGTCCCGTCGGGTGGAA
Source organism: uncultured Nocardioidaceae bacterium (assembly GCA_902805865.1). Classification (GTDB taxonomy): domain Bacteria; phylum Actinomycetota; class Actinomycetes; order Propionibacteriales; family Nocardioidaceae; genus Marmoricola_A. The sequence continues at coordinate 3,476 of CADCUK010000188.1, read as the reverse complement.
CATGGTCCCGACCTCCTCGCCCGCGAGCGCCGCCGCGGCCTGGTCCGCGGCGGCGAGCACCACCGGGACGCCGGCGCCGGTGGCGATCCGGGCCGCCTCGATCTTCGTCTGCATGCCTCCGGTCCCGACCCCAGCAGCGCCGGCGGTGCCGATCCTCACCCCCGCGAGGTCGTCCTCCCCGTGCACGTCGGCGAGCAGCCGGGAGCCCGGCTCCGTCGGCTTCGCGGTGTAGAGGCCGTCGACGTCGCTGAGCAGCAGCAGGAGGTCCGCGTGGACCAGGTGTGCCACGAGCGCCGCGAGCCGGTCGTTGTCGCCGAACCGGATCTCGTTGGTCGCCACCGTGTCGTTCTCGTTCACGATCGGCAGCACGCCCATCTCCAGCAGCCGGGCGAAGGTGCGGTGGGCGTTCTGGTGGTGGCTGCGCCTGGTCACGTCGTCGAGGGTGAGGAGCACCTGCCCGGTGGTGATCCCGTGCCTGGCCAGCTCCTCGGTGTAGCGGTGCACCAGCAGCCCCTGGCCGACCGACGCGGCCGCCTGCTGGGTGGCGAGGTCGCGGGGACGCCGCTTGAGGCCGAGCGGGGACAAGCCCGCTGCGATCGCCCCGCTGGAGACCAGGACCACCTCGGCTCCCCGGCCGCGCGCCGAGGCGAGCGTGTCGACGAGCGCACTGACCCGCGCCGGGTCGATGCCGCCCTCAGCCGTGGTGAGCGACGACGAGCCGACCTTGACCACGACCCGCCGAGCAGCAGTGACGGTGTCGTGCCTGGTCACCGATCGGCCTCGGGGTCGTCCTCGTCCCAGACCGCGCCCTGGTCCCACCCGGCCGGTCGTGCGGTGTCCGGCTCGTCGGTCGTCTCGGCCCGGCGGGCGATGTCGGCGCGGGCCTCGCCCTCGCCGCGCTCCGGGTACGCCGCGTCGATGGCCTGTCGGCGACGCACCGAGGGACGCTGCTCCTCGAGGCGGTTGTCCTCGCCGCGCCGGCTGCCGAGCACGCTGGCCCCGGCGTCCACCATCGGCTTGAAGTCGAAGACGACGGAGTTCTCGTCGGGACCGATGATGACGGCGTCGCCCTCCGCGGCACCCATCTCCAGGAGCCGGTCCTCGACGCCGAGCCGGTTGAGCCGGTCGGCGAGGAAGCCGACGGCCTCGTCGTTGGAGAAGTCGGTCTGCTTGACCCAGCGCTCGGGCTTGCCGCCGCGGACCCGCCAGCCCTCGGCCGTCTCGGTCACGGTGAAGTCGGGCGTGCCGGAGGCGGCCTCGGGTCGGATCACGATGCGCTTCGTCTCGGTCACCGGTCGCTCTGCCCGAGCGGCCTGCACGACCTGGGCCATCGCGAACCCGAGCTCGCGCAGCCCCTCGTGGCTAGCCGCCGAGACCGGGACCACCGTGAGG
>CADCUK010000188.1:0-2074 GCA_902805865.1 uncultured Nocardioidaceae bacterium | reverse complement strand
GCGGCCGCGGAGCTCGTCGATGACGATGTCGGCCATCTCCCGGCCGTCCGGGACGTCGATCTTGTTCAGGGCCACCAGGCGGGGCCGGTCCTCGAGGCCGCCGTACCGGGCCAGCTCGTTCTCGATGACGTCGAGGTCCGAGACCGGGTCCCGCTCGGTCTCCATCGACGCCATGTCCAGCACGTGCACCAGCGCGGCGCACCGCTCGATGTGCCGCAGGAAGTCGTGGCCGAGCCCGCGTCCCTCGCTGGCGCCCTCGATGAGCCCGGGGACGTCGGCGACCGTGAAGGTGGTGTCGCCGGCGGTCACGACACCGAGGTTCGGCACCAGGGTCGTGAACGGGTAGTCGGCGATCTTCGGTCGGGCTCGGCTCATCGCGGCGATCAGGCTCGACTTGCCGGCGCTGGGGAACCCGACCAGGCCGATGTCGGCCACGACCTTCAGCTCCAGGGCGATCGTCAGCTCGTCGCCGGGCTCGCCGAGCAGCGCGAAGCCGGGCGCCTTGCGCTTGGAGCTGGCCAGGGCGGCGTTGCCGAGGCCACCGCGGCCACCGGAGGCGACGACGATCTCGGTGCCGGCGCCGACCAGGTCGGCGATGACCTCGCCGGTCTCGCCCGTGACGACCGTGCCGTCGGGCACGCCCAGCACCAGGTCCGACCCGTGACCGCCGTTCCGGTGCCCGCCGGCGCCGTGCCCGCCGTGCTCGGCCTTGCGGCTCGGGCTGTGGTGGTAGTCGACGAGCGTCGTCACGTCGGGGTCGACGCGGAGGATGACGCTGCCGCCCGGCCCGCCGTTGCCGCCGTCGGGGCCGCCGAGCGGCTTGAACTTCTCGCGGTGCACGCTCGCGACGCCGTTGCCGCCGCGGCCGGCGGAGACGTGCAGGACGACGCGGTCGACGAAGGTCGGGACGGCCATGTCGGTCCTCTCAGAGCGGGTTGTTCTCGGGGGCAAAAGCAGAGGCGCCCTGCCGGTCCGGCAGGGCGCCTCGTGCTGAAGGCTGGATCAGCGTCCGGGTCCGGCCGAGGTCACTCGGCGGCCGGGACGATGTTCACCACGCGGCGGCCGCGCTTGGTGCCGAACTCGACGTTGCCCGCGACCAGCGCGAACAGGGTGTCGTCGCCACCGCGGCCGACACCGGCGCCCGGGTGGAAGTGCGTGCCGCGCTGGCGGACGATGATCTCGCCGGCGTTCACGAGCTGGCCGCCGTAGCGCTTGACGCCGAGACGCTGGGAGTTGGAGTCGCGACCGTTCTTGGTGGACGCGGCGCCCTTCTTGTGTGCCATGGGTTCAGTCCTCGCTCAGGGGGCTCGGGTGGAGTTCAGCCGGGTTCAGCTGGTGGAGATGTCGGTGACCTTGACCTGGGTGTACTTCTGACGGTGCCCCTGGCGCTTGCGGTAACCGGTCTTGTTCTTGTACTTCAGGATCGTGATCTTCGGACCCTTGGTGGCCGCGACCACCTCGGCGGTCACCGAGGCCTGAGCGAGCTTGCCGGCGTCGGTCGTGACGCTCTCGCCGTCGACGAGCAGGAGCACCGGCAGGGTGACGGACTCGCCGACACCCGTGGCGACCTTGTCGATCTCGATGACGTCACCCACGGCGACCTTCTGCTGGGTCGCCCCACTGCGCACGATCGCGTACACCGCGACTCACTCTCCTCGTCGTCTTCTTAGCTCTCGCGCTCTGGGCACGGCTCACCGTCCTGAAGGAGACGGGAGCGCACACCTGTGCACGGGTGAGAGGGCACGCAGTGCGCGCCAAGGATCAAGTGTACGGAGTGGACGGCTGGCCGGTCAAAACGACCGGCCACCCCTCCGTACGCCACCTCAGCGTTTGCGGGCGCCCTTCTTCTTGACCGGGACGTGCGGCTGGGCGACCCCGTCGGCGGACGACCCCGCGACGTCGCCGGACTCCTCCAGCCCGGCGCCCGCCGAGGGCGACTCCTCCACCAGCGTGACGGCTCCCGAACCGGCTTCGGACAGCTGCGCTGCCGACGGCTCGGCGACCGCGGTCGCTGCCTGCGTGACGGGTGGTCCGGCGGGCCGGCGCGCCCCGACCCTGCGCACCGAGGTGACGA
>CADCUK010000187.1 GCA_902805865.1 uncultured Nocardioidaceae bacterium | reverse complement strand
TCGGCGGGGGCGTCGATGGCCTCGTTCATGACGTCGAGGATGTGCAGCCGGGCCGCGCGGGCCTGGGTCAGCGCACCGGCGAGGACGTCGGAGGGGATGCCGTCGAGCTTCGTGTCCAGCTGGAGGGCCGTGACGAAGTCCTTGGTGCCGGCGACCTTGAAGTCCATGTCACCGAACGCGTCCTCGGCGCCGAGGATGTCGGTCAGCGCGACGTACTCCGTCTTGCCGTCGACCTCGTCGGAGATGAGGCCCATCGCGATGCCGGCGACCGGCGCCTTCAGCGGCACACCGGCCTGCAGCAGCGACAGCGTCGAGGCGCAGACCGAGCCCATCGAGGTGGAGCCGTTGGAGCCCATCGCCTCGGAGAGCTGGCGGATCGCGTAGGGGAACTCCTCGCGGTTCGGCAGCACCGGCAGCAGCGCCCGGCGGGCAAGCGCGCCGTGGCCGACCTCGCGGCGCTTCGGCGAGCCGACGCGACCGGTCTCACCGGTGGAGAACGGCGGGAAGACGTACTTGTGCATGTAGCGGCGGGTCTTCTCCGGCGACAACGTGTCGAGCTTCTGCTCGAGCGTCAGCATGTTCAGCGTGGTGACGCCCATGATCTGGGTCTCGCCGCGCTCGAACAGCGCCGAGCCGTGCACCCGCGGGATGATCCCGACCTCGGCGGACAGCGTCCGGATGTCGGAGAGACCGCGGCCGTCGATGCGGACCTTGTCGCGCAGCACGCGCTGGCGGACCAGGGCCTTGGTCAGCGAGCGGAAGGCCGCGCCGATCTCCTTCTCCCGGCCCTCGAACTGGGGACCGACCTGGGCGAGGACGGCGTCCTTGACCTCGTCGGTCCTCGACTCGCGCTCCTGCTTGTCAGCGATGGTCATCGCCGCTGCCAGGTCGCTCGACGCGGCTGCCTCGACGGCGGCGTACACGTCGTCCTCGTAGTCGAGGAAGACCGGGAACTCCTGGACGGGCTTCGCAGCCTGCTTGGCGAGCTCCTGCTGCGCCTCGACGAGCTGCTTGATGAAGGGCTTGGCAGCGTCGAGACCGCCGGCCACGACCTCCTCGGTCGGTGCCTGGGCGCCGCCGCGGACGAGCTCGATGGTCTCCTCGGTGGCCTCGGCCTCGACCATCATGATCGCGACGTCACCGGAGTCGGTGACCCGACCAGCGACGACCATGTCGAAGACTGCGCCCTCGAGCTGGCTGTGGCTCGGGAACGCGACCCACTGGCCGTCGATGAGGGCGACGCGGACGCCACCGACCGGGCCGGAGAACGGCAGTCCGGAGAGCTGGGTGGACATCGACGCGGCGTTGATCGCGAGCACGTCGTACGGCTGGTCGGGGTCGAGCGCCAGCACGGTGATGACGACCTGGACCTCGTTGCGCAGCCCCTTCTTGAAGGTCGGGCGCAGCGGACGGTCGATCAGGCGGCAGGTCAGGATCGCGTCCTCACCGGGACGACCCTCGCTGCGGAAGAACGAGCCGGGGATCTGGCCCACGGCGTACATCCGCTCCTCGACGTCGATCGTGAGCGGGAAGAAGTCGAAGTGCTCCTTCGGGTGCTTGCCGGCGGTGGTCGCCGACAGCAGCATCGTCTCGTCGTCGAGGTACGCCGTGACGGACCCCTGGGCCTGGCGGGCCAGCAGCCCGGACTCGAACTTGACGGTGCGCGTGCCGAACTTGCCGTTGTCGATGACGGTCTCTACGGCAGAGATGACGGGTCCCTCCATGGGGGTGCCCCTTTCTGTTCGCGAGGCGAACATGTTCGCGGAGCGGTCACGCGAGGGCGCCTTGGTGCCGGCTCATGTGAGGCGGCGGGCCGGTCTTCGATCGAGGCCTGCGGCTCGCCGACGCCCCGGAGGGGGTTGGTCGGGACCCGAGGGCCACTACCGAGGACCGGGCAGACGTCCGCGGTCGCTCCTGATGGTTATCTGTTGAGTTGTGCTGCCTGCTGAAAGTAGTCGGAGCGGCCGCCCGGTGTCAGGCAGCCGCTCCGCAGACTCATCGGCGCAGGCCGAGCCGCTCCACGATGGAGCGGTAACGGTTGATGTCTTCCTTCTGCATGTAGTTGAGAAGGCGACGGCGACGACCCACGAGCAGCAGCAGGCCGCGACGCGTGTGGTGGTCGTGCTTGTGCTGCTTGAGGTGCTCGGTCAGGTGGGCGATCCGGTGGCTGAGCAGCGCAACCTGGACCTCGGGAGAACCCGTGTCACCTTCGGTCAGGCCGTACTCGGCGATGATGCTCTTCTTGGTCTCCGCGTCGGTGCCAGTGGACACGTGTTTCCTCTCGAGGTCGTTGCGCGGCGCGCCGGGGCCTGTTCACCCGGGCACTATCGATCCGCGGCCGTCAGACGGCAACTTCCCAAGACTATCAACGGCGAGTCGGATCTCCGAATCGCCGAGGACCGCTCCCCGACGCCCCGTGCCGGGAGTCGTCTCGCTGCCGCACGGCTACGGCTATGCCGCGTCACCCGGCACGACCGTCGCCAGCGAAGTGCCCGGGGTGTCGATCAACGACCTCACCGACCCCGAGCGGCTCGACGTCAGCGGCAACGCCGCGTTCAGCGCCGTACCGGTGAAGGTCACCGGGCTAAGAGCCTCGGGTCGTGCGGCTCACAGTGCGCTGGGGCGCACTCCTGACCGCACGACCCCCTCCTACGGGCGGTCCCGCTCCTCCGGCACCGACTTCAGGGGCATCGTCGGGTCGGCGTCCGGTGCGGCTGGTCCTGCCGAGCGGCCCAACGGCTCCACCGGTGTCGCCGCCGGATCGTCCTCGAGGACGTCGCCCCGGTCCAGACGTACGGCGTTGTAGGCCGCCCGCACCGCGATCGCGCGCTCCATCTCCCGCATCACGTCGCTGAAGAACTGGCTCCGGTAGGTGTCGTCCGTGGCGGCGGTGACGCTGATGTACAACGCGGAGAACGCCGACAGGAACACCGAGACCTGGAACAGCTCGACCGACAGGTTGTCCAGCCCCGGGAACGTCGTGGTCTCCTGGCCGTCGATCCAGACCTCGACGACCTCCTTCTGCATCGCAATGATCCCGAAGACCATCAGGAAGATCAGGAGCGTCAGCGCGACGAGCAGCACCTGGGAGAGCTGGATGACGACCAGCGCGACCGTCAGGTTCACCCGTTCGAAGCGCGAGATCACGATCTCCTTCGTCAGCGCACCCGGCCGTCGTTCCGCGAGCCGTGCCGCTTCGGCGGCCACCGGGGTGTCCCCCGTGACCGTGACGATGCGGGCGTCGTCGAGCTCGTCGTCGGCGCGGTCGATCTCCTCGGGCAGCCGGACCAGGAAGAACCCGATGCCCATGCCGAGGAACAGCAGGACCACCAGCCAGAGCACGCCGCCGTCGAGGTAGGACGAGACGTGCCAGACCTCCGCGTTGATGAACAGGAACGTGATGAACACGATCAGCAGCGGGAGGGCCCGCGTCACCGTGGGCAGCAGCTGGCGGAGGCTGCCGAGCGTCCGCTGCGCCGACCAGGTCACGATGGGCCGCGCCCGCAGGGCGGTGACCGCGTAGGCGAGCCCGGCGGCGAGGCCTACGAACGTCAGCGCCGCGGGTCCGACCGTGAAGTCCTCCAGCAGCCAGGCCAGCAGCACCGCGAGCGCCACGGCAGCCAGCCCGACGCCGACCACGAGCGGCACCGTGCGGCGGGGGCGCAGTGCGTCCCGCGCGGCCGTGCGCTCGGCAGGGACGAAGTACGGCAGCCCGTGCTTGACGAACCAATGCTCGGTGTCGGTGACGGCGTCCGGCCGCTCACCGGGTGGGGCGCTGTACGCCGGCATGCGTCTCCTCGTTCGGGGGTCAGGCCTCGGGTGTCAGGGCTGGGCCCGCAGCACCTCTCGGGTCTGCTCGACGTCGCCCTGCATCGCGGAGAGCAGCTCGTCGACGGACTCGAAGCGCAGCATCCCCCTGAGCCTCTTCACGAAAACGACTTCCACCTCACACCCGTAGAGCTCGAGGTCGTCGCGGTCGAGCACGTAGGCCTCCACACGACGGCTCCGCTCCCCGTCGAACGTCGGGTTGACGCCGACGCTGATCGCCGCCGGCATCGGTTCCGACATCGGACCCG
>CADCUK010000186.1 GCA_902805865.1 uncultured Nocardioidaceae bacterium | reverse complement strand
CTTGAGCACGGTGACGACGACCATCATCGGCGGGCCGAGCACCAACGCCGCTCGCTCCGGGCCTGCCAGGGAGATGTTCTTCGGGACCATCTCCCCCAGGACGACGTGCAGGTAGACGACGACGGTGAGGGCGATCGCGAACGCCACCGGGTGCAGCAGCGCGTCCGGCACGTGCGCCGAGTGCAGCAACGGCTCGATCAGCCGGGCCACCGCAGGCTCGCCCAGCGCGCCGAGCCCGAGCGAGCACGCGGTGATGCCGAGCTGTGCGCCGGCCATCACCAGCGAGACACGCTCCATCGCTCTCAGGGTGGTCCGGGCGGCGCGTGACCCCGACGCGACCCGGACCTCGATCTGGGCACGACGGGCGGAGATGAGCGCGAACTCGGCTCCGACGAAGAAGGCGTTCGCGAGCAGCAGCGCGACCGCGACGACGAGCGCGGTTGTGGTGGACATCAGCTGCCCTCCGCGGTGGCCGGTCGGGTAACCATCAGGACCCGCTCGATGCGCAGCCCCACCATCCGCTCGACGGTCAGCACAGCGACCCGCTGCTCCACCGGGAGTCCGTCCGCGTCGAGGACCACCGGCAGCGGCACGTCGACGCTGTCACCGACGACCGGCATCCGGCCGTGCGCGAGCAGGAACAGGCCGGCCAAGGTGTCGTAGTGCTCGTGCTCCGGGAGCCGGACGCCGGTGCGTTCCGCCACCTCGTCAGGCCGGAGCAACCCGGACAGCGACCACGCGTCGTCGCGGCGCCGGGCACCCGAGTCGAGCGGGTCGTGCTCGTCGGAGATCTCGCCGACGATCTCCTCCAGGACGTCCTCGAGGGTGACCACGCCGGCTGTGCCGCCGTACTCATCGGCGACGACCGCGACCTGGAAGCCCTCGCCGCGCAGTGCCGCCATCAGCGGGTCCAGCCGCAACGTCTCGGGGACGAACGCCACCTCGACCATCAGGTCGCGGACCCGGGTGGTGGCCCGCTCCTCCCGCGGTACGGCGACAGCGTGCTTGACGTGGATGGCGCCGACGACGTCGTCGTTCTCGGCCCCCACGACGGGGAAGCGCGAGTGTCCCGTGGTGCGGGCCATCTGGATGACCGTCGCGGCAGTGTCCCGGACCCGCACGGTGTCCATCCGCACCCGAGGCGTCATGATCTCCCCGGCCGTGCGCTCGCCGAAGGCGACCGAGCGCTGCATGAGTCCGGCCGTCTGTGCGTCCAGGGTGCCCTCGGAGGCGGAGCGGGAGATCAGAGACCGCAGCTCCTGCGAGCTCCGGGCCGACCTGAGCTCTTCCTGCGGCTCGATGCCCAGCCGACGGACCAGCATGTTCGCCGAGCCGTTCAGCAGCCGGATCGGGAGCCGCATGGCGGCGGTGAAGAGCCGTTGGAACCCCTGGGTGGCGCGGGCCACCGCGAACGGCTTGGCGATCGCCAGGTTCTTCGGGACCAGCTCACCGAAGACCATCGTCACGACGGTGGCGGCGAGGATCCCGATGCCGACGGCAACCCCGGGGACCGCGCCGCTGCTGAGGCCGAGGCCGGTCAGCGGCTCCCTGATGAGGTCGGCGACCGCCGGCTCGGCGAGGAAGCCGATGGCCAGGTTGGTCACCGTGATGCCGACCTGGGCACCGGAGAGCTGGGTGGACAGGGAGCGCAGAGCCGTCTGCACCCCCGACGCACGGCGGTCCCCGTCCTCGGCGGCGCGGTCGACGGTGGCCCGGTCGACAGTGACGAGCGAGAACTCCGCAGCGACGAAGGCGCCACAGGCGAGGACGAGCAGCACCGAGACCAGCAGGAGGATGGCTGCGGTCAACGGGCGCAGCTCCTCTCCTGCTTGCGGGCGTCGAGACGACGCATGACGGGTGTGGCGGTGATGCCGTGGACCAGGACGGAGAGCGCGATCGTGAAGCCGACGGTGGCCCAGAGCTCGTCGATGCCCGGGAACTCGGCCTCCCCGGCAGCGTAGGCGAGGTAGAACAGTGAGCCGATGCCCCGGACCCCGAACCACGACACCGCGAGCTCTTCCTTGGGCGTCAGGTCACAGTTACCCATCCGGTCGCGGCCCCAGCCGGCTCGCAGGGCGACGATGCCGCTCAACGGCCGCACCACGAAGACGAGCAGGAGCCCGACCACGGCGCCCTGCCAGCTCAGGTGGGGCAGGAGGTGGTTGGTCAGCGCCGAGCCCAGGAGCAGCAGCACGGTCAGCGTGAGCAGCCGCTCGAGGCGGTCGATGCTCTCGTGCATGTGCTCGTGGTACTCGTGACCACGCTCCGCGAGTCGCAGCGTCATGGCGCAGGCGAAGACCGCCAGGAACCCGTAGCCCTGGGCCACCTCGGCGACGCCGTACGACGCCAGCACGCCGGCCAGCGCCAGCAGCGGCTCGCCGGTCTCGGCCAGCCGCAGCGACGGCTGGGGCGCGCGGAACGCGAGCTTGGCCAGCAGCCAGCCCACCGCCGTGCCGACGAGCACCCCGATGACGATCTTGCCCGTGACCTCCCAGGCGAGCCAGCGGAGCCCCCAGTCCGAGACCCCGCCCAGGGTGACCAGGAAGATCGCCGCATAGACGAAGGGGAACGCCAGGCCGTCGTTCAGCCCCGCCTCCGCGGTCAGGGCGAACCGGACCTCGTCCTCCTCGTCGACCTCCTCCTGGCCATCGTCGAAGGCGGTCGGTCCGCCCACCTGCACGTCGGAGGCCAGCACGGGGTCGGTGGGCGCCAGCGCAGCACCCAGGAGCAGAGCCGCCGCAGGTGCCAACCCCATCAGCGACCAGCCGAGGAGCGCGACCCCGGCGATCGACAGCGGCATCGCGATGGCCAGCAGCCGCCATGCCGCACCCCACTGCAGCCAACTCTTCGGTCTGAACAGCTCCAGAGGACGGTCCAGGGCGAGCCCGACGCCCATCAGCGCCACGATCACGGTGAGCTCGGTCAGGTGCTCGATGAAGGACAGGTGGGCCATCGGTCCGCCGGTCGCGGGCTCCGGGAACGGCAGCAGACCGATCAGCAGCCCCACGACGAGCAGCACCATGGGCGCCGACACGGCGCGGCGGCTCAGGGCTATCGGGACGAGCACAGCGAGCAGCAGCGCCACCCCCACGAGGAGGTAGACGAAGTCAGCGGTCATCGGGGTCCATCGGCTCGCGGGAAGTGGGGGTCACCGGTCCTTCTACCCCTCAGGGAGACGTTGAATGCCCTTGCGGGCAGTCGGGCGAATTTGGGGACCCCCGGGCCTCCCTTCAACCTTCTCCGACCACATAGGGTGGGTCCGACGACGAGCGGATGACAACGACTGGGCAGGGGGCGATGGCTGTGCGCCGGAGGATTCATCTGCGCCTCTGCGCGGGTGCGTTGCTCCTGACCCTGCCGATCGCTGCCACCTCGACCAATGCGGTGAGTGCACGAACCGTTGCTTCCGGGATCGCGTCCGAGGGCTCCGAGGCGTCCTCGGTCGCCGGCCACCCGTTCGCTGGCTTCGTCGCGACCGCGGCGAGTCAGTCCACGACGGTCGACACCGGTGCCGTCGCCCGGCGGGTCAAGGCGGCCGGCGACCAGCGGCTCGAAGGCGCCAGCCCGACTCCGCCCGACGCCCTGGTTGACGTCGACCTGGATGAGCTCGACATCCCCCGTGCGGCGCTCGTCGCCTATCAGGTGGCTGCCACGACGATGCGGCAGGCCGACGCCGAGTGCGGCATCGACTGGACCGTGCTCGCCGCGATCGGTCGCGTCGAGACCGACCACGGCCGGCACGCCGGCTCCCGGCTCGGCGCCGACGGCATCTCCAAGCCGTTGATCCGCGGTGTGGCACTGACCGGCAAGGGACCGGTCGCCCAGATCCGCGACACCGACGGTGGGCGTCTCGACGGCGACAAGAAGTGGGACCGCGCGGTCGGGCCGATGCAGTTCCTCCCCTCGACCTGGGGCTACGCCGGTGTGGACGCCGACGGCGACGGGGTCCGCTCCCCCGACAACATCAACGACGCCGCCCTGGGCGCGGCCGTCTACCTGTGTGCGGCACCCGGCCGGCTGGACCGTCCCGCGGGGCTTCGAGCCGCAGTGCTCCGCTACAACCCCTCCGACGCGTACGTCGACCTGGTGGTCCGGCTCGCAAAGGCCTACGGCAAGGGCGAGCTCGCCGAGATCCCGACAGGCGGCACGACGCTCGCCCTCGGGGCGATCCAGACCGGGTCTTCCGCAGGCAGCAGCACCACGACCCCCAGTTCGTCCGGGCCGGGCCGTGACGACCGCACCGCTGGAAACGGTGGCCGCGGCGACAACGGTGGTGGCACCAGCAACGAGGGCAACGGCAACGGCAACGACAGGGACGGCAGCACCGAGGGCACCGGCAGAGGTCAGGTCAAGGAGCCGGGCCGGGGCGGGTCGGACATCGACAGCGACGAGCCACGCCCCGATTTCGGGCCGGACAAGGACCCCAAGCCGCCGAAGGACCCCGAGCCGGAGCCGGTCCTGGTCACGCTCACCGGAGTCCTCACCTACCTCGAGGACCAGACCGGTGCGGACGGGATCGTCTCCGACCAGTGGGTGCTCACGAACGCGTCGGTCGACGACGTGCTCGTCGAGGACGTGCTGCTCGACGTGGGCGACGAGACGTGGCTCGCCGAGCCGTCCGTGGCGGACCTCGACGGGAACGAGATCCTCGAGAGCAACCTGGTCGAGCTCACCGGGCTCCTCGACGACGAGTCCGTCGTGGTGCAGGTCGAGGAGGGCACCGAGCCGGCTCTCGTCCACACGGTGAACGAGAGCGCGTACCTGCCGGCTGAGTGAGCCGGAGGTCAGCCACCAGGCGCAGTCACTGCCAGGTTCAAGGACAGCTGGTTCAGTCGATCCAGCGGTCCGGGTGCTTGCGGTCGTGCTCGCTCTCCAGCTCGTCCCACAGCAGCTCGTCCGGGATGTTGCTCAGCGTGTCACCGAAGGCGCCGAGCAGGTCCTCGTGGCGCTGGGTGAGCTCGTAGCGCTCCAGGACGCCTCCAGGGGCCGGCGTAGCGTGCGCAGGCGGCGCGGGCGGGCTGACAGGCTCCGGCTCCGCCGCGTGCTTCTCCTCCGCAGCGGCCCAGGCCTTCTCGGCGCGCACCCGCAACGGTGCGCTGGCTTCGGCCTCGACGGTCGGCGCGATGCCTTCCTGGGTGATGATGGCGCTGATCTGCCTGGGCCCCAGGAAGATGACTTCCTTGTTGCCGCAGTGCGAGCAGCAAGCCTCGATGTGGTTGCAGCGGCTGTCCTTCAAGAACAGGTACGCCGCGGCGTTCGTGCCCGTCGCGTCGTAGTCGACGTGGCACCGGTCGCATGTGAACTTCATCTGTCGGTCACCTCCCATTCCTGCCAGTGTGCGTGGCCGGGAGCCGTGTGGGACGGGACTTTGCGCCCTGTCGTCGAAACCGGTCCGGAAACCCCCCGGATGGTCCCGACCGCATCACCCAGATGGGTCATGCGGTTCGGGAAAGGGGTCCGGTCCGTCGATCAGGTCAGGCGGTCGGCTCGACGAGCTCGTCGGCCGGCTCCTCGCCGGCAGCCACTGCGGCGAGCCGGGCCGCGCCGGCGTCGACGTAGGACTCGAAGGCCGCTGTCGTCGCGGCCTCGTCGTCCGGGATGTCGGTGTAGACGACGACCGAGACATGGTTCTCGACCCGCACCGAGCTCATGTAGACGCCGAGTGGGATCTCCTGCCCCTCGGCTGTGGTGATGGTCCCCGCCGCGGCCACGGTGATCTGCTCGTCGGCACCCTCGCTCGTGGTCTCCGTGCTGACGGTCACGTCGAGGAGATAAGCAGTGCCCTTCTCGTCGGTGTCGTTCACCGTGGTGCAGCCCTCGAGCGCGGTGCTGACCTCCTCGATGCGAGCGCTGATCGGGTCGATCTCGGTGTAGGAGAACACCGAGTGCTCCACGCTGGGCAGCCCGACCTCGCTGGTCGAGGCGTACTGGGCCTCGGCCTCGGTCTCCGACCCGATGTCGTCCAGGTCGTCGAGGGCCGCCAAGCAGCCGGGAGCGCCGTCCTCGGAGTCCTCGCTCGCCGCGGTGGCGAAGTCGGGGCCCATCGCGGTCTCCGACAGCAACGCCTGCTCGGCCTGCTCGGCGGTCAGCACCTCGAGCTCGGTCGACTCCGAGCCGGTCTCCTCCGACGAGCCGTCGGAGCCACCGCCACCGCACGCGGCGAGACTGGTCAAGGCGAGCGCGGTGAGACTGAGGGCCCAACGGTTCTTCGGCACGGTGTTCCTCTTCGACGAGTTCCAGGACGACCGGTTGTCACCGCGGACTGGGCGAATGCTATTCCGCTCCGGACGCGGCCGACGGCAGGACACGGGCACTCGGCGCCGATGTCCTGCCGTCGGTGGCGTGGTCCTCGGGTCAGCCCATCACAGGCTCGTCGACGGGCTCCTCCTCGACCGGCTCCTCCTCGACGGGCTCCTCCTCGACCGGCTCCTCCTCGGAGAGGTCGAGGTAGTCGCGGACGACCTCGAGCGCCTCGTGCGCGGCCTGGAGGTCGGTCTTGACGGCCCGCAGCTCTTCCTTGTCCGACGACGCGTTGACGAGCAGCGCCTTGGCGACCGCCGCGTCGAGGGCAGCCTGGGCGGCATCGAGCCCGGATGCCGGTGCAGCGGCGTCACCCTCGACCGCGGCCCGCGCCTCGGTGATCGCAGCAGCGAGCCTGAGCGCGTCGCGCAGGTCGTTGACGACCTTGTTGTAGTTCTGCGGCCGGACGTCCTTGAGCTCCTTGCGGACGGCCCGGACGTCAGCGGTGCTGTCGGAGGCCTGGACGGCTGCGGCGAGCGCCGCGAGCGCGGACCGGTCGGCCGCGACGTTCGCCAGCACGGCAGCGGCGTGGTCGCCGATCCGGGCGGTGCGGCTCTCCCGCGCCACCTTGACGAGCTTGGCGTCGGTACGCGCGATGTCGCGCAGCAGCTGGCGCAACTCCTTGTCAGCCTTGTCAGCCTTGTCAGCCTTGTCAGCCTTGTCGGCCTTCTCCGGCTTGCCGCCCTTCTCGCCCTTCTCGACCTTCACGTGGCCGGCCTTGGCGTGGTCGGGGCGACCGGCAGCGGACGCTGCCGGGCTTGCTGCGCCGAAGGCGAGGGCGGCGGCGAGGACCGCGGTGGCGGTACGGGTGGTACGTCTCATCGTGCTTCTCCCAGGGATGCTGTCCGGACCCGACCAGGTGGCCGGGCTGTGCAGCACGATCCTAGGGACTATGGTCCCGATTCGGACTATTTGTACATGACCGTCCGGTAAAGGATGCCGCTCACCCGCGGGAGCGGCGCGACCTCTTCGGAATCTGGCTCGCCCGTCCGTGCAGCACGGTGATGAGCGTGGCGAACGTCTGCTCGGCCTTCTCCGTCCGGGCGAACGTCGTCAGCGCCACCGCCGGCTTCATCCGCTGGCGGGCCACCGCCTTGGCGTAGGTGAACTCCTTGAGACCGTCCGCGCCGTGGATGCGTCCGAAACCCGAGTCGCCGACGCCGCCGAACGGCAGGGCCGGGATGCCCGCGAACGAGATGACCGAGTTGATCGCGGTCATCCCGGACCGGAGCCGCCGGGCGAGGTCCGGGCCGTGCTCCTTGCTGAAGACGGTCGACCCCAGGCCGTACCTGGTGGCGTTGGCGAGCTCGACGGCCTCGTCCATGTCCTTGACCTTCGTGACGGTCACCGTCGGCCCGAACGTCTCCTCGGTGATCGCCGCGGCGTCCTCGGGCACGCCGGTCAGCACGGTGGGCTGGATGAACCGCTCCCCCACCGCTTCCGGGCCGCCGACGACCGCGGTGGCCCCGCGCTCGATCGCGTCGTCGATGTGCCGGCGGACGATGTCGACCTGGCTGGGCAGCGTCATCGGGCCGAACTGCGCACCGGAGTGGGGACCGGCCGAGAGCTCCTGGGCCCGCCGGCTCAACGACGACAGGAACGCGTCGTGCACCCGCTCGTGGACGTAGACCCGCTCGACCCCGGCGCAGGTCTGCCCGGCGTTGGAGAACGCACCCCAGGCAGCCGCGTCCGCAGCCGCCTCGACGTCCGCGTCGTCGTCGACCAGCAGCGCGTCCTTGCCGCCGGCCTCGATGAGCACCGGGGTGAGGTTCTCCGCGCAGGCAGCCATCACCTTCTTGCCGGTCGCGGGCGAGCCGGTGAAGGCCAGCTTGTCGATCGCCGACCTGCACAGGGCGTTGCCGGTCTCGCCGTACCCGATGACGACCTGGAGAAGGTCGTGGTCAGGCACGACCTCGCGCAACGAGTCCGCCAACCACACGCCGCAGCCGGGGGTGAGCTCGCTGGGCTTGAAGACCACGGTGTTGCCGGCCGCCAGCGCGTAGGCGATCGACCCCATCGGGGTGAAGACCGGGTAGTTCCACGGTCCGATGACGCCGATGACGCCGAGCGGGAGGTACTCGACCGAGGCCGCCTGGTTGGCCATCAGCAGCCCGCTCGACACCTTGCGTCTGCCCAGCACCTTCTCGGCGTGCGAGGCGGCC
This sequence comes from uncultured Nocardioidaceae bacterium, assembly GCA_902805865.1. Classification (GTDB taxonomy): domain Bacteria; phylum Actinomycetota; class Actinomycetes; order Propionibacteriales; family Nocardioidaceae; genus Marmoricola_A. Next base: position 9,165 of record CADCUK010000186.1, on the reverse strand, counting down.
CAGCCGAGGTGGTCGATCGCCAGCCCCAGCTCGAGCATCGCGTCGGCGTGCGGCTTGCCGGTCTCGTCGTGGATCACGCCGGCCAGCTGCGCCATCCGTCGCGCCAGCACGCCCTTCCACTGGTCGAGGACCACGCGGCGCCCGTCGAACCCCTGCTCGGCCCACCACGTGCTGGCCTCCCGGGCGCGGGCGACGGCGGCGTGCACCTCGGCGTAGTCCGCGATCGCGTGCACGCCGACCACGTCACCGGTCGCGGGGTTGAGCACCTCGAGCTTGTCGCCGGTGCCGTCTGCGGTGGTCGAGCCTGTCGAGACCATGTCAGTTCCCTTTCCGGATGAGGTCGGCGGCCTTCTCGCCGACCATGATCGCGGGCGCGTTCGTGTTGCCCCGCGGGACGGCCGGCATCACGGAGGCGTCCGCGACCCGCAGTCCGTCGACGCCCCTGACCCGCAGCTGGGGATCGACGACGGCCTGCTCGCCGCTGCCCATCGCGCAGGTCCCGACCGGGTGGTAGAGCGTCTGGGTGTGCTGCCGGACGTGCTCGACGATCTCCTCCTCCGAGGGGTTGACCGAGACCGGCATGAACGGTGAGTCGACGTAGCGCGCGAGCGGTCCGCTGCGGACCGTCTCGAGGACGCGCTGGATGCCCGCCACCATCGCGTCGAGGTCGCTCTGGTCGTCGTAGTAGGCGGGGTCGATGTCGGGGTGCCAGTGCGGGTTCGCGGAGCGGAGCCGGAGCTGTCCCCTGCTGGCGACGTTGACCAGCGTCGGCGCCACGGTCACCTTGCGCGTGGTCGGCTCGTGCATCCCGTTGTCCCAGAACCCGGTCGGGGCGACGTGCACCTGCAGGTCAGGGGCGGCGAGGTCCTCCCGGGTGCGGAAGAAGGCGCCGGCCTCGCCGACGTTCGAGACCAGCGGACCGGTGCCGGTCGCCTTGGCACGGGCGAAGTTCACCAGGTTGTTGAACTCCGCGACGTCGGTGGTGTCCTTGGTGTGCCAGATCAGCGGGACCGCGGTGTGGTCGTGGAGGTTCTGGCCGACCCCGGGAAGGTTGAGCAGCACGTCGATGCCGTGCTCGCGCAGGTGGTCGGCCGGCCCGATGCCGGACAGCATCAGCAGCTGCGGGGAGTTCACCGCGCCGCCGGCGAGGATGACCTCCGCGTCGGCGTACGCGACCTTCTGCTCGTTGCCCTCCTGGTAGGCGACGCCCACCGCCCGGCCGCCCTCGACGACGACCCGCTCGACGAAAGCGCGGGTGCGGATCGTGAGGTTCGGCCGGTCCGCTGCGGGCTCGAGGTACCCCTTCGCCACCGACCAGCGGCGGCCCTTCTTGCACGTCACCTGGTAGAGCCCGGCACCCTCCTGCTCGGCGCCGTTGAAGTCGTCGGTGGGCTTGAACCCGCCTGCCACGGCCGAGTCGACCCAGGCCTGGCTCAGCGGGTGGGTGTAGCGCCGGTCCTCGACGTGCAGCGGGCCGTCCTGCCCGTGGTACGGCGCCCCGAGCCTGGTGTTGCCCTCCGACTTCACGAAGTACGGCAGCACGTCGTCGTACCCCCAGCCGGTGGCACCGTGCGCGTCACGCCAGCCGTCGTAGTCGGCGCGGTTGCCGCGGATGTAGATCATCGCGTTCATCGACGAGCAGCCGCCCAGCGCCTTCATCCGCGGCCAGTAGGCGCGGCGCGAGCCGAGCTGCTTCTGCTCGGACGTCTGGTAGTTCCAGTCCCAGCGCGTCTTGAACAGCGCCGAGAACGCCGCCGGGATCGTGATCTCGTCGGCGACCGCCTCTCCCCCGGCCTCCAGCAGCAGCACCCGGGTCCCGGGATCCTCCGACAGCCTGGCGGCCAGGACCGCCCCCGCGCTGCCGGCACCGACGATGACGTAGTCATGGCTCTCACGCTGCATCTGCAGAACCTATGCCGGGGCACCACCCCCGGCAAGGAACACGATCGCCCGCGCACCACGGCAGCGTGATAGGGATCAGCCATGGCACCCCCCGACCGCCCCCTGCCCACCGGCGAGCAGCACACCCTCCGGCGGGAAGGTCCTCGCGGGGTCGTGACCGCGACCGTCACCGAGCTGGCGGCCTCGCTCCGCTCGCTGCGGGTGAACGGTGTCCCGCTGGTGCAGGAGTACGCCGACGAGCTGCCCCCGCCGGGAGGGGCCGGGATCGTCCTGGTGCCCTGGGCGAACCGGGTGGCCGGCGCCAGATGGGTGCTGGACGGCGAGGAGCAGCTGCTCGACGCCACGGAGCCCTCGACCGGCAACGCCTCGCACGGACTGCTGCGCAACACCGGGTACGCCGTGCGCGAGCGGACCGACGACGCGGTGACCCTGACCGCGAGTGTCTTCCCCCAGCACGGCTACCCGTTCCACCTGGGGACCTCGGTGCGGTACGCCCTCGACGACGACGGGGTCTCGGTGACCCACACGATCGCCAACCACAGCGAGGCCTCCGCGCCGGTCGCCGTGGGAGCCCACCCGTACCTCTGCGTCGGCGCGGTGCCCGCCGAGGAGCTCGTGGTCACCGTCAGCGGCGAGACGTTCCTCGAGGTCGACGAGAAGCAGATCCCGGTCGGCGCGAGCCCGGCTGCGGGCACCGACCGCGATCTCCGCCACGGCGCCCGGATCGGCGACGTGCGGCTGGACACGGCCTACACCGACCTGCAGGAGATCGACGGCGCCTTCCGGCACCGGCTCCACGCGGCGGACGGGCAGAGCACCGAGCTGTGGAGCGACCTCGCGTTCGGCTACGTGCACATCTACACGAAGTCGGGTTTCCCCACGCTCGGCGGGCCGTCGTTGGCCGTCGCCGTGGAGCCGATGACCGCGCCGGCGAACGCCCTGAACACCGGGGAGGGGCTCCGCTGGCTCGCACCCGAGGAGTCCTGGTCGGTGGCGTGGGGACTGCGCCGGATGGCCAGCGGCACCTGACCCCGGCTGCTCCGGTCGAGGGGTCAGCCGGCCTGCACCGCACCGTCCGCGGGGTCCACGAGCAGCAGCTCGCCGACCTGCTCGGACAGCACCCGGCGAGCCTCGGCCGGCAGCCCGACGTCGCTGACGAGCACGTCGGCGTCCCCCAGGTGAGCGAAGGAGCTGAGCCCGAGGACGCCCCACTTCGTCGAATCGGCAACGACCACCAGCCTGCGGGCGCACGCCACCAGCGCCCGGTTGGTCTCGGACTCCATGAGGTTCGGGGTGGTGAACCCGGTGCCCTCGTCCATCCCGTGCACCCCGATGAACAGCACGTCGGCGTGCAGCGAGCGCAACGTGTTGATCGCGATCGGGCCGACCAGCGCGTCCGACGGGGTCCGCAGCCCGCCGGTCAGCAGCACGGTGACGTCCGGGCGGGCAGCGTCGTGCATGCTGTCCGCGACCCAGACCGAGTTGGTGACGACGGTGAGTCCGGAGACGGTCACCAGGTGGCGCGCCAGCGCATGGGTCGTCGTCCCGGCCGAGATCGCGACCGCGGAGCCGGGCTCGACCAGCGTCGCCGCGAGGGTCGCGATCGCCTCCTTCTCCGACTGCTGGCGGCCGGACTTGGCGGCGTACCCCGGCTCGTCGGTGGCCCGGTCCGCGCCACGGGTCGCGCCGCCGTGCACCTTGTGCAGCTCGCCCTCCGCCTGCAGCGCGTCGAGGTCGCGGCGCACGGTCATGTCGGACACCCCGAGGATCCGGACGAGCTCGCTGACCCGCACGCTGCCGCGCCGGTCGAGCTCGGCCAGGATCTGCGCGCGGCGCTGCGAAGCCAGCATCAGCCCTCCCGGACGACGGCTACGCCACCGGCAGGCACCTCGAGCGCACCGTCGGTCGGCCGGTCGGTGACGAGGTCATGGCCATCGACGGCCACGGAAGCGGGCTCGGCGGTGTGGTTGACGACGAAGAGCCACGAACGTCCGTCGGCTGCGGTCCGGCGCGCCACCTCGACCCCTCCACGCGTGGGTACGACGGGCACGACACCGCTCTCGGCGAGCAGCCGGTCGACGAGCGCCGAGACGCCGTCGTCGTCGAGCCGGCAGGCGGCGTACCACGCAGCGCCGCGGCCGTAGCCGTGCCTGGTCACGGCCGGGGTGCCCGGCAGCGGCCCGTCCAGGTACGACGCGACGGCCTCCGCTCCTCGCAGGTGCAGGTGCTCGGTCCAGAGGTCCGCGGTGGTGCCGTCGTCGAGCCGCACCTTCTCCTCGGTCCGCAGCGGTGCGAACTCCTCGACGAAGACGCCGAGCAGCTCCCGGAAGGCTCCGGGGTAGCCGCCGAGGCGGACGTGGTCGTGCTCGTCGACGATGCCGCTGAAGTAGGTCACCAGGACCGTGGCGCCCTCCTCGGCTGCCCGGCGGACGCTCTCCGCAGCGGCGTCGGTGACCGTGTAGAGGGTCGGCACCAGCACGACCCGGTAGCCGGTCAGGTCACCGTCGGGTCTGACGAAGTCCACGCCGACGCCGCGCTCCCACAGCGCTCGGTAGAGGGTGTGCGCCTGGTCGAGGTAGACGAGGTCCTGGGTGGGGTGGGAGTCGAGCTCCGCGCCCCACCAGGCCTGCCAGTCGACGACCATCGCGACGTCGTTGCGCGCACCCGCTCCTGCGACCTCCCGGATGCGCTGCAGGACGTCACCGAGCTCGACGACCTCGCGCCAGAGCCGGGTGTCGGTGCCGGCGTGCGGGACCATCCCCGAGTGGTACTTCTCGGCGCCGGCCCGCGAGGCCCGCCACTGGAAGAACAGCACCGCGTCGGCGCCGCGGGCGACGTGCTGGAGGCTGTTGCGGAGCATCTCTCCTGGCCGCTTCGCGATGTTGCGGTGCTGCCAGTTGACCGCGCTCGTCGAGTGCTCCATGAGCATCCAGGGCTGACCACCAGCGAGCCCACGTGTCCAGTCGGCGCTGAACGCCAGCTCGACGTAGCCCTCGGGATCGTGGGCGTTCAGGTAGTGGTCGTTGGAGACGACGTCGACCTCGCTGGCCCAACGCCAGTAGTCCATCTCGCGCACGTGCCCCATGACCATGAAGTTCGTCGTCACCGGCACGGCGGGCGACAGCTCGCGCAGCACGTCGCGCTCCGCGACGAAGTTGTCGAGGAGCTCGTCGGAGCTGAACCGGCGGAAGTCGAGCTGCTGGGTCGGGTTGGCGAAGTTCGGCGCCAGCCGTGGTGGCAGCACCTCGTCGAACGTCGCGTAGCGCTGGGACCAGAAGTTCGTCCCCCAGGCGTCGTTGAGCCGGTCGACATCGCCGTACCTCCGCTCCAGCCAGCGCCGGAAAGCAGCAGCGCTGACGTCGCAGTAGCACCAGGCGTTGTGGTTGCCGAGCTCGTTGCCGACGTGCCAGAGGACGACCGCGTCGTGGCCGCCGTACCGCTCCCCCATCCGCCGGCAGAGCCCGAGCGACCGCTCGCGGTAGACCGGTGAGCTCGGGCAGAACGCCTGGCGGCCGCCCGGCCACATCGTGCGCCCGTCCTCCGTCACGGGGAGGGTCTCGGGATACCGGCGCGCCAGCCACGGGGGCGGTGACGCGGTCGCGGTGGCCATGTCGATGCTGATCCCGCCGGAGTGCAGCTTCGTCACGACCTCGTCGAGCCAGCCGAACTCGTAGTGACCCTCGCTCGGCTCGAGGAGCGCCCAGGAGAAGACCGCGAGCGTGACCAGGTTGACCCCGGACTCCCGCATCAGCGCGACGTCCTCGTCATGCACCTCGGCAGGCCACTGCTCGGGGTTGTAGTCACCCCCGAACGCGAGCCTCGGCCACGCAGTCACCCCCGCACCATGGCAGCCCAAAGCAAAGCAAGTCAACAAAACCGAACAGCGAGTTCTCGACGTTTCGCGACCAGAACACGGTTACGTGACAGGGCGGGTCCGCTATTGACAGTGGCGGCCATCACAGCCACGCTCAGTCTGATGTTCGTTTCTGTTGACACCTGGAGGTTGTAATGCCCGTGTCCCGTCGTGGTCCGGATCCCCTGAACATGATCCCGCCGTCGGTTGCCGGCATGAGCCTCAGCCGCCGCGGGTTCCTCCGCTCGGCGGCCGTCGGCGGTGCACTCGTCGGGCTCCCCGGCCTGCTCAGCGCCTGCGGCGACGACGGTGGCGGGGGTGGCGCCGGCACGTCGATGAGCCTGGGGATGAACGAGGCTGGAGACATCCCGCCGGCACAGCGGCTGCGCGCGATGGCCGAGGCCTTCACGCAGAAGTACGACATCGAGGTGGAGCGCAACGAGGTCGAGCACAACACCTTCCAGGAGAACATCAACACCTACCTGCAGGGCAATCCGGACGACGTCTTCACCTGGTTCGCCGGCTTCCGGATGAACCAGTTCGCGGAGCAGGGGCTGATCACCGACATCTCCGACGTGTGGCCGATCGAGGGGATCCCGGACAGCTTCAAGGAGGCGTCCACCGCCAGCGACGGCAAGCAGTACTTCGTGCCCAAGGACTACTACCCGTGGGCCGTGTTCTACCGCAAGGACGTCTTCGAGAAGAACGGCTTCGAGGTCCCGGAGACCCAGGCCGACCTCATGTCGCTGATGAAGCAGATGCAGTCGAAGGACATGATCCCGTTCTCGTTCGCCGACAAGGACGGCTGGCCGGCGATGGGCACCTTCGACATCCTCAACATGCGCATCAACGGTTACGACTTCCACATGAGCCTGATGGCCGGCGAGGAGGCGTGGGACTCCAGCGAGGTCAAGCAGGTCTTCGAGACCTGGCGGGAGCTGCTGCCCTTCCACCAGCCGGACCCGCTCGGCCGCACCTGGCAGGAGGCCGCGACGTCGCTCGGCAAGGGCGAGACCGGGATGTACATGTTCGGCACCTTCATCGTCGACGCGATCCCGGACGTCAAGGACCTCGACTTCTTCACGTTCCCGGAGCTGGACTCCTCGATCGGCGCGGACGCGCTCGACGCCCCGATCGACGGCTTCTGCATGGTCGCAGGAGCCGAGAACGAGGACAACGCGAAGAAGTTCCTCGGCTTCGCCGGCACCGCCGAGGCCCAGGACGCCGCGAACAACGGCGCCGACGCGCCGTTCATCTCCGCCAACGAGAGCGCCAGCACCGACACCTACACCGACCTCCAGAAGAAGTCGGTCGAGGTCGTCAGCGCTGCGGCGAACATCGCGCAGTTCCTCGACCGCGACACGCGCTCCGACTTCGCATCGACGGTGATGATCCCCTCGCTCCAGAAGTTCCTGGAGGACCCCGACGACGTGGACGGTGTCACCACGAGCATCCAGGAGCAGAAGGTCTCGATCTTCGGCAGCTGACGCCACACCGTAGGGAGAGGGTGCCATGTCGCAGGCTCAACCAGTGGCCGCAGCGGTCGAGAAGGACCACGGACCGAGACCGAAGCGCAAGCGTGGGGAGAAGCAGCGGCTCTCCAGCCGGGACCGGGCCGTGGTCGTCACGATGGTGGCGATCCCGACGATCTTCGTCATCGGGCTGGTCTGGATCCCGGCGATCGGGTCGGTCATCCTCTCCTTCGCCAACTGGGGCGGCATCGGTGGCTTCGACACGATCCAGTGGATCGGGTTGAAGAACTACGAGGACATCGTCAACATCTACCCGCCGTTCTGGCCGGCGATCCGGCACAACATCATCTGGCTGGTCTTCCTGATCCTCGGTCCGACCATGCTCGGCATCCTGCTGGCGGTGATCCTCGACCGCGAGCTGCGCGGGAGCCGGTTCTACCAGACCGCGTTCTTCATGCCGGTGGTGCTGTCGCTGGCGCTGATCGGCTTCATCTGGCAGCTGTTCTACTCCCAGCAGCAGGGGCTGCTCAACGACGTCCTGGGCACGAACGTCGACTGGTACGGCGACCCCGACATCAACCTGTGGGCGGTGCTGGTCGCCACCGGCTGGCGGCACACCGGCTACATCATGCTGATCTACCTGGCCGGGCTGAAGGGCGTCGACGGCACGCTGCGGGAGGCGGCGGCGATCGACGGGGCCGGCGAGGTCAAGACGTTCTTCCAGGTCGTGCTGCCGGTGATGCGGCCGATCAACCTCATCGTCGTGGTGATCGTGGTCATCGAGTCCCTGCGGGCGTTCGACATCGTCTGGGTCGTCAACCAGGGCCGCAACGGCCTCGAGATCATCGCCGCGCTGGTGACGTCGAACGTCGTGGGCGAAGCCAGTCGGATCGGCTTCGGCTCGGCGCTCGCGGTGATCATGATGGCCATCTCGTCGGTGTTCATCACGATCTACCTCCGCGTCGTCATGAAGGACGAGCAGTCATGATGGTCGGCGAGCGGAAGACCCGCGGACCCATCGTCACGGGCCTCGTGGCCCTCCTCGCGCTGATCTGGGTGTTCCCCCTGTTCTGGGCGGTGCTGAACTCCTTCCGCGACTACGGCTACACGTCCTCGAACGGCTACCTGTCGTTCGGAGGCTGGACGTTCGACAACTACCAGGAGGCCTGGGAGCGGGGGAACCTCGGGAAGCACTTCGTCAACTCCGTGCTCATCACGGTGCCCGCGGTCGTGGTCACGCTCTTCCTCGCCTCGCTGGTGGCGTTCGTCCTGGCCCGGTTCAGCTACCGGTTCAACCTCGCACTTCTCGGCGTGTTCCTCGCCGCCAACCTGCTCCCGCCGCAGGCGCTGCTCGTCCCCGTCTTCCGGCTGTACCGGATGATCCCGCTCCCCGAGTTCATGAGCGACACCGAGCAGATGCTCGGCAGCTTCTGGGGGCTGATCGCCATCAACGTGGCGTTCCAGCTCGGGTTCTGCACCTTCGTGCTGAGCAACTACATGAAGACGCTCCCCCACGAGCTGTACGAGTCCGCCCAGCTCGACGGGGCAAGCGTGTGGCGCCAGTACTGGCAGCTCACGATGCCGCTCGTACGGCCGGCGCTGGCCGCGCTGGCGACCCTCGAGACCACGTGGATCTACAACGAGTTCTTCTGGGCGACGGTGCTGCTCCAGGACGGCGACAAGTATCCGATCACCTCCGCCCTGAACCGTCTCCGTGGCCAGTTCTTCGTCGACTACAACCTGCTGGCGGCCGGTTCGGTGCTCGTGGCGCTGCCGGTGCTGATCGTGTTCTTCCTGCTGCAGAAGCAGTTCGTCTCCGGGCTGACGCTCGGCTCGACGAAGGGCTGATCGAGGTCATTGGAGTCCGGGTCATCAGGGCGTCCGGCGGCGGGCGGTCTGGTTGTAGCGAGGCCTGGCGAGCGGCCACTCGCCGGCCAC
>CADCUK010000185.1 GCA_902805865.1 uncultured Nocardioidaceae bacterium | reverse complement strand
TCCTCCGCGACGACCTTCGTCTTGCCGATGTTGATCCCGAGCACGGGAATGGCGCCGCGGCTCCGGTGACCGAGCGCCCGCCGCCGTCGCTCCAGGCGGGCGGCGACGGCCTCGGCGCCGTCGTTGTTGAACCCCATCCGGTTGACGATCGCCCGGTCCTGCGGCAGCCGGAAGAGCCGGGGACGGGGGTTGCCGTGCTGGGGCTCGCCGGTGACCGTGCCGATCTCGACGAAGGAGAACCCGAGCGCAGCGAGCGCGTCGATCCCGATCGCGTTCTTGTCGAACCCCGCGGCCAGCCCGAGCACGCCGGGGAAGGTCAGCCCCATCGCGTGGACGGGTGAGGCGGCCGCGCGGACCCGCCTGCCGCGCGGCGCCAGCACCGGCCGGGCCGCCTTGATCGCGGTGAAGGCCGCGTGGTGCGCGGACTCCGGGTCGGTGCGGGTGAGGACCCGGTCGAAGAACGCGTCGTACGCCTTGTCGACGAGGCGGACGTCGTTCATGGACTCTTCGGACTGCCCTTCGTGCGGCGGAGGTGCTGCGCAGCCCGAACCTACCAGCGGACGTCGCCGTCCCTCTCCCGGCACGGCCGGGGCGGGAATGTCCGCTGCCGGCGGATCGTTGCCCTGCAGCACCCCTGTCCCCGCACCAGCTGAGGAGTCGGCACCCGTGAGTCTGCTGTTCACGCCCATCACCCTGCGCGACGTCACCGTCCGCAACCGGGTGTGGGTCGCGCCGATGTGCCAGTACTCCGCGGTCGACGGCGTCCCGAACGAGTGGCACCTCGTCCACCTCGGCTCGTTCGCTCGCGGCGGCGCGGGCCTCGTCTTCACCGAGGCGACCGCGGTCACCCCCGAGGGGCGGATATCGCCCGACGACACCGGGCTGTGGAACGACGAGCAGCAGGTGGCGTGGAAGCGGATCGTCGAGTTCGTGCACGCCCAGGGGGCGACGGCCGGGATCCAGCTCGCCCACGCCGGCCGGAAGGCGTCGACGTACTCCGGCTTCACCGGGGAGCGCGGCGGGGTCGCCGACGCCGACGGCGGCTGGCGCCCGGTCGGCCCGTCCGCCGAGCCGTTCCCGGGGCTGCGCGAGGACCCCGAGCCGCTGGACCGCGAGGCTGTCGCGGGCGTCGTCACCGCCTTCGGTGCTGCCGCCGAGCGTGCCGTCGCGGCCGGCTTCGACGTCCTCGAGGTGCACGCCGCGCACGGCTACCTCCTCCACGAGTTCCTCTCCCCGCTGTCCAACCACCGCGAGGACGAGTACGGCGGCTCGTTCGACAACCGGGTCCGGCTGGTGCTCGAGGTCGTCCGCGAGGTGCGGTCGCGGGTCGGCGACGGCGTACCGGTCGTCGTCCGCGTCTCGGCGACCGACTGGGTCGAGGGCGGCTGGAGCGACGACGACACCGTGCGCCTCGCCGGCTTGCTGCGGCACGAGGGCGTCGACCTCGTCGACACCTCGACGGGCGGCAACGTCTCCACCGACATCCCGGTGGGTCCGGGCTACCAGGTGCCGTTCGCGCGGCGCATCCGCACCGAGGCCGGCATGCCGTCCGGCGCCGTCGGCCTCATCACCGAGCCGAAGCAGGCCGAGGACATCCTCACCGACGGATCAGCCGACGTGGTGCTGCTGGCCCGCGAGCTGCTCCGTGACCCGCACTGGCCGCTGCGTGCGGCCCACGAGCTCGGCGTCGACGACCGCGACCTGTGGCCGGTGCAGTACCGGCGAGCAGCGCGCTGACCCGCGCGCCCGATCAGGGCATCGGGCCGCCGGCCGGAGGGCCGGGAACCGGACGCGCGGTCGCGGCGTCCAACCAGGCATGCGAGCTGTCCCGGTCCTGGTCGTCCTGCTGGCGAGCCTCGTGACCTCGTGCGGGGAGGGGACCACCTCGACCGGTTCGGCTGCCGCTCCGGAAGGGACACGGTGGGTCGGGATGGGCCGGGTCGTGGTCGCCGTGCCGGAGTGGTGGTCGACGGGCGACACCGAGTGCCTGACGCCGGTCGAGACAACCGTGTACTTCGACAGCGGCGCGATCGCCGACTGTGCGATCCCGACCCCCGGCGCGGTCGACGAGGTCTCCGCCCTGGCGGTCCTGGACGCCACAGGCGGGTACGGCGAGAAGCTCGTCGGGGAGTCCGAGCCGGCGGGAGAGGTGTCGGGACGCGAGGTCGTCGAGCGTGACGGCTGCGAGCGCTGGTTCGAGGGCGTGTGCCGGCGGGTCTTCGCGGTGCCGGACGAGGGCGTCGTCTTCGCCGTCACGATCCACGACGCGGGCGACGGGAGCTACGAGGAGATCCGCGACTCGCTCCGGATCCTGCCGGAGGGGACGACGACGGTGCCGTTGGCCGGCCCCGACGGGTGGACGCCCGCCTGGGCCGCCGAGCCCCGGGCGGTCGACGCCGTCGTGCGGGCGGTCGAGGGCGCCGGCCTCGTGGCCGAGGTGGTCACCGCGGAGCAACCGAGGGGTGCGAACGTCGACATCGCCGACCTCCCAGAAGGCAGCCTGCTCGACGTCAACCCCTCCCTCGGAAGCGTCATCGACGTCGGCGGCACCGTGACGATCACGGTCTCCGGCCCACGACCGGGCCACAGGCAGGAGCGGCGCGGCTAGGGCAACCTCGACAGGTGCCGGCGCAGGCCGGGCCACCAGCGACGTTCAGAGCGACCGGCTCGCCCGCGACAGGTCCGCCCCTGACGAGGACTCACGTGGCTGGTCGTGCTGGCCGTGCCAGTCGAGGCACAGCACGGTGGCGTCGTCCTCCAGCGCGTGCCCGGCTGCCGCGAGTGCTCCGTCGGCGAGAGCACGGACCGCTTCCCGCGGGTGGAGGTCCCGGGTGTCCTGGATCGCACCCCGGATGTCCCTGCGGGCGACGTTGCGCTCGAGCATGCCGTCGGTCACCAGGACCACGCGGTCCCCTGCTCGCAGCGTCACGGTGGTGCTGCCGTAGGCGCTGTCGGGGAACATGCCCAGCGGCAGGTCCACCGGCAGCCTGATCGGGCTCAGCTCGGAGTCGCGGAGGAGGTACGGCGCGACGTGGCCTGCGTTGACCATCTCCAGCGCACCGGTCTGCAGCTCGAGCCGACCGATCAGCCCCGTCACGTAGTCCTCGCCCGCGCGCCCCTGGCCGTACTCGGACAGTGCTTCGTTCGCGGCTCCCGCTTGGTCGACCAGCGACATGCCGCTGCGTCGCGAGCCCCGGAGCCCGCCCAGGCACAGGCTCGCGGTGAGCGCGGCGTCGACGCCGTGCCCCATGGCGTCGGTCAGGGAGAGGTGCAGCAGGTCGCGCGCGAGGCTGTAGTCGAAGGTGTCCCCGCCGATGCTCGCCGCCGGCTCGAGCCACCCTGCGAGCGTGAAGGCGGCCGCCTCGCAGGTGCGGGTCTGCGGCAGCAGCCGCTGCTGGATCTCGGCGGACATGCTGAACGCCTCGCCGCGCTGTCCCCACTCGAAGAGGTCGGTGTGCCGGCGGTTGGCGATCACGACGTACGCCAGCAGGTGACCGATCTCGGCGATCTCGCCGATCGCCTCGTGATCGGGTTCCTCGCGCAGGTAGAGCTCGAGCACGCCGATCGACTCACCGCGCTCGGTCACCGGCGCCAGCACCCGCCACGACGTGACGAGGTCCGCCTCGGGGTGCCGGGCGTCCGGGGGCACGACCTGGACCGTCTGGGTGCGCACCGCCTGCTCCGCCGGGCCGCCGTCGAAGGGCAGGACCGTCGCGGACTCCTCGTCCTCCCGACGCTCGCCGTGCCCCAAGGAGCTGACCTCCGTGGCGCGGACGCCCGCGAGCGGGACGTGAGCGAGCCGCACCAGCGCGCGCCCTGAGCTGTCCGTGACGAGCAGCGAGACCGCGACCGCACCGAAGGCGAGGCCCAGCTCCCGAGCGACGCCTTCGACCGCTCGCACGGGCGACGCGGACTCTGCGGCGGCGAGCACTCGCCCAAGATCGGTCACCCTGTCCCGACGCACCGCCTAGGCCCGCGCGTCCAGGGTGTCGATGGCCCACTCCTGCAGGGACCGGACCCCGATGCTGTGCGCCTGGAGCGCCTCGATGCCCTGTACGGCGGCCGCGAGCCCGGGCACCGTGGTGATGCAGGGGATGTTGGTCAGCACCGCAGCGGTGCGGATCTCGTAGCCGTCCAGCCGGATCGAGCCGCCCGGCCTGTCCTTGGTCTGG
>CADCUK010000184.1 GCA_902805865.1 uncultured Nocardioidaceae bacterium | reverse complement strand
GTCGGGTGTACATGAGCGGCAGCACCGAGGAGGTGCTCCTCGCCCGTGAGGCGATCGAGCAGGTCCTCGCGGGAATCGTGGGACGGGATCAATGAGCGAGCGGTGGTGACGGGCTCATGAGCAGCAACCAGGTGCACGACCTGTCGGACGAGGCGGTGGCGCAGCGCCTCGAGCCGGTCGCCCGCCGCGCGCTGGCCGAGTACGGCGTCGCCGCCGACGCGGCACTGACCCTCCTCAACGTGTCGGAGAACGCGACCTTCGCCGTCGACGACCCGGCGACCGGTCGCCGAACAGTCCTGCGCATCCACCGGCACGGGTACCACGAGGGGCCGGCGATCGAGTCCGAGCTGGTCTGGCTCGACGCGCTCCGCGAGGACACGGGGATCCGAACACCTCGGGTGCTTCCCGCCACCGACGGGCGCCGGGTGCTGGCGTTGCCCGAGGCCGGGCACCGGGACCCGCGCCACGTCGTCCACTTCGAGTTCCTCCCTGGCTCGGAGCCCACCCCGAGCGGTGAACGGTTGCCGCACTCGTTCGAGCTCCTGGGCTCGATCACCGCGCGCATGCACGAGCACGCCTTGCACTGGCGACGGCCGTCGGGGTTCCGCCGCTTCGCCTGGAACTACGACGCGGCTTTCGGTCAGGAGCAACGGTGGGGCCGCTGGCAGGACGGGATGGCGGTCGGTCCGCAGGAGCGCGAGGTCCTCGGCCGGCTCGACGCCACGTTGGGCAAGCGGCTCGCCGGGTTCGGCGCCGGCCCGCATCGCTACGGGTTGGTCCACGCCGACCTGCGGCTGGCCAACCTCCTCGAGGACGGCGACCAGACCTACGTCATCGACTTCGACGACTGCGGCTGGAGCTGGTTCCTCTACGACTTCGGCACTGCGGTCAGCTTCTTCGAGCACGACCCGCGCGTGCCGGAGCTGACCGACGCGTGGGTGCGGGGCTACCGGAGCGTGCGCCCGCTCTCCGAGGAGGACGAGGCCGAGCTGCCTACGTTCGTGATGTTGAGGCGGCTGCTGCTGGTCGCCTGGATCGGTTCGCACTCCGGCACCGACCTCGCTCGGGAGATGGGCGCCGAGTACACCGCGGGCAGCTGTGAGCTCGCCGAGGGGTACCTCTCCCGCTTCGGGTGAGGTCGCGACAACGTCAGGAGGATCGAATGTTCACAACGCTCGAGGGCCGCTCGGTGATCGTCACCGGGGGAAGCAAGGGCATCGGCAAGGGGATCGCGCGCGTCTTCGCCCGGGAAGGGGCGAACGTGCTGATCGCGGCACGTGACGAGACCGTGCTGCAGCAGGCGGTGGCCGACCTGTCCTCCGAGGGCAGGGGCCGGGTCGAGTCCGTCGTGGCCGACGTGGCCAAGGTCGCCGACTGTCACCGGTTGGCGGAGACGGCGGTCGACCGGTTCGGTGGCATCGACGTGCTGTGCGCGAACGCGGGGGTCTTTCCGGACAAGCCGTTCGTCGACCTCACGGAGGAGGACGTCGACGCCGTGCTCGGCTGCAACGTGAAGGGCACGATGTTCTCGGTGCAGGCGTGCCTGCCTGCGCTCGAGGCCAGTGGTCACGGCCGGGTCGTGGTGACCTCGTCGATCACAGGCCCCGTCACCGGCTACCCGGGCTGGTCGCACTACGGTGCGAGCAAGGCCGCCCAGCTCGGTTTCCTGCGCACAGCGGCCATCGAGCTCGCTCCCAAGAAGGTGACCATCAACGCGGTGATGCCCGGGAACATCGCCACCGAAGGGCTGGACGAGATGGGTGAGGACTACATCCGCGCGACGGAGGCATGCATCCCGCAGCACCGTCTCGGCTCCGTCGAGGACATCGGCCATGCCGCGCTCTTCCTGGCCAGCGACGAGGCCGGCTTCATCACGGGCCAGACCCTGGTGGTCGACGGCGGTCAGGTGCTCCCGGAGTCTCCGGCTGCCCTGGAGGGCATCTGAGTCGTGACCGACGAGAGCATCGCGGCGGTCGGCCCGGCGGCCGAACGGGTCCGACAGCTGCTGCTCGGCCAGATCCAGCAGGGGCTGCTCAGGCCCGGTGACCGGCTCTCCGCGGAGCGGGACCTCGCTGCGGAGCTCGGCGTCAGCAGGTCGACCGTGCGGCACGCGCTCGCCGCGCTCGAGGCGGCCGGCGAGGTGCGCCGGGTGCCCGGCCGCGGCGGCGGCACGTTCGTCCGCGGGCGCAAGGTGGAGCGCGACCTGTCGAAGGTCGTGGGAGTGCCGGCCCTGCTCCGTTCGCAGGGGATGACGTCGGGCTCGCGGATCATCAGCACCGGCATGGTCGTCGCGGACGAGGAGACCGCTCAGGCCCTGGGGCTCGCCTCCGACGCCTACGTCGTCGACGTCGTGCGGATCCGGCTGGCCGACGGGTCGCCGATCTCCCTGGAGCACGTCCGGCTGCCGGCCGAGCGGTTCCCCCGGCTCCTCGACCTCCCGCTGGGGGAGTCGCTCTACGACCTGCTCGAGGAGCACTACGACACCTCGCCGGGTGAGGCCGAGGAGCGCATCGAGGTCACGTCGGCCGGCGCCGACGAGGCATCGATACTCGCCACCCGGGAGGGTGCCCCGCTCCTGTCGATCCGCAGGACGACGCGCGACGCCGACGGCGAGGTGTTCGAGTACTCCCACGACCTCTTCCGCGCCGACCGTACGACGATCACCGTCCGGACTCCCGCGACGGCGCGGGACGAGCGCCGGCCGGCGCGCGTGGTGTCCTTGCGGACGTGGGCGCAGCGGTGAGCTCGACCGGATCGGTCCTGGTCGTCGGGAACCGGGCCGACCCTGATGCGGGCTATGTCGGGGACCGGCTCGCCGAGCACGGATTCATGATGTCGCGGAGCTGGCGCGAGGAACCGCTGCCCGGCGAGGTGCCGGCGGACACCGTGCTCGTCCTGCTCCTGGGCTCGGAGTCGTCGGTCGCCGCTCCCGTCTATCCCGAGCCGCTGGCGGCGGAGTGCGCTCTGGTGCGGTCGGCTGGCGCGAAGGGCGTGCCCGTGCTCGGGCTCTGCTACGGCGCACAGGTGCTGGCCCACGCGTACGGCGGTCGGGTGAGCGTCGCTCCGAGGCCAGAGGTCGGGCTGGTGGAGGTGGAGACGGTCGACGAGGCGCGGGTGCCCGCGGGCCCCTGGTGGGCGTTCCACAGCGACGTGATCGAGCCCCCTGGTGCCGCCAGGCTCCTCGCCTCCAACGGGTGCGGCGTGCAGGCGTTCGAGCTCCCGGGTGCACTCGGGGTGCAGTTCCACCCGGAGGTCCGCCCGGTGGTCCTGGAGGACTGGTTGCGGCGCGTGCCGGTCATGGCGGCCGCGGCGGGCGCCTCCAGCGAGGAGCTCGTCGCGCTGGCGGTGCAGAGGGAGCACGACACCCGTGCCGCGGCGTACGCGCTGGTCGACGACTTCCTGGAGCGGCATCGGGTCGCGGGCCCGGGACGGCCCTCCTAGGCCCCCGCGTCGCGCCGAGGCGGGTCCGCCCACCGGAGCAGCCCGTGCGCCACGGCATACCTGTGGCCCAGAGTGTTCCCGACTGCCCCGCGCGCGACCGCGGTTCCGCGGGGCAGCGCCCCGGTGACCGCAGCGAGCACCTCGTCGTCCCCTGCGGACCCGCCGACGACCACGACCGTCCGCGGGCTGGTGCCGAGCGATCGAAGGGCACGTGCGACGTTCCCACCGACGAGCTCGGTCTTGAGCCTCAGCCGCAGCGCCCGCCACTCCCCGGGCGCCATCGTGCGCGAGAAGCCGAGCATCCCGGTGGGTCCCTGCACGACGAGCGAGCCGACGGTGTCGAAGGGTGCCGGCCGGTCGAGGAACCCGCGGCCCCCGTCCTCCGCGAGCAGCACCTGTGGCGCCTCCACCCGGTGGGCCGGTCCGCGCTTGACCCACTCCGCTGCCGCCCTCGAGCCGCCGGTCAGCGAGGCGACCGAGGCCGTGAGCAGGTCGCCGGCGCCGGCCGCCACGACCGCGCCCTCGACGGAGATGACGTCGATGGTCCCTCCGCCCAGGTCCACGACGACCGCGTCGGTGGGCGCACCCGGTGTGGTCAACGCGCCGGCTCGGGCAGCCAGTGCCTCCGAGGGCGCCGTGACGACCGGGACCCCGAGGAGCTCGGAGAGTGCCGCGGCGGGGTCGGACCATCCGGCCGTCGTGTGCATCGCCGCCAGCGCGACGGGACGGTCGACGGCAGCTGAGCGACGGGCCACCACGGCCGAGGCGACGGCCCCGAGGTCGACGGTCCACAGGTCGTCCACGGACCGGCTCTCCAGGTCAGGGGGCAGTGCGTAGGCATCGACCGCGCCCACCCGCCCCGTGCGCAGCGATTCGTGGCCGGCCAGGAACGGCAGCCGGGTCCCGTCGACCTCGATCCAGCCCGCCGACGCCGACGGGAGGTCGGGGACCGGCTCGGGTTCCGGCCTGCTCGACGTCACCACCGCGTTGGGCGCGTCGAAGAGCTGCGCGGCAAGCGCGGCTGCGTCGCTCACCTCGCCCGCCTCGAGCCGCAGCAAGGTGGCCAGCTTCAGCGGGTCCGTGAGCACCTGGAGGGGCCGACCGTCCGCAGGGACCTCGACCGCCACCCGCGCCGACGACAGCACGTCGCCGGGGGGCACCTCGTCGACCACGGGTACGCCGCTCGGCAGCCGGTTCGCCACCAGGACCGCCTCGTCGTCCTCGAGCAGGATCGCCGAGAGCCGGCCGCTTCCCGCCAGCTCGGAGAGGGCAGCCGCCACGTCGTCGTACCGGTGGCCGGAGGGCACCACCACGACCACCGGGTCGTCGCCGTGCACCGGGTCGCCGAACCGCACCGGCCGGCCGGCTCCGGAGCCGGACCCACCGGCGGTGGCGGCGCCGGTCGCGACCGCGCGGAGCCGTCCCGTCGACGCGCGCTCCTCGGGGAGCGAACCTGTCGCGGTCTCGACCGGACGCAGCGGTGCGGCGACCGCGGACGAGACGCGCACACCGGTCCTGCGCTCGAGCCGTCGGACCAGCGCCGCTGCTCCGGCGAGGCTCTCCGGCGACCCCTTGCTGCGGCGGGTGGGTGCGCGGTCCGCCGCGACCACGTCGAAGCCGTCCCGGTCGAGCTTGCCCAGGACGACCTCGGTCGTGGCGTTGCCGACGTCGATCCCTGCCGCGAACGTCACGCCAGCAGACCGCGACGTGCGTAGACCGCCGCCGCCTCCCGCACCAGCTCCGCGCAGAGCGGGGCCGGCACGCCTTCGAGCCGCGCGGCAAGGGCGTCGAGCTCCTCGCCGGTCGCCCGGTGCGGACGCAGCGCCTCGTACAGAGCCAGCACCTCCGCCTCCGGCAGCAGGGCCAGCTCCGCTGCTCGCGCGAAGTTGGCCGCGAGCTGTGGGTTGGCGTGCCGCCGGGCCACCTCGGCCTGGGCTCGCAACGTGTCGGGATGGATGCGGACGTCGTCGGCGCCCAGCTCCTCGGCCGAGAGCCGGTCCAGGTCCAGCTCGCCCGAGTCGCGGCCGGAGAACGCCTTGGTCACAGCGTCACCTGCAGGTGCTCGTTGCCGAGGGCACGGTCCACGCAGCGGCGTTCGAGGGCCACCAGGGCGATGACGCTGGTGTGGTACCTCGCCTCGATGGCCTCGTCCGTGTAGGGATTGCGGGCCGGTACGGGAGTGGCGCCCTTCGCGTGCCGCCCGGCGTTGCTGCCGAGCAGCCGGTACAACGCCGGCGTGATGACCGGCGCCATGCTGTACAGCTCGAGGTTGGCCAGCGGTGGCAGGTCGCGTCGGTGGATGAGCGCGGTGCCCTTGCCCTGCAGGCCGATGCCGATCCCGGAGCCGGAGAGCCTCGCCGCCTGGAGCCCGACCATGCCCAGGTCGAGAGTGCTGTTCACCCGCACCACGCGGGCCTTGCAGCCCTCCTCCTCGAGGCCTGCCAGGAGCTCACGCAGCACCTCGACGACCGGCAGCCCCGACAACGTGCGCCAGACCGTGCGGCCGACCCCGGGCGACACTCCGATGACCACCTCGCGGGGGTCACTGCCCTGCTCTGCCGCCCCGACCACGTCGAAGGCGTTCGTGGCCCACTCCTCCTGGTCGGCTCGGAGGTCCTCGACGCCACGCGCCTGCCGGACCGCGTCGATCTCCGCCTGCCGCTCCGGGCTCGGCTCGTAGCCGGTCCCTGGTCCGGCGTAGTCGTTCGGATCCGTCACGAGGCTCAGCACGTTCATCGACTCGTCGAAGATCGCCGCGGTCTGCAGGTGGTCCCCGTGCACGCGTGCGGCGAGCATGGCGAGGACCCGCCCGGCTGCGGCGTCGTACCCGCACTCCTGCAGCGCCCGCGCGACCTCCAGTGAGCCCAGCCCGGAGCTCCGGATGGTGTTGGCCGCCCCGAGCACCACCATCGGGTCGGGGTCGCCGAGGTCCTTGGAGCCGACTGCGTCGACGGCGAGCTCGACGTGCTCGTCGGTGAAGTCGGCCAGGCCCAGCCACCGGTAGACGTCGCGGCAGGCCTCGGCGGCGTCCCGCCGCAGCTGCGCGATGTCGTCCGGGGAAGCCGTGCGCAGCCCGCCGTCCACCCCCCAGTCGCGCTGCATGGCGAGCCAGTCGTCGATGTCCTCGGCGTTCCACTGCGAGGGCCCGAACATGTTGTCGTAGCGCTGGATGCTCCCGAAGCCGCTGGTGACGTAGTCGCTGCCGGCGAGGAGGATCGGCAGCGTCCGAGAGGTGCGTCGGACGTCGGACTCCGACATCAGCGCGTCGTTGCCGGTGCAGGCCTCGAGGTTCCGCGCCATCACCATGACGTTCTCCGCCATCAGCTCCTTGACCCCACCGGGCACCGAGGCGGCGACGCTGGCGCCGTCGATCCCGCCGTTCTGCACCCCCTGCACCCCGAGCGCGCGAGCCAGTGACACGCACCGTGACTCGAGGTAGAGCATCGAGCAGCCCTCGGCGCCGCCCATGAGCACCTCGGCCCCCGCGCCGGAGGAGACGCGCATCTTCACCCCCCGGCTGGCATAGGCCGCGGCCAGGATCGCCTTGCTGTAGGGCGTGTCGTCACCGTCGACGAACACCGACTCGGTCCCGTAGAGGCTCACCGTCTCGGCGTACGACACGAGACCGCGGATGCCCATCTCGAGCTCCATGGCCTCCTCCACGGAGCACTGCACCAGCACACCGGGGGACGCGACCGCTGCGCCGACCGTCACCGCCACCGCGTTGGAGGGCGCGTCCGCGAGCACCGGCACCGTGGTCTCGATCTCGCGGAACCCGAACGCTGCCGCGGTGGCCGCGTCGGCCGCGAGCAGGAGGGGGTCGTCGAGCCGGTTCGTGACGTGGGCCTGGTTGCTGGGGGTACGGCGAGCCCGCAGCTTCGTCATCGCCATCGTGAGCTCCGGGGGCCGCAGGAGGGTTACGACCCGGGCGAGCTTCGCCGGGGTGGTGCCCGCCACCAGCCGCACGACCTCGCTGCGGGACACGGCCGGGTCCACGAACAGCCGGGCGAGCGCGACGTCCTCGAGCGCCATCGCCTCTTCGGCGATCTCGAGGTCGATGCCGTGCGCAGCCACGAGCGCATCGAGGGTGTCGAACTCCTCGGCCGGGCGTCCGTCCATCTCCACGACGTGACCGTCCCGGACCACCAGCGAGGGCACCGGGTCGGCCGGGCTCGACATCGCCACCAGCCCGAGCGCGGCGTCCTCGTGCGCGAACCCGTCCAGGTTTACGCGCTGCTGGTCCATGAACCGGACGCGGCCGACCCGCTTCTCGGTCATGGCTGCCCCACCTCGGTGAACACGGCCACGGCGGCTGCGGCGCAGGCGGCGTCCTCCTCGGCGCTGCCGCCGCTCACCCCGACACCTCCGACCACGACCGGGTCGGCGCCCGTCGACCAGCACGGGAGCCCGCCGGCGAAGACGACGTACCGACCGCCGCCGTTGGCGTGCATGCCCTGCAGCGGGCCGCCGGGGAGGGTGAGCGGTGCCAGCTCGGCCGTCGCGATGCGGTGGGCGACCGCGGTGAACGCCTTGTCGACCGCGAGCGTGGGTCCGGCGATCTCGGCCCGGTCCATGCGCTGGAAGTGCACCAGGTGCCCGCCCTGGTCCACGACGGCCGCCGACACGAGAGCCCCCAGCTCGGCGGCGCGGCCGACCGCCGCCTCGGTCATCCGCGCAGCGAGCTCGAGTTCGATCACGCACCGGACGCTACGCCACCGGGGCAGCCTCGTGGAGGGTCCAGGGTCAGGCAGAAAACGTCAGGACCGCGCCCCCGGAGGGACGCGGTCCTGGTCTTCGGTTCAGAGGCGTTCGGTCAGAACGCGCCCTCGGGGAGGTCCATCAGGGAGAGGTCGACCGACTCGGCGATCGCACGCTCCGAAGCCACCTTCGGCAGCACGTTGCGGGCGAAGAACTGCGCCGCGGCGACCTTGCCCTCGTAGAACTCGCGGTCCTTGACGCTGACCTCGCCACCGAGCTTGGCCAGCGCCACGTCGGCCTGGCGCAGCAGCAGCCACGCGCAGATGATGTCGCCGAGCGCCATCAGCAGCCGGGTGGTGTTCAGCCCGACCTTGTAGATGTTGCGCACGTCGCCACCCTCGGCGCTGGCGTCGGCCGACATCAGCTGGCCGACCATCGCACCGACGATCGCGTTGCCGTCCTCGAGCGCGGTGGCGAGCAGCTCGCGCTCCACCTTGAGCCGGCCGTTGCCGGCCTCGTTCTTGACGAACTGCTCGATCTCGCTCGCGAGGTGACCGAGCGCCTTGGCCTGGTCCTTGACGATCTTGCGGAAGAAGAAGTCCTGGCCCTGGATCGCCGTGGTGCCCTCGTAGAGCGTGTCGATCTTGGCGTCGCGGACGTACTGCTCGATGGGGTACTCCTGCAGGAAGCCGGAGCCGCCGTAGGTCTGCAGCGACTCGGTGCCCAGCAGCACCCACGAACGCTCCGAGCCGTAGCCCTTGACGATCGGCAGCAGCAGGTCGTTGACGCGCTCGGCGAGCTCGTCCTTCTCGCCGTTGTGCTCGGCGATCATGACCCGGTCCTGCCAGCTGGCGGTGTAGAGCACCAGCGCGCGCAGCGCCTCGGCGTACGACTTCTGCGTCATCAGCGATCGGCGTACGTCGGGGTGGTGGGTGATCGTGACGCGCGGGGCCGTCTTGTCGGCGGCCTGGCTGAGGTCGGCGCCCTGCACCCGCTCCTTGGCGAACTCGAGGGCGTTGAGGTAGCCGGTCGACAGCGTCGCGATGGCCTTGGTGCCGACCATCATGCGGGCGTTCTCGATGACCTGGAACATCTGCGCGATGCCGTCGTGGACCTCGCCGAGCAGCCAGCCCTTGGCGGGCTCCTTCTCGCCGAAGGTGACCTCGCAGGTGTTGGACACCTTGATGCCCATCTTCTTCTCGACGTTGGTGACGTAGGCGCCGTTGCGCTCGCCGGTGAGCTCACCGGTCTGGTGGTCGAAGTGGTGCTCGGGCACGATGAACAGCGAGAGCCCCTTGGTGCCGGGGCCTCCGACACCCTCGACGCCCCTCGGGCGGGCGAGCACCAGGTGGATGATGTTCTCGCTCATGTCGTGCACGGCGCTGGTGATGAAGCGCTTGACGCCGCTGATGTTCCAGGACCCGTCCTCGTTGGGCGTGGCGGTCGTGCGGCCCGCGCCCACGTCGGAGCCCGCGTCGGGCTCGGTCAGCACCATCGTGGCGCCCCACTGACGCTCGACCATGAGCTCGGCGATCCGCTTGTCGCGGTCGTTGCCGTTGCGGTGCACCACTGCGCCCATCATCGGGCCGGAGGCGTACATCCAGATCGGGGCGTTGGCACCGAGGACCAGCTCACCGATGGCCCAATTCAGCGTGGACGGAGCCTGCTGTCCCTCCAGCTCCGCCGGCAGGGTGAGCCGCCAGAACTCGGAGTCCATGAACGCCTGGTAGGACTTCTTGAACGACTCGGGCAGGTCGGCCTTCCCCGTCGCCGGGTCGAACTTCGGCGGGTTCCGGTCGCTGTCCTCGTACGACGCCGCGAGGTCCTCGCGGGCCAGGCGGTCGACCTCGGCGAGGATCGTCCTGGCCGTGTCGACATCGACGTCCTCGAACGGTCCGGTCCCGAGGATCTCCTCGCGACCCAGCACCTCGAAGAGGTTGAACTCGATGTCGCGCATGTTGCTCTTGTAGTGGCTCACTGCTGCACCTTGTCGTGTGAAGGGTGGCTACCCGCCAGTAACTTCCATTATGCGAGTGCTTGTTGGCGGACACAACCTTTTCGGCACGGCGAGTGCCTGGTGATCGTCAGCACATGGAGGCACGCGTTTGCACGACTGCGCAGGGGGCAACGCAGAACGATCCCCCCGGGCAGCGCCCGAGGGGATCGAATGGACAGCGGTGAGCTGTCAGGCAGTTCTCAGTTCTTGAACGCGTCCTTGACCTTCTCGCCGGCCTGCTTCAGGTCGCTCTTGCTCTGGTCCTTCTTGCCCTCGCGCTCGAGCGACTCGTTGCCGACCGCTCCGCCTACCTTCTCCTTGGCCGATCCGACCGTGCTGTCGATCTTGTTGTTGGCCTTCTCGCTGTCGCCCATGGACTGCTCCTTCGTAGTAGGTGGCAGTTCTCGTCTACCCCGACCTGCGCCGATGTATGCCCGACACGCGGCGCGGATCGCCAAAAGTCCACTAAGGCGCTATGGTTACTAAAGAGATAGACCAACGCCATGATCAGGGGAGTGATCCATGCGCAACCTCATCGTCCTGGGATTCGTCGGGTTCCTGGCGCAGCTCATCGACGGCTCGCTGGGCATGGCGTACGGCGTCACGTCGTCCACGCTCCTGCTCACGGCCGGCATCGCTCCGGCGGCGGCCAGTGCCGCGGTGCACTTCTCGGAGATCGGCACGACGCTGGTCTCCGGGTTCTCGCACCACAAGCTCGGCAACGTCTACTGGCGGACGGTCAGCATCATCGCTGTGCCCGGTGGCATCGGTGCCTTCTTCGGCGCGACGTTCCTCTCGAGCATCCCCGGCGACGTGGCGAAGCCCTGGGTCGCGGCGCTGCTGCTCGCGCTCGGCGTCTACGTCATCTGGCGCTTCCTGATCCTCGGTGGACGCCGGCCGCAGTTCAGCGGCACGCTGTCCAAGCGGTTTCTCGCCCCCCTCGGTCTGTTCGCCGGTGCGATGGACGCGATCGGCGGCGGTGGCTGGGGCCCGGTCGGCACCACCTCGCTGCTCTCCTCGGGACGCCTCGAGCCGCGAAAGGTCGTCGGCTCCATCGACACCTCGGAGTTCGTGGTCGCCGTCGGCGGCTCGCTCGGCTTCCTCCTGGCGCTCGGCAGCCAGGGCATCGACTTCACCCTCGCTGCCGCCCTCTTCGTCGGCGGCGCGATCGCTGCGCCGATCGCCGCGTGGCTGGTCCGCCACCTCGCCGCCCGGGTCCTCGGCGTCGCCGCAGGTGGCCTGATCGTGCTGACCAACACGAAGACGATCCTCGAGTCCCTGGGCATGCAGGGCAGCCTCGTCGCGGTCACGGCCGGCGTGCTGTTCGTCGCCTGGATCAGCGCGATCGTGTGGGCCGTGAAGCAGGAGCGGCTGGCACGCGCCCTCGAGACCGAGACCGCGTCGCCCGAGGCGCCTGCGCCCGCAGCGGTCTGACTCTGGAACACTGGGGGCTGTGCGCGTCTCAGCGAAGTCCGACTACGCCCTCCGGGCCCTGATCGAGCTCGCCGTGCGCCCGGAGGGGGACCCGGTCAGCGCGGAGGAGCTCGGGCGGCTGCAGGACATCCCGCACGGCTTCCTCCAGGCGATCCTCGCCGACCTCCGGCGGGCGGGCATCGTGTCCAGCCAGCGCGGCCAGTCCGGCGGCTGGCGGATGGCGAAGTCCGCCGGTGACGTCACCGTCGCCGATGTGATCCGGGCGATCGACGGCCCGCTCGTCAGCGTGCACGGCACCCGGCCGGAGTCGGTCAACTACAACGACTCGGCAGGAGCCCTCCAGCTCGTCTGGATCGCAGCCCGCAGCAGCCTCCGCGACGTGTGCGAGCAGGTGTCGATCCTCGACCTCGCCGAGCAGAAGCTGCCCCGGACCGTCGCAGCCCGGACCCGCGACCAGGACGCCTGGCAGCCGCACTGACTTATTTGCTCGGGGCCTCGGCGGCCGCAGGAGCCCCTACGCTTCGCTTCGGGCACGTGCGACCACCGAACCCCGAGCTCCGAACGCAGCAGCCCCTACGCTCCGCTTCGGGCACGTGCGACCACCGAACCCCGAGTCCCGAACGCGCTACGGTGCCGGGATGACTGTCGAACCGTCACCCGCCGTCGTCTGGGACGCCCCGGACGGGGACGCACCCGCGCGCCGCGCCTCCCAGCGCTCGTACTCCGCCGTGGCCCGCAAGGCGAAGGAGGAGTGGCTGGCGCTGTTCGCCGACGACGCCGTGCTGGAGGACCCCGTAGGGCCGTCGTTCTTCGACACCGAGGGCAAGGGCCATCGCGGCAAGGCAGCGATCAGCGCCTTCTGGGACATGGCGATCGAGCCCGTCCTGGAGTTCCGCTTCACGATCAAGGACTCGTTCGCCAACGGCAACGCCTGCGCGAACATCGGCACGTTCAGCACCCGGCTGGAAGGCGGGACGCAGGCCGACACCGAGCTCATCGCTGTCTACCGGGTCGACGAGGCCGGGCTGATCACGTCGATGGCGGCCCACTGGGAGGTCGAGCGCACGATGGCCACCGTGCGGCCGGTCTGACCCGACGGGTCCTCAGTCCTCGGGGCCGATCCCGGCGGTGGCGTCGGAGAGCCACTCGACGAGCGGCCGCGCAGCCCTCCAGTCGTCGCGGACCCGGGTGAGCAGCTCCGGCGTGTGGATCACCTCGTCGAACCCGTAGCTCCTGCCGACGTACAGGGACTTGTGACGCAGGAGGTCGATCCGCGGGTGGTCGGAGGACCAGCCGCGCGGCGTCGTGCGCAGCCGCTCGCCCTCACGCTTCCAGCCGTCCCGCTCGAGCCCGACGAGGATGCCCTCGAGCGCGGGCCCGGTGAGGTCGTGGCCGACGGCGTCCCGGATGGCCGCGAGCCGGGCACCCGCCGCACGGTAGACCCCCGCCCCCACGCGCACGCCCGGGGCGCCGATCTCGACGTACCATCCGGCGCCGGGACCGGCTGCGACGAAGCCGCCCTGGTGGTCCTTGTACGGCGTCTTGTCCTTGGCGAAGCGCACGTCGCGGTAGGGCCGGAACACCTTGCCCGGTCCGAACTCGTCCGCGAGGGCGCCGACCAGCGCCACCATCGGCGCCCGCACGGTGCTGTCGTAGACCGACTTGTGGGCCGACCAGAACGTCTTGGTGTTGTCGAGCTCGAGGTCGTCGTAGAAGTCGAGCGCGGCCAGCGGGAAGCCCTCGAACTGTCCTGTCCCTGCCGCCGTCCCCGCCGCTGTGTCTGCCACCACCCCATCCTGCCGACCGACCGAAGCCTCTGCCAGCATGGTCCGCGATGAGCACCACCACGCCCCTGCCGCAGAAGCCCGGCCTCCCGCTCGAGGTCCGCGCGCTCACCAAGCGCTTCGGCGGCGTGCGCGCCGTCGACGACCTGTCCTTCACCGTCCCGCCCGGCCGGGTGACCGGCTTCCTGGGTCCCAACGGCGCCGGCAAGACGACGACCTTGCGCTGCCTGCTCGGGCTGGTCCGGCCCACGTCCGGCGAGGTCCTCGTCGGTGGTCGCGCTTACCGGGACCTCGACCAGCCCCTGCGCCAGGTCGGTGCGGCGCTGGAGGCCGCGAGCTTCCATCCCGGCCGGTCCGCCCGCGACCACCTGAAGTTCCTGGCCCAGGCCGCCGACATCCCCGTGGCGCGGGTGGACGAGGTGCTGGCGACGGTCGGGCTCGCCGAGTTCTCCGGTCGGCGCGTCGGCAACTTCTCCCTGGGCATGCGGCAGCGGCTCGGGCTGGCGCAGGCGCTCGTCGGCGACCCGTCCGTGCTGATCCTGGACGAGCCGGCGAACGGCCTCGACCCCGCGGGCATCGCCTGGTTGCGCGGACTGCTTCGCGCCCTGGCCGCGGAGGGCCGCACCGTGCTCGTCTCCAGCCACGTCCTCAGCGAGGTCCAGCAGACCGTCGACGACGTCGTCGTCATCGCGGACGGCCGCCTCGTGACGCAAGGCCCGCTCGTCGAGCTCGAGCGGTCGCAGGCTTCGGTGCTGGTCCGGACGCCGGAGCGCGACCGGCTCGCCGGCTCGCTGCGCGAAGTGCGTCCGCAGAGCACGGTCAGCGAGGACGGCGCCGACGCGCTCCACGTGTCCGGGTGGAGCACGGCCGAGATCGGCCGGCTGGCGCACGACCAGCGGCTGGAGCTGCACGAGCTCGCCAACGAGCCGGGAGACCTCGAACGGCTCTTCCTCGAGCTGACCCAAGGAGTGAGCCGATGAGGCTGGGACTCGTCCGCTCGGAGCTCACGAAGATCCTCAGCACCCGCCTGTGGTGGGGGCTGCTCATCGGAGTCGTGCTCTACACCGTCATCCAGTCCGCGGCGTCCGCCGCCTTCGCCGGGCTCGACCCGGGCGCCGGCCAGCCCACGACCCCCGGCCTCGAGAGCCCCGAGACGCTCCGAGGGATCTACGCCGCGGCCGCGTTCTCCGGCGCCTACATCTTCGCGCTCGTCATCGGCGTCACCGGGATGACAGGTGAGTACCGCTACGAGACCGCCACGCCGACCTTCCTCGCCACCCCAAGGCGGGTCCGCGTCGTCGTCTCCAAGGCGATCGCGCACCTCGTCGTCGGGATCGGGTACGGCGTGGTCGCGGTGCTGTCCGCGTTCCTCGCCGGCGGGCTGGTCGTGCTCATCCGCGGCAACGACCTGGGGCTCGGCAGTCCCGGCCTGTGGCGGGCCGTCGCGCTCGCCGTGCTCGCCGTCGGACTCTGGACGTTGGTCGGCATCGGGATCGGCACGTTGATCCGCAACCAGGTCGCGGCGCTGCTCGTCGCCGTCGCGGTGACCTTCCTCGTGGAGCCGCTCGTGTCGGTCGGGCTCTACGCCGCCGACCTCGAGGAAGTCGGCAAGTTCCTGCCGAGCACCGCGTCGTCGGCGGTCACCAGCCCACCGGCGGTGTTCGGCGAGCTGCTGCCGTGGTGGGCGGGCGCCCTGGTTCTCGGCGGCTATGCGGTGCTGTTCGCGGCGATGGGTGTCTGGTTGTCGGTCCGCCGCGACGTCACCTGACCGGACCAGGCCCGAGGGGGAGGTCCACCCGGAACGTCGTACCCGCGCCCGGAGTCGAACGCACCCCGACGTGACCACCGTGGGAGAGCACGATCGTCCTGACGATCGACAGTCCCAGCCCGGTGCCCGGGACCTCGAGCTCCTGCGCGGTGGTCGTCCGGTAGAACCGCTCGAACAGCTGCGGCTGCTCGTCCGCAGGAATGCCGATCCCGGTGTCGGAGACCTCGAGGACCGCGTTGCCCTCGCGCTCCCTGAGCCGGACCTCGATGCTCCCTCCGTCAGGGGTGAACTTCACGGCGTTGGCCAGCAGGTTCAGCGCGACGCGCTCGAGGTGGTCGGGGTCGCCCAGCACCTCGAGCTCGCAGGGACCGAGGTCGACCCGCAGCTCGAGGTCCCGGTCGGCCAGGAGCGGCCGCACCGCCTCGAGGGCACCCTGAGCCGCGGTCCGGAGGTCGACCGGCTCGGAGTCGATCGTGAAGGTGCCGTTCTCGATCAGCGACACCGTGAGCAGGTCCTCGATGAGCCGGAGCAGCCGACGGCCGTTGCGCCGTGCCGCCTCCAGCATCAGGCGCTGCTCGGAGGTGACCGGACCCGCTGCCTCGCCGAGCAGCATGTCGGTGTAGCCGAGCACGCTGGTCATCGGGGTCCGCAGCTCATGGCTGACGGTGCTGACGAACGTGGTCTTCGCCCGGTCCAGCTGCTTGAGCCGCTCCACGGCCTCGCGCTCCCGCTCCAACGCGTCGCGAAGGGCGGCCTCGGTCCGGCGCCACCGCGGCCACCGCCACGCCGCGCGCCTCGGCTCGGAAGGTCGGCGCTGCAGCGGTATCGCCATGCCCACCTCCCTCGCGGACCGGCCCCGGATCCCTGAGGTCAGCATGGGGCGTGCAGGAGGCCCCGTCAGCGCCAGAGGTCCCGGGAAGCCGCAGCGCCGCGGAATCCGGTGCGAAGGTCCCGGGACTCGAGCTGGAGGTCGCCGCCGATGGTCCCGGCGAGCGGGTGACGAATCGGAGCGGATGACGGGGATCGAACCCGCATTCTGAGCTTGGGAAGCTCATGTTCTGCCATTGAACTACATCCGCACGGACCTCTGAGGGGTCCGGACCCCTGCGAGCCGGTCAGATAGTACCCGACACCTTCGGGCCGTCCTGACCGACCGCACACAGCTCGGGAACGCGTGGTCGGAGCCCGTCCCCGGACGAGCGTCCGGTGAGCCGTCGCTGCACCCACGGCGCGGCGTGGGACCTGGCCCAGGCGAGGTCGGCCTCCCGTCGCTCCTTCCGGCTGAGCTCGCGCAGCCGCGGCAAGGGGTCGAGGTTGACGGCGTG
Organism: uncultured Nocardioidaceae bacterium; assembly: GCA_902805865.1. GTDB lineage: Bacteria > Actinomycetota > Actinomycetes > Propionibacteriales > Nocardioidaceae > Marmoricola_A. The sequence goes on along the minus strand of CADCUK010000184.1, from coordinate 1,636 downwards.
CTCGACGCCGAGCGCGTCGAGGACCGCCACCGCCATGTGCTGGTGCCCGATCGAGGACATGTGGATCCGGTCGATGTCCCACATGCGGGGGTCGCGGTACTCGCGCATCCGCCAGAAGTCGACGAGGGTCGCGCCGGTGTCGTCGGCGATCTCCCGGACCAGCTCGTTGTAGACCGCGACCCGCCCGCGCAGGCGCCCGAACATCGGCGCCCAGCCGAGGTCGAAGCCGGTGAAGAGCAGCAGGTGGGTTCCGGCCCGCTGCAGCCGGTGCATCGCGTCGGCGTACGGCGCCACGATCGCGTCGACGTCGACCTTGGGTCGGAGGATGTCGTTGCCGCCGGCGTAGATGCTGACCAGGTCCGGGCCCAGGCCCAGGGTCGGCTCGACCTGCTCCTCCAGCACCTGGTGCATCTTGCGGCCCCGGATCGCGAGGTTGGCGTAGCGGAAGCCGGGCTCCTGCGCGGCGATCACCTCGGCCACCCGGTCCGCCCAGCCGCGGACGCCGTTGGGTCGGTTCGGGTCGGGGTCCCCGACGCCCTCGGTGAAGGAGTCACCCAGCGCGACGTACGAACGGATCTGCACCTCGACATTGTGACGGTAGGGTGCCGCTGTGCTGCTCTCCGACCGCGACATCAGGGCCGAGCTGGCTGCCGAGCGGGTGGCTCTCGAGCCGTTCGACGAGTCGATGATCCAGCCCTCGAGCATCGACGTACGCCTCGACCGGTTCTTCCGGACCTTCGAGAACCACCGGTACCCGCACATCGACCCCGCCGAGGACCAGCCCGACCTGACCAGGATGGTGGAGCCCTTCGGGGACGAGCCGTTCATCCTGCACCCCGGCGAGTTCGTCCTCGGCTCGACCTACGAGGTCGTGACCCTTCCCGACGACGTGGCCGCCCGGCTCGAGGGGAAGTCGTCGCTGGGGCGGCTCGGGCTGCTCACGCACTCGACCGCGGGGTTCATCGACCCGGGGTTCTCCGGGCACGTGACTCTCGAGCTCGCCAACGTCGCGAACCTGCCGATCAAGCTGTGGCCGGGGATGAAGATCGGCCAGCTGTGCTTCTTCCGGCTCAGCTCGCCGGCGGAGCACCCGTACGGCTCGGAGAAGTACGGCTCCCGCTACCAGGGGCAGCGTGGACCGACGCCGTCCCGCTCGGCGCAGAGGTTCCACCGCACGCAGGTCGACTGACCTCGCAGCTGCTCGTCAGTCGCCGTCGAGCCGGTCCGCGAGCCGGTGCAGCGTCGAGGCGACCGCGCGTCGGGTCGTACGCCGGGACGGGCCGCCGGTGGCGAGGCTGCGACGGACGGCGCGCTCGCGCTGGACCTTGAGGTCATCGGCGTAGAGGGCGGTGAGGCGGTTGGAGTCGTTCATGGCGTGACCTTTCTCAGAGACGCTCGAGGTAGATGTCGCCGCTGAGCGACCGGGCCCGGACCTCCACGTGGTCCTGTCCCTCGCCGGGGGCGCCGGTCGGGCTCAGCGTCGACTGCACGCGGCCGGTGCTGGTGCTGATGTCGGTCCAGACGGGCGTGCCGTCGGGTACCCCGAGCCGGATGTTGCCGGTGACGTTCTTGAGGCTGGCCTGACCGCTGGTCATCCGGGCCACCCGGATGTCGCCGGAGGCCGTCGACAACGTGG
>CADCUK010000183.1 GCA_902805865.1 uncultured Nocardioidaceae bacterium | reverse complement strand
GTAGTCGTAGCCCCACACCTCCTGCAGCAGCTGCTCGCGGGTGAAGACGCGACCGGGGTGCTGGGCGAGGTACTTGAGGAGCTCGAACTCCTTGAACGTCAGGTCGAGCGGGCGACCACCGATCTTCGCGGTGTAGGTGACGTCGTCGACGCTCACCTCGCCGGACCGGATCACGTGCGCCTCGGGGTCGGCGTCGGTGTGGCTGTCGAGCCGGGCGATCGCCAGCCGGATCCGGGCCTCGGTCTCCGCCGGACCTGCGGTGCTGAGCAGGAAGTCGTCGAAGGCCCAGTCGATCGCGGCGACCGACAAGCCACCCTCGGTGAGGATCATCAGCACCGGCGACGTCGTACCGATCGTCCGCAGCAGCCGCGTCAGGTCGCGCGCCTTGGCGAGGTCCTGGCGACCGTCGACGAGGACGAGGTCCGCGGGCGGGGCCTCCAGCAACGCCGTACCCTCCGCGGGCAGCACGCGGACCGTGTGCGGCAGCAGGGCCAGGGCGGGCAGGACCTCGGCCGAGGGCTGGAGGGCGCTGGTCAGCAGCAGGAGAGTGCTCATCCCGCTCCTTCCCGGTAGTCCCGTGAGGGGGTGGGTGACTCGCCGTTGAGCCCCGGAGTGATTGAGGCAGGATAACGGAATGAGCACCGCGCCGCCTGTGACCGTCCACCTCTGGGCCGCGGCACGCGCCGCTGCGGGGGAGGCTTCGGTGTCGGTCGAGGTCCCGGGTCCGGTGTCGGTCGCCTGGCTGCGCGAGGAGCTGGTACGCCGCCACCCGAACGGCGCGAAGCTGGCCCCCGTGCTGCAGGTGTGCTCGGTGCTGATCGGTGACCGGCCGCTCGGGACCGCCGACCCGGCGACCGTGGAGGTCGAGCCCGGCGGCACGGTCGAGTTCCTCCCTCCGTTCGCGGGCGGCTGACCCCTCGGTGGTTGAGGAGAGAGCGCAGCGAGCGTCTCGAAACCGAGCGCAACCCCAGCGGGGCCGCTGACCTGGGAGGTGATCAGCGGCCCCTGCGGGCGGCGGCCTGGGAGATTGCCGCCCTCTGAGGTAGCGGACCAGCGGCCCGATGGGAGGGAGTGCCGCTGGCCCTGCGCAGCGCCTGCGTCAACCACCCCCGCCGTCGACGCGTGGCGCTACGGCAACGTCAACGACGGCCGGGAACGGTGGTTACGGACGGATTTCGTTGCGGGTCGCGGGGCCGGTTCGCAGCGGCTTGCCGGGCGGGCCGAACGAGACCCGGCAAGCCGGTCCGGAGCACGTCTGGAGCGTCACGGTCCGCCGGTGCAGCTCGCGGACCACGTCGGCGTACCGAGCCTTGGTCGCGACGTTGGCGAGCTCGGAAGGATCCTTTGCGCGGTCGAAGAGCTGGCGCTGACCGGTACGCGGGTCGTACGCGTAGGTGTATCGGGACGTTCGTACGCCGCGCCACTCCCACCCTGGTTGCCGCCCGGTCGTGAGCACGGTGCCGGTCTGCACCAGCTGGGTGTCGCGCCACGCGAGCGGCTTCCCGTGCAGGGCCGGCAGGAACGTGGCGCCGTCCATCACCCGGCCCGGGGTCGCGTCGGCGATGTCGACGAAGGTGGGCGCGAGGTCGGTGAGCGTCACCGGGACGTTGCTGCGCGTCCCGGGTTCGATGCCGGGTCCGCGCACGAGCATCGGGACGTCGAGCACCTCCTCGTACAACGCGTTCTTCCCGACGATCTGGTGCTCTCCGAGCAGGAAGCCGTTGTCGGAGGTGAAGAAGATGTAGGTGTTCTCGAGCTCCCCGGAGTCGCGCAGCTTGCGCACGAGCCGGGCGACCATCTCGTCGACCGACTGCAACGACTGGATGCGGGCGGTGAACGCCCTCTGGACCCAGGCCCGGCTGGCCCGACCGACCTCGGGGTCGTCGTAGACCGGTCGGTCCACGGCATCGGCCTTGTTGAAGGCCGGCGAGGACAGCGAGGGCGCCTCGACCCGGGTCAGGTCGTCGAGGTGCCGCTTCGCGGGCCAGGCGGTGCCGTCCGCCTCCTCCGGGGTGCGGCCGGCATGCGGCGCGAGCTGCGACGCCCAGATGAAGAACGGCGTCTCGGCGGCGGCGAACTCCTCCACCCAGCTGTTCGTCTGCGCGCGGATGACATCGGCGATGTAGCCGTCGCGCAGCGTCACGTTGCCGTCGTCATAGGTGGTCGTCTCGTCGTAGGAGTACACCCCCTTCACCGAGGCGTCCCAGTGGGTCCAACCCGACTGCAGCCCGTGCTCGCGGCCGTAGTCGTTGAGGTACTTGCCGACCAGCGCGGTCTGGTACCCCGAGTCCTGGAGCCAGGCGCCGAGGTTGTTCGCGCTGTCGACCAGTGACTGGAACCCGCCGAGCTCGCCGGTGTTGTGCAGCACGCCGTTGTTCTGGCCGTACTGCCCGGTGACGATCTCGGCGCGGGCGGGGCAGCACGCAGGGTGGGGCGACATCGCACGCTCGAAGGTCAGCCCCTCCCCGCCGAGCAGCCGCCGGGTCCTGGGCATCCAGCGCATGTCGACGAGCGTCTGGTCGTCGGTCGTGACGAGGACGATGTTCGGTCGATGATCGGCCGGACTGGCAGCGGCATCCGTGACGCGGTCTGCCGACGTGCCGAGCAGAGGTGCGGCCAGCCCCGGCATGAGTCCGGCGACGACAGCGCTGACTGCGATGAGCAGCGCCTTCATCCGGATGGTCATGGGGGTCCTTCGCGCAGAGCAAGAGGTGCGCGGCCGCGCTACGTCATCGTAGGCAGCCAATGGGAGCGCCGGGCGGTGATTGGGGTCACCGCCCGGCCACACAGCGATCTTGGGAGGAGACCGCTGCCCAGGTCGGGCTGACCCGCCCTGGTCCCTTCGACGAGCGCCGCAGTCCCCCCGCAGCACCCGCCAACCAGGACCCTCCCCCTAAAAGCACGAAGACCTACGCCTCGAGCCGCCACGAGGCGTAGGTCTCCGTCCGTCGCAACTGCAGCCCCCCGCCGTCACGACCATGTTTACCTACCACTTCCCCCCGTGGACCGAGCCATCCCCCAAGGCGGATCGGACCACGATTTCGAACCGACTGACACACCCCCACGACGTGTCACTCACTCCTACTTGATCCAACGACGTGGCTGGTGCTGGGTTACTGCCGCTTCCCCGAAACCTTGAAACCTCTCAAATCGGACAGCTGCAAGGTTTGGTCGAGTCAGCTCGTCGCGGTGGGCGGCGGAGGTGGCCAGTCGCTCAGCTCGATCCCGATCCACACGACGAGCGCGACCAGCACGACGGCCATGACAGCCGCAGCGATCCACCGATGTCGTCCCGCCGTGGGCGCGGTGCTGGCCCTGCGCAGGCGTCGACTGATCCTCATGCTCGTTCCCCCATGTTGCTCTCACCCCGATGTACCCCAGCGAGTGTCGCGCCGGCCGTCTGCTTCAGCCATGACCCACCCGGGTGGTCGATACCCCGACCTAGGTCCCGCTACGCGAAGTGGAAAGTGATTTGATCGACGGATGAGTCAAGGAGCGTGGGTGGCCCTTGTGGTGCTGGCCGCCGCGACTGTCTTCGGCGTGTATCGGGCGTTGACCGATGGCCGCTTCCGGGGGACGCACGAGGTGAAGGGGGTGGACGGGTCCGTGGAGGCGCCGCCCGCGGGGGTCCTCAGCGGTTCCCGCCTCGAGCACGACCTGGGCGAGCGAGCCACCCTGCTCCAATTCTCATCGGCGTTCTGCGCGCCCTGTCGCGCCACCCGTCGAGTGCTGTCGGATGTGGCGGCAGTCGTGCCCGGGGTCGAGCACCTGGAGGTCGACGCCGAGCACAACCTCGAGCTCGTACGCCGGGTCGGGGTCCTGCGCACGCCGACGACGCTCGTGCTCGACCAGCACGGGCACGAGGTCACGCGGGCGACCGGTGCCCTGCGCAAGGAGCAGGTCCTCGCTGCACTCGCGAGAGCCGTCCCTGACGACGGCTGACTCGTTCAGGAGGTGGCGAGCGCGGCCATGTCGGCGTCGACCATGATCCGCGCGAGGTCCTCGGCGTGGGTCTGTGCCTTCCACCCCAGCAGTCGGTGCGCCTTCGACGAGTCGCCGATGAGTGAGTGCACCTCGGCCGGCCGCTCGAAACGAGGGTCGAGACGCACGTGGTCCTCCCACTCCAGCCCGGCGCGCTCGAACGCCGTCGCGACGAACTCCCGCACGGTCGTCCCGGTGCCCGTGGCCAGGACGAAGTCCTCGGGTGTGTCGTGCTGGAGCA
>CADCUK010000182.1:14202-18311 GCA_902805865.1 uncultured Nocardioidaceae bacterium | reverse complement strand
TCCGTGCCGAGGGCAAGTCGCTGGAGTCGATCGCGGCACCGCTCACCGCCGAGGACGAGCCCGGTCCCGCTGCAGGTGGCAACGGCGACTCAGAGAAGGAGCCCCAGCCCGTCTGACCGTCAGCTCGACGGTGACGAGGAGGGGGGCTTGAGGTTGTTGTAGGCACTGGTGTCCGCGACCTCCATGCTCCCCTCCCACTCCGCAGGCAGGGGCAGGTCCACGGCGGGGTTGATCGTCGCGACGATCTCGTCGAGGACCCGCTCTGCGTCGCCGACCCAGAGGTGCTTGGCGCCCTCCACGGCGACCAGCTCCGCGTGCGGTACGGCGGCGAAGCGCTCCCGGGCCTCGGGCGGCTGGAGGTAGTCGTCGTGCTCGGGCACCACGACCTTCAACGGCTTCTCGCCCTTCGCCCACACCTCGAGGTGCGCCGGCTCGCTGAACCGGAGCGGCGGGCTGAGCAGGATCGCACCCTTCACCGCCGGGTCGTGGCCGTACATCAGCGTCAGGTCGGTCCCGAACGACCAGCCGACGAGCCAGATGTCGGGGAGGTCGTGGAACTCGGCGTACTCGATCGCCGCCGCGACGTCGTACTTCTCGCTGACCGCGTTGTCGAACTCTCCCTCGCTGGTGCCCTGCATGCTGGTCGTGCCCCGGGTGTTGAAGCGGAGGACGGCGATGTCAGCCAGCGCGGGCAGCCGGAACGCTGCCTTGCGGAAGATCTGGCTGTCCATCATGCCGCCGTGCGTCGGCAACGGGTGCAGGCAGACCATCGTCGCCACCGGGTCCGCCTCTGGCGGGAGCGCGAGCTCGCCGACGAGCTCCAGCCCGTCCGCGGTGTGCAGCGACACGGGCTCGCGACGGGCCGGCAGGATCGAGTTGCCGCGGATCTTCGCCATGGGCCTCATTGTCCCGCGGAGGTCAGCGCGCGGCTTGGCGGGGGAGCCAGAGCTCCTTCACGAGGAGCAGGATGGCTGCCGCCGTCGGGATCGCGAGCAGCGCCCCGACGACGCCGAGCAGTGCCGCGCCGACCAACGCCGCGATGACGATGACTTGCCCGGGCACGTCGACCGAGCGCTGCATGACCTTCGGGTAGATCAGGTAGTTCTCGATCTGCTGGTAGATGATGTAGAAGATCAGGCAGGCGATGCCGATCTTCACGTCGGTCGCGAAGCCGATCGCCGTCACGAGCACCGCGCCGATGGTGGCGCCGATCATCGGGATGACGTCGAGGAGCGCGACCACGGCGGCAAGCGCCACGGCGTACTCGGCGAGGCCGACGATCAGCAGGAACACCAGGGACGTGAGCCCGGCGGAGACCGACACCACGAAGGCGCCCGCGACGTAGCCGCCGATGCTGTCGAAGATCCGGTCACCGAGCTCGGTCACCCGCTGGCGGCGGCTTGCCGGCGCCAGGTTGTAGAGCGACGCCTTGGTGTGGGCCAGCGACGCGAGGAAGTACAGGGTCAGCACGGTGACGACGAACGCGTTGGCGAGGAAGCCGAGCACGGCCACGCCGATGCCGACCACGCCACCGAAGAGGCTGGAGGCCCAGTCCCCGCTGCTGATGAAGTCCTTGGCCTTGTCGATGACCTGGTACTCGTCGTCGAGCTTCTGCACCTGGCTGTTGCTCTGCAGCGAGTCCAGCCACGCCGGGGCCTTGTCCACCAGGGTCGTCACCTGGTCGGTGATGACCGGGACCAGCGCGACGAAGAACAGGATGAGGGCCACGAGCACCAGCACCGTGACGAGGAGCACCGACCACGCGCGACGCATCCCCCGGCGTACGAAGAACTCGACCACGGGGTTGAGCCCGGCGGCGAGGAACAGCGCGACGACCACGAGGATGATGACCGGCCCGACGGTCTGGAGCAGACCCCCCAGCCAGATCGCGATCAGCGCGCCGGCGGCGTAGAGGAACCCCAGCATCAACGGTCCGTGCGGTGTGCGCCCCGAGGGCTGCAGCGGGCCGCCCTCGCCGGAACCGGTGGACCGCGGCTTGCCGTGCGCCACCGCGGGAACCGACGACGACTTCGGCGACGCGCCCCCGCCGGGCTGGGTCACGCCTTCTTTGCTGACTGGGCGGAGGGTGCGTCCTCGAGGTCGCCCTCGGCGCCTTCGTCGACGGCCGCAACCGGCGCCGCCTCGACGGGTGCCGCCTCGACCGGTGCTGCTGCCGGGGCCAGGTCCACGAACCCGGAGGCCACGTCACGCAGCGCGCTGAGCTGCGCCACGATCGCGTCACGACGCTTCGTGAGCTTGTCGACCTCGATGTTGAGCTCGGAGAGCTGACGCTCGGCCTCGGCGTGACCGGCGGCGATGAAGCTCTCGGCCTGGGTCTGCGCCGAGGTCACCAGCTGCTCGGCCTCGCGACGGGAGCGGGTGAGGACCCGCTCCGCCTCCTCGGCGGCCTGCTGACGGTGGGTGGTGGCGAGGGCGATCGCCTCACGGGTCCGGGACTCGGCCTCGGCTGCCTGGGCCTGCGCCTCCTCGACGAGGCCACGGGTCTCAGCAACAGCGTTCGAGTGGTGCTCCGCCGCCTCACGGGTCAGCCGCTCCTTCTCGACCGCGAGGTTGCGCTCCATCTCCTTGGCCTCGCGCTGGGCGATCGCGAGGGTCTGCTCGGCCTCCCGGCGTGCGCCGGTGAGAAGGGCGTTCGCCTCGGACTCGCTGGCAAGCCGGGTCTGCGACGCCTCGCGCTCCGCGGAGGCTCTCATGTCCTCCGCCTCGGCGCCGGCCAGCGCGCGCAGCCGCTCGACCTCGCCCATCGCGGTGGTCCGCGCCTCGTCGAGCTGCTTCAGCTGGACCATCCGCATGTCCTCGGTGTCCCGGGCGGCCTGCGTCTTCAGCATGCTCGCCTCGGCGGTGGCCGACCGGACGAGCTCGTCGGCGCGGTTGCGGGCGGACGACATCACCTCCTCGGCCTGCTCCTCGGCCAGCCGGAGCATCTCGCTGGCGCGTCCGCCGAGCGCGGAGTACGACGCGGCGACGCCACCGCCCTGCTCACGCAGCTGGGCCATCTCGGCCTCGAGCGCGGCGGTGCGCTTCTGCTGCTCCTCCAGGCGGGCGACCAGCGCGGCGCGGTCCGCGGTCAGCGCGGCGAACTTGCGGTCCACGACGGCTGTCTCGTAGCCACGGCGGGCGACGGGAAAGGTCGGCGCGCCGCCGGGAGTCGAGGTGCCGGTGGAGGACGAGCCCTGCGAGGCGTCGTCCGACGGGTCGAACATGGACAATCCGGAGCGCTCGGTCATCGACGAATTCCTCTACTTGTGCTGCTGGTGGGGCCCGGGGGCGAGTTGTGCGCTCCTAGTGTCACTGATCGCAACCCAAAACCAAGGGGGCGCACCCATCGTGATCTCAACGATTGGGATGCGCCCCACAACGGTCCGGTCAGAGCCCGGTCAGACCCCGCTCAGAGCCCGGTCAGACCCCGCTCACAGCCCCCGGAACAGGTTGATCTTGTCGATGTGCTTGTCGCGGAGCTCCTGGTTCAGGACGCCGAGCCCCTCCTCGGGGGAGAGCGCCAGGACGCCGACCTTGCCCTGGTGCTTGTTGTGGTGCACGTCGAGGGCGGCCTGCCCGGTGTCCTCGAGCCGGTAGGTCCGGGACAGCGTCGGGTGGATCATGCCCTTCGCGATCAGCCGGTTGGCCTCCCACGACTCGCGGTAGTTCGCGAAGTGCGAGCTGATGATCCGCTTGAGGTTCATCCAGAGGTAGCGGTTGTCGTACTCGTGCATGTAGCCCGAGGTCGACGCGCAGGTGGTGATGACGCCGCCCTTGCGGGTGACGTAGACGGAGGCGCCGAAGGTCTCGCGGCCCGGGTGCTCGAAGACGATGTCGATGTCCTCGCCGCCGGTGAGCTCACGGATCCGCTTGCCGAACCGCTTCCACTCCTTCGGGTCCTGCGTCTGCGGGTCCTTCCAGAACTTGTAGCCCTCCTCGGCGCGGTTGATCACCATCTCGGCGCCCATGTTGCGGGCGATCTGCGCCTTCTCCTCGTTGGAGACCACGCAGACGGGGTTGGCGCCGCCGTTGAGGGCGTACTGGGTCGCGAAGCCACCGAGGCCACCCGAGGCGCCCCAGATGAGGATGTTGTCGCCCTGCTTCATGTT
>CADCUK010000182.1:0-14192 GCA_902805865.1 uncultured Nocardioidaceae bacterium | reverse complement strand
TTGCCGGCGTTGTTGCTGACCAGCTGGCGGTAGGCGGTCGAGTTCACCAGGCCGGGGGAGGCGGCCTCCTCCCAGGTGAGGTGCTCGGGCTTCGGCATCAGCTGGTTGGCCTTGACCATCGCCACCTCGGCCAGCCCGCCGAAGTTGGTCTCGAAGCCCCAGATCCGCTGCTCGGGGTCGAGCATCGTGTCGTTGTGCCCGTCGGGTCCCTCGAGCTCGACCGAGAGGCAGTGCGCGACGACCCGGTCACCGGGCTTCCAGTTGTGCACGCCGACGCCGGTCTTGAGCACCACGCCGGACAGGTCGGAGCCGACGATGTGGTACGGCAGGTCGTGCCGCTTCGACAGCGGGGACATCCGCCCGTACCGCTCCAGGAAGCCGAACGTCGAGACCGGCTCGAAGATCGAGGTCCACACGGTGTTGTAGTTGATCGCCGAGGCCATCACCGCCACCAGCGCCTCGCCCGGCCCGAGCTCGGGGAGCGGTACGTCGTCGACGTGCAGCGACTTGCGCGGGTCCTTGTCCTTGCTGGCCTGGCCCTCGAACATGTCGACCTCGTCCTTGCGGACGGTGACGGCGCGGTAGGACTCGGGCAGCTCGAGGGCGGCGAAGTCCTCGGAGGAGGTGTCGCCGGCCATGATGGCGTCGAGGATGTGCTTCACGGAGTGCTCCTGGCTGGTGGACGGGGTCAGGCGGAATCTACCGGCGGGTAACTCCCGGTGGGAAGTTCGGTGTGCCCGACGTCATACGAGCAGTGCCTGTTGTGGCGACCTCAGTGGTCGTCCTCAGTGGTCGGCGTGGGGATTGGGCTCGACGAGCTCGACGAGCACGCCACCGCAGTCCTTGGGGTGGAGGAAGTTCACCCGCGATCCTGCGGTCCCGCGCTTCGGGGCGTCGTACAGCGTGCGGACGCCGCGCTCGCGCAGCACCGCCGCGACGGCCTCGACGTCGGTGACCCGGTAGGCGAGCTGCTGCATGCCCGGCCCCGAGCGGTCGAGGAACTTCGCGATCGTGGACTTTTCGTCGAGCGGCGCGAGGAGCTGGATGCAGGAGCCGGAGGCGCCGACACCGACCATCGCCTCGCGGACGCCCTGCTCCTCGTTGGTCTCCTCGTGCAGGACCTCCATGCCGAAGGTGTCGCGGTAGAACGCCATCGCCTCGTCGAGGTCGCGCACGGCCACGCCGACGTGGTCGATGGCCGTGAAGAGGTGCTCGGGGATGTCCAGTGGTGCAGTCATGGAGCACATGTTCTTACGGCCGTCGGAGGCTCGCGAGGAACTGTGACTTGTTCCTCACCCGCGGGCGCCTCCGCCCCCTCCCCAGGGCAGGCGCCGATCGGTACCGTGGGCTGTCTGTGGGCCCGTCCGGCCCCGCCATCCGTGACCGGTCCCGGTGACCAGGTCGAGAACCGCACAGCAGGAGGCCCCCATGCCCGACACGTCCGTCATCGTTGCAGGTGCCCGCACGCCGATCGGCCGTCTCCTGGGTGGGCTCAAGGGCTTCTCCGCGGCGGAGCTCGGCGGGTTCGCGATCAAGGGCGCCCTGGAGAAGGCCGGCGTCAGCGGCGACCAGGTCGACTACATCATCATGGGCCAGGTCATCCAGGCCGGTGCCGGTCAGAACCCCGCCCGGATGGCTGGCCACAAGGCGGGCATCCCGATGAGCGTCCCCTCGATCACGATCAACAAGGTGTGCCTCTCGGGCGTCAACGCGATCGCGATGGCCGACCAGATGATCCGCGCCGGCGAGCACGAGATCGTCGTGGCCGGCGGTATGGAGTCGATGACCAACGCCCCGCACTTCCTGCCGAAGTCGCGCGAGGGCACCAAGTTCGGTGACGTGAGCCTCGTCGACTCGATGGCCTACGACGCGCTCTTCGACCAGTTCACCTCGCAGGCGATGGGCCTGCTCACCGAGGAGTGCAACGCCGCGGCGCAGAACCTGACCCGCGAGGAGCAGGACGAGTTCGCCGTCCAGTCTCACCTCAAGGCGGCCGTGGCCTGGAAGAACGGCGTCTTCGACGACGAGGTCGTCCCGGTCTCGATCCCGCAGCGCAAGGGTGACCCGATCGTGGTCTCCACCGACGAGGGGGTCCGTGGCGACACGACCGCCGAGAGCCTCGGCAAGCTCCGCCCGGCCTTCAACAAGGAGGGCACGATCACCGCGGGGTCGTCCTCGCAGATCTCCGACGGTGCCTGCGCGGTCGTCGTGATGAGCAAGGCCAAGGCCGAGGAGCTCGGACTGGAGTGGCTCGCCGAGATCGGCGCGCACGGTCAGGTCGCCGGCCCGGACTCGACGCTGCAGCTGCAGCCGGCAGCCGCCACCACCAAGGCGTGCGAGAAGGAGGGCATCAGCGCGACCGACCTCGACCTCGTCGAGTTCAACGAGGCCTTTGCCGCGGTCGGCATCTCCTCGGCGCGTGAGCTCGGCATCGACGACGCCAAGGTCAACGTCAACGGCGGCGCGATCGCGCTCGGTCACCCGGTCGGCATGTCGGGCGCCCGGATCACCCTGCACCTGGCGCTCGAGCTCAAGCGTCGCGGTGGCGGCGTCGGTGCGGCCGCCCTGTGCGGCGGCGGCGGCCAGGGCGACGCCCTGATCGTCCGCGTCCCCTCGGCCTGACGGATCGTCCTGGAGCCATGACCGACGACAGCCGCCCTTCTGCGCGAGGGGCGGCTGTCGACGTTCCCGGACTCGTCGAGCAGGCGCGGGCAGGCCGGGCGAGGGCTGTCGGGAGGCTGATCTCGCTCGTCGAGGACGAGTCCCCGCTGCTGCGCGAGGTGATGGCCGGGCTCGCGCCGTACGCCGGCCGTGCGCACGTCGTCGGCATCACCGGCGCCCCAGGAGTCGGGAAGTCCACCTCGACCTCCGCCCTGGTCACCGCGCTGAGGGCGACCGGCAAGCGCGTCGGTGTCCTCGCGGTCGACCCGTCCTCACCGTTCTCCGGCGGGGCGCTCCTCGGGGACCGGGTGCGGATGTCCGACCACGCCACCGACCCCGGCGTCTTCATCCGCTCGATGGCCTCGCGTGGCCACCTCGGCGGGCTCGCCTGGTCGACGCCCCAGGCGCTCCGCGTGCTCGATGCGGCCGGGTTCGACGTGGTCGTCGTCGAGACCGTCGGGGTGGGGCAGAGCGAGGTCGAGGTGGCCAGGACCGCCGACACCACGGTCGTGCTGCTGGCTCCGGGGATGGGCGACGGGATCCAGGCGGCCAAGGCCGGGATCCTCGAGATCGGTGACGTGTACGTCGTCAACAAGGCCGACCGTGACGGCGCGGCGACGGTCCGCCGCGACCTGCGCAACATGCTCTCGCTCACCGAGCGCCCGGCCGACAGCTGGCGCCCGCCGGTGCTGTTGATGTCCGCCCAGCTGGGGGAGGGCGTTCCCGAGGTGGTCGCCAAGCTGGACGAGCACCACGAGTGGGCCGCCTCGACAGGGTCGCTGCAGCGCCGTCGCGTACGCCGCGCCAAGGACGAGGTCGAGGCGATCGCGGTGACCGCCCTCCGGCGCCGGTGGACGGGCGTCTCGGACCGGACCGAGCTCGACGACCTCGCCGAGCAGGTGGTGGCCGGCGAGCTCGACCCCTACGCCGCCGCGGACCGGCTCCTCGGTCAGGACGTGTAGAGGCAGAACGGGTGCCCGTCCGGGTCGAGCATCACCCGCACGTCGTCCTGGGGCTGATGGTCGGCGAGCTCCGCGCCGACGTCCAGCGCGTGCCGCACGGCCGCTTCGAGGTCGGTGACCTCGACATCGAGGTGCAGCATCATCTGCTGCGCGCCCGGCTCGGTCGGCCAGACCGGTCGCACGTAGCCCCTCGAGGTCTGGCAGGCCAGGTAGGCGACGCCGTCGGCCGGCGCGAGGCTGCACTCCTCGTCGGTCTCCTTCGCGATCTCCCAGCCCAGCAGGGCGGCGTAGAAGCGGCCCAGCGCACGCGCGTCCCTCGCCTCCAGGACGACCCCCCACCAGTCGTGACGCTGGTCCCGGTCGACCGGAGCCGGGGTGACCTGCCGGCCGGTCTCCACTCGTGAGCGCCACTCGTCGGCGAGGAGCGCGTAGCCCAGACCGTCGAGCCACCGGCCCGACCGGTGGAGCGACTCGCGGGCCGTGTGCGCCTCACGGCGCATCCCGAGGCGCTCCATGAGCCGCCAGGAGCCGACGTTGTCGGCGAAGCAGCTGGCCACCACCCGGCGCAGCCCGAGCTCCTCGAAGCACAGCCGCACGAGCTCGGCCACCGCCTCGGTCGCCAGCCCCTTCCGGGCGTGCTCTGGGTGCAGGACCCAGCCGAGCTCGGCCTGCACGGCCTTGGCCTGGTCCGCGACCTCGGTCTGGGACCAGGCGTCCTCGAGGGCCAGCATCAGGTCGCCGACCACCTGACCGCCCGTCTCGACCACCAGCGTCTTCGCGAGCCTGGACTCGTCGACGAAGTGGGCGGCGTACTCCTCGAGGCTGTCGGGTGCCGCGGTGATCCACTCGCCGACCTCGGGCAGCCGCCGGTACGCCCACGTCGCCTCGACGTCGTCGGCGGTGGCCGGCCGGATCGACAGCCGGGCAGTGGTCTTCGGCCACGTGAGGGCCGCGAGCGCCGGGGTCATGGGGACATCATGCCGAGCCGTCGTACCAGCGCACCCGCGCGCCTCCCGCTCCACCCCGCGGATCCTTGGTAGGAAGTTGTCGTGCTGTGCTCTCGCCAGCCGCAGGTCCGGAACTTCCCCCACTGGACGGAGCCTCCATGAAGCCACTCATCCTCGGCGTCGCGGTGCTGTTCGTGGGTTTCTGGATGGTCCAGGCGCCCGACAGCCTCGCGGAGTTCACCAAGGAGGGCGCGAGCTGGACGTGGGACACCACGTCGATGGTGTTCGAGTCCCTCATAGGGTTCCTCGACAACCTGTTCGCCTGAGGCCGCCGTGCGGTCGTGGTGGTTCGACCTCCTCCCTCAGCCGGAGATCCGCAAGCACCTGCTCCGTGAGGAGGGCGAGGTGATCGTCGACGAGGTCGCGCACCACTGGGTCGCCTACACGAAGGCCACCCTCTACGCCATCCTCGGCTCCGCGCTCCTGCTGTCTGCGCTGGTCGTCGACCTGAGGATCGGTTGGCTGCCGTTCGTGCTCGGCGGTCTGGTGCTGGCCTGGGCGTCGCACCTGGCGCTCGAGGTGCACATGGACCGCTTCGTCGTGACGAACATGCGGGTGTTCCGCGTCCACGGAGTGTTCTCGCAGTCGCTCGCCACGATGCCGTTGAGCCGGATCCTCGACATCACCGTGAACAAGCCGTTCATCGGCAGGCTCCTGGGCTACGGCCACTTCATCTTCGAGTCGGCGGCGCAGGCACAGGGGCTCCGCGACATCACCACGGTCGCGCGACCCGACGAGCGCGACCTGACCATCCAGAGGGTGGTGCAGCGGGCGGGGCTCCGGGGTCCGCGGGTCAACTGATGACGAAGCTGCCCTTCGACCCGATCGACGAGGCCGCACGCCAGTGGGCCCTCCGCTGGGACGGCGTCGAGCAGATGCACGCGGTGACCTCGCTGATGCGCGTGCAGCAGCTGGTCCTCGGGCGGCTCGACGAGCTGCTCAAGCCGCACGGGCTGACGTTCGCGCGCTACGAGGCGCTGGTGCTCCTCACCTTCTCGCGGGCCGGCGCACTGCCGCTGGGGAAGATGGGTCGTCGGCTGCAGGTGCACCCCACCTCGGTGACGTCGATCATCGACCGGCTGGAGTCCGCGGGGCTGGTCGTCCGACGCCGTCATCCCGACGACAAGCGTGCGGTGCTGGCCGAGATCACCGACGCCGGCCGGTCGGCCGTGGAGGCAGCGACCGCTGACCTCGTCGGCGCGGAGTTCGGGCTCGGAGTGCTTCCCGACGACGAGCTGCGGACGCTGTCCGGCATGCTGAAACCCGTCCGGAAGGCAGCCGGCGACTTCTGAGTCGACCGCGCGTCATTCCGTGCATCCGTGTCCCTCCCGAGCCCGGCACCGACTGTTGTGCACGGAATGACCACGTGCACGCGAGACCAGCGGCCGCGTGAGGAGCGTTCCCTGCAGTAGGGGAGAATGGCGGCATGAACATGCCGTTCTCCCGTCCTGGTGCGATCGACCTGTCGAGCCTCAAGCGTCCCGCTCCGCAAGCGCCGGGCCGGGCGACGGCAGGCGGCCCGCCCCCGGGTGCTGCGCAGGGCTCGGCCGGGTCCTACTCCGTGGAGGTCGACGAGCAGAACTTCCAGTCGCTGCTCGAGGCCTCGATGAGCGCCCCGGTCGTCCTGGTCGTGTACTCACCCAGCCGGATGCCCGCCAGCGCCCAGCTCGCCGACGACTTCTCGACGCTGGCCGGCGAGCTCGAGGGACGCATCGCCGTCGGTCGGGTGAACGTCGACGCGCAGCCGGGCATCGCCCAGGCGATGCAGGTGCAGGCGCTGCCGCTCGTGGCCGTGGTGCTGCAGGGTCGGCTGCAGCCGCTCTTCCAGGACGCCCCGCCGATGTCGGAGCTCCGGCCGTTGATGGGCGAGCTGCTGCAGCAGCTGGCACAGCAGGGGATGACCGGTCGCCACCAGCCGTTCGCCACCGGGGCGCCGTCGCCGGAGGCTGAGGAGCCGCAGGCCGACCCGCGCTACGCCGCCGCGGACGACGCGCTGGTCTCCGGCGACCTCGACACCGCGATCGCCGAGTACCAGAAGCTCGTCGACGCCAACCCCGCCGACGCCGAGGCCGCCCTGGGGCTGGCGCGGGCCCAGCTCATGAAGCGCACCTCGGACGTCGACCTCACCGCCGCCCGCCAGGCCGCCGCTGAGTCACCCGACGACGTCGACGCGCAGATCATGGTCGCCGACCTCGACCTGCTCGGCGGACACGTCGAGGACGCGTTTCTCAGGCTCATCGAGCTGGTACGCCGTACCTCCGGCGACGACCGTGACCGCGCGCGCGTGCACCTCATCGAGATGTTCGCGGTCGTGGGCAACGACGACCCTCGCGTCCTCAAGGGTCGCCAGAGCCTGGCCAACGCCCTGTTCTGATCCGCCCCGGGCCTGCAGAGGCTGATTGTTGCCCGTCGGGTAGTCCGGAGGGCTACGAGCAGCTCGACGGGCAATACCGGTGGCCGTGCCAGCGGGAACGCGTCAGAGGGGGCGGCCGGACTCGGTGTACTGCGCGTTGCCCGACTCGACACCGGCCAGCGCCGAGTCGATCCGCCTCGCGGTGAAGTCCGCGCAGAGGTTGTGCACCTCGGCGAGCGTGCAGAACCTGGCCGAGCGGATCTCCCGTGCCTGCGGGACGATCCGGTCCGCGAGGGAGGGGTCGTGGACACCGCCGTCGAAGACCAGGCAGACCGCGTCGTCCCAGCCGCTCCACGGCGGCAGCCAGTCGGTGAGCACGAGGCGGCCGGCGGTGATGTCCAGCGCCAGCTCCTCCTCGACCTCGCGGGCGACGGCGAGGTGGGGTGCCTCGTTGACCTCGACGACGCCGCCGGGCAGGTCCCAGTCCTGCTTGTAGGTCAGGTTGCACAGCAGCACCCGGCCCGCGGTGTCGCGCACGAGCAGCTGGGCGATCGCCCGCTTGCGTGGCAGGAACGAGTTGAGCAGCGCCCGGAAGCCGCGCGACTTGTGCAGCGGGGCATCGGTCCGGAGGCGGGCGAAGACGACTCGGTCGCGCCGTTCGCCGGACTCCTCGATGGCTCCCCGCATGACGCCCTCCCGCTGGAGACCGGCCCAGGTCGCGATCCGCGTCGCCAGCAGGTCGTCGGGATCGACCAGTGCCTCGACTCGCGCCTGCTTCAGCTCGTCGAGCGCGAGCGACACCTCGTCGCGCACGGCGGCGCTGGCGGCCTCGAAGCCACGGTCCTGCAGCTCGGCCGTCCAGCTGACCCGGGCGACGCCGTTGCCGACGGGTTGCAGCCGCACGCCCTGCTGGGTCAGCCGGTCGCGCAGGTCACGATCCTCGGCCCGCCCGAGCTCCTCGTCCGCCTCCACGACCCGACCCTAACCGTCGGCTCCCAGCCCGCCGCTCGGCCGTCTCAGCCCTGGCTGGCTGCGTGGCCGGCTGCCTGGCCGGCTGCCTGGTCGGCTGGCTGGTCGGCTGGCTGGCTGGGCGCCTGCTCCGTCGGCTCGTGGCGCAGCCAGACCGCACCCAGCGGCGGCACCGTGATCGACGCCGACGCGGGCAGCCCGTGCGACCCGGTGTCCGACGCGTGCACCGCACCGAGGTTGCCCACGCCCGATCCGGAGTAGACCTCCGCGTCGGTGTTGACCACCTCGGTCCACGTGCCCGACGCCGGAAGTCCTATGCGGTAGTCGTGGTGCGGCACCGCGGCGTAGTTCACGATGCACGCGACGTGCGAGCCGGCACCGTCGCTGCGCACGAACGACAGGACGTTGCCGTTCGCGTCGTTGGCGTCGATCCACCGGAAGCAGTCGGGGTCGTCGTCGGTGGCGTGCAGCGCCGGCGTGGTCCGGTAGACCTCGTTGAGGTCGTGGACCAGCCGCTGGAGCCCGCTGTGACCCGGGGAGTCGAGCAGCCACCAGTCCAGCTCCCGGGCCTCCGCCCACTCGGCGTCCTGCCCGAACTCGCAGCCCATGAAGAGCAGCTGCTTGCCGGGGTGCCCCCACATCCAGGCGTAGTAGGCGCGCAGGTTCGCCAGCTGCTGCCAGCGGTCACCAGGCATCTTGCGCAGCAGCGAACCCTTGCCGTGCACGACCTCGTCGTGGCTCAGCGGCAGCACGTAGCTCTCGGAGTAGGCGTAGACCATCGAGAACGTCATCTGGCCGTGGTGGTAGCTGCGGTACACGGGTTCGTGGGCCAGGTAGTTCAAGGTGTCGTGCATCCAGCCCATGTTCCACTTCATGTGGAACCCGAGCCCGCCCAGGTGGGTCTCCCGGGTCACGCCCGGCCAGGAGGTCGACTCCTCGGCGATCGTGACCGCGCCGGGCACCCGCTTCTGGCAGGTCGCGTTCATCTCCTGCAGGAACGCGACCGCCTCGAGGTTCTCCCGGCCGCCGTACACGTTGGGGCTCCACTGGCCGTCGCTGCGGCCGTAGTCGAGGTAGAGCATGCTCGCCACCGCGTCGACCCGCAGGCCGTCGGCGTGGAACTCCTCCAGCCAGTACAGAGCGCTGGCGACGAGGAAGTTCCGGACCTCCTTGCGGCCGAAGTTGAACACGAGCGTGCCCCACTCCGGGTGCTCCCCACGGAGCGGGTTCGGGTCCTCGTAGAGCGGTGTGCCGTCGAACTGCGCCAGGGCGAACTCGTCCTTGGGGAAGTGCGCCGGCACCCAGTCGAGGATGACCCCGATGCCTTCCTGGTGGAACCGGTCGATGAGGTAGCGCAGGTCGTCAGGGTCGCCGAAGCGGGCGGTGGGGGCGAAGTAGGAGGTGACCTGGTAGCCCCAGGACCCGCCGAACGGGTGCTCCATGACCGGCAGCAGCTCGACGTGGGTGAAGCCCATGTCGCGGACGTAGGGGACCAGCTCGTCGGCCATCTCGCGGTACGAGCGGCCGCTGCGCCACGAGGCGAGATGCACCTCGTACGCCGACATCGGCTTCTCGCCGGGCCGCCCCTCCGCGCGGGCGGCGAGCCACTCGCTGTCGCCCCACTCGTAGGTGGACTCGAAGACCACGCTGCTCTGCGCCGGCGGCTCCTCGGTGCGTGCGGCCAACGGGTCGGCCTTCTCCCGCCACTCGCCGTCGGCGCCGAGGATGACGTACTTGTACCGGGCGCCGGAGCCGACGCCGGGCACGAAGAGCTCCCAGACGCCGGAGACACCCATCTGCCGCATCGGGTGCTCGCGACCGTCCCAGCTGTTGAAGTCGCCCTTCACGCGCACCCCCTTGGCGTGCGGGGCCCAGACGGCGAACGACGTCCCGGTGATCGGACCGAACGGGCTGTCGTACCGCTGGACGTGCGAGCCGAGCACCTGCCAGAGGTTCTCGTGCCGGCCCTCGTTGATGAGGTGCAGGTCCATCTCGCCCAGCGTGGGGAGGTAGCGGAAGGCGTCGTCGAACTCGTGGGGCACGCCGTCGGCGTAGCTGACCTCGAGCCGGTAGTCAGGCACCTCAGCCTGGGGGAGCACCCCGACCCAGACGCCGTGGTCCTCGTGGGTCAGCGGCACGCGGCCCTTGTCGGGTGAGCGGTCGCCGTACACGACGACGACCGAGCTCGCCAGCGGCTTCAGCGTGCGCACGGTGACGCTGCCCGCGTGAGGGTGGGCGCCCAGGACGGAGTGCGGGTCGCCGTGCCGTCCCTCGGCGATGAGCGCGAGCTGCTCGACGGGGACGGGTCGGCTCTCGGTGCTGGCTGTCGATCGAGCCACGAGTGGCCTCCTCGGTGTCTGTCGTGGGGGTGGGACCGCAGGGGGTCGGGATCAGGTCGGGCGGGCGAGGTGCTCGATCGCCGCCAGCGGGATGCGCAGCCAGCCGGGGCGGTTGCGCGCCTCGTAGACCACCTCGTACACCGCCTTGTCCGCGGCGTAGGCGGTGATGAGGTCCTCGTCCAGCTCGGTGCCGCAGGCCTCCTGGTAACCACGGAGGAACGCCTTGCGGTTGCGGCTGGCCCACTCGCGAGCGCGGTCGGCGACCACGCCCTGCTCGTCGGCGACGGCCTGCTCCCGGTCGAGCCGGCTGAGCTCGGCGGCGTAGCTGAACGAGCGGAGCATCCCCGCCACGTCGCGCCACGGGGAGTCGAGGAGCCGGCGCTCCTCGAGCGGCTTGGCCGGCTCGCCCTCGAAGTCGATGATCTTCCAGTTCTTCACCGTGCGCAGCGTCTGGCCCAGGTGGAGGTCGCCGTGCACCCGCTGGGCGGTGACCGGCCGGTCCAGGCCGCGGATCGAGTCGAAGACCGACCGGAGCCCGTCGGCGTGCGCAGCCAGCTCCGGCACGACCTCCAACGCGGCGTCGAGCCGGGACGACATGGCGTCGGCGAGCCGGCCGAGCTGGTCGGCGCCCCAGCTCTCGGTCGGGAACGCCTCGACCAGCGACGCGTGCATGTCGGCGACCGATGCGCCGAGCCGGTGGGCCTCGCCGGCGAAGTCGCCGCCCGAGTCCTCGGGGTGGGCTTCCCCCGTGTCGTACACGTCGCCGTAGAGGTTGCGCAGGCTGGCCAGCGCCAGGTCCCAGCCGTCGCTGGCGGTGCGGAGGAACTGCTGGAGGATCCCGAGCTGCAGGACCTCGCCCTCCTTCTCGCCGGGCGTCTCGACCCAGCCGTAGAGCGAGGCGACGTGCTCGTTCCCCGCCTCGGTGAGGGCCGCGGTGATCTCGATGTCGGGGTTGTGCCCCGGCGTCACCCGACGGAACAGCTTCATCAGGCTGTCGTCGCCGAAGACCACCGAGGTGTTGCTCTGCTCGGCGCTCATGATCGTCGAGCGTGCGTGCACGTCGATCGAGGGCTCACCGACCCGGTGGAAGACCAGGTCGCCGACCTCGCCGCCCGTGCCGAAGGCCTGGAGCCACAGCGGCGTGGCGGAGTGGTCGTGCATGGCGTCGTACGCCCACACCTGGCCGACCTGCGGGTCGTTCCACACGCCGACGAGCGCGTGCTGCATGCGCGCCCGCTCGCCGAGGTAGTACGACAGCGGCACCTGGTAGACGTCGCGCTCCTGTGTCGAGCCGTCGGCGGCGGAGTACTCGATCGTCACGAGCTCGACCGTGACCATCCCGAGCGGGGCTGTGGTGGCCGGGTCGGCGGTGCCGGGGAGCGCCAGCCGGCGCACCTCGACGACCTCGAACTCGCGCCCCTTGCCGCCGAACCAGCGGGCGTGCTGCAGGTGTGCCTTGAGCTGGTCCTTCATGCTGCCGGACGTGGTTCCCAGGCTCTCGGTCACAGCGCGCCTCCTGCTTCCAGGGGGGCGGTGGGCGGCAGCCGGAACCAGTAGAAGCCGTAGCCGCTCAGAGTCAGCAGGTAGGGGAGCTCACCGATCTGCGGGAAGCGGGAGCCACCCAGCAGCTCCACCGGGATGAGTCCTTCCCAGCGGCGCAGGTCGAGCTCGACCGCCTGCGGGTAGCGGGACAGGTTGTTCACGCAGAGCACCGTGTCGTCGTCGTGCTCACGGACGTACGACAGCACGCTCGGGTTGGAGCCGCCGAGGTCGGTGAACGTGCCCAGGCTGAACGCCAGGTGGTTCTTGCGGACGTGGATCATCCGCCGCGTCCAGTGGAGGAGCGACGAGCTGTTCTCCAGCTCGGTCTCGACGTTCACCCGCTGGTAGCCGAACACCGGGTCCTGGATGACCGGCAGGTGCAGCTTGCCGGGGGTCGCCGAGGAGAAGCCCGCGTTGCGGTCGGCCGTCCACTGCATCGGGGTCCGGACGCCGTCGCGGTCACCGAGCCAGATGTTGTCGCCCATGCCGATCTCGTCGCCGTAGTAGAGGACGGGCGAGCCCGGGAGCGACAGGAGCAGCGCGCTGAACAGCTCCATCTGGTTGGTGTCGTTGTCGAGCAGCGGCGCGAGCCGGCGGCGGATGCCGATGTTGGCCTTCATGCGGGGGTCCTTGGCGTACTCGCCCCACATGTAGTCGCGGTCCTCGTCGGTGACCATCTCGAGCGTCAGCTCGTCGTGGTTGCGCAGGAAGATGCCCCACTGGCAGCCGTCGGGGATGGCCGGCGTCTGCTCGAGGATCTCCGAGATCGGGAACCTCGACTCGCGGCGCACGGCCATGAAGATGCGCGGCATCACGGGGAAGTGGAAGGCCATGTGACACTCGGTACCCACCCAGCGGCCGGTCTCCTCGTCCAGCTCTGGACCGAAGTACTCCACGACGTCCGCGGGCCACTGGTTGGCCTCGCACAGCAGCACGCGGCCGGGGTAGTTGGCGTCGACGAACTGCCGGCACTTCTTCAGGAAGTCGTGGGTCTCGGGGAGGTTCTCACCATTGGTCCCAGGGCGTTCGAAGAGGTAGGGGACGGCGTCGAGCCGGAAGCCGTCGAGACCCATGTTGAGCCAGAACGCCATCGCGTCCAGGATCGCGTCCTGGACGGCGGGGTTGTCGAAGTTGAGGTCGGGCTGGTGGTGGAAGAACCGGTGCCAGTAGTACTGCTGGCGGACCGGGTCCCAGGTCCAGTTCGACGGCTCGGTGTCGACGAAGATGATCCGCGCGTCCTGGTAGAGCTCATCGGTGTCGGACCACACGTAGAAGTCGCCGTACGGACCGGTCGGGTCCTCCCGGCTCGCCTGGAACCACGGGTGGGCGTCGGAGGTGTGGTTCATGACGAAGTCGATGATGACCCGGATGTCGCGCTTGTGGCACTCGTCGAGGAAGTCGTGGAAGTCCTCGGTGGTGCCGCACTCGGGGAGGATGTCGACGTAGTCGGCGACGTCGTAGCCGCCGTCGCGCAGCGGCGAGGTGAAGAACGGCGGCACCCACAGGCAGTCCACGCCGAGCCACTGGAGGTAGTCCAGCTTCTCGATCAGGCCCTTGAAGTCGCCGGTCCCGTCCCCGTTGGAGTCGCGGAACGAGCGCACCAGCACCTCGTAGAAGACCGCGGTCCGGAACCACTCGGTCTCCGCACCCTGGTTGACGACGGTCGTGGGGACTTCGCTCAACGGGGGCTCCTCAGCGTCAGGACGTGGGCGGGCTCGTGACCGGGGTCCAGCCGGACGTAGCTGTTCTGGCTCCAGCTCCAGTCGGCCCCGGTGAACTCGTCGTGGACCACGAACGAGTCGTGCCAGTCGAGCCCGAGGGCCGGCATGTCGAGGTGGACCATGGTCTCCCTGGTGGCGTGCGGGTCGAGGTTGACCACCACGATCACCACGTCGTCACCGTGCTTCTTGCTGAAGACCAGGATGTTGTCGTCGTCGCTGCTGTGGATGGTGAGGTTGCGGAGCAGCTGGAGCGCGGGGTGTCGACGACGCAGGTGGTTGAGGTGCGTGAGGTACGGCGCCAGCGAGCGCCCGTCGGCCTCGGCCTGCTTCCAGTCCCGGATGCGGATCTGGTACTTCTCGGAGTCGAGGTACTCCTCCGAGCCGGGTCGCACCGCCACGTGCTCGTAGAGCTCGTAGCCGGCGTAGACGCCCCAGCTCGGCGACCCGCAGGCCGCCAGCACCGCGCGGATCTTGAAGGCCGCCGGACCGCCGTACTGGAGGTAGCCGTGGAGGATGTCGGGGGTGTTGACGAAGAAGTTGGGCCGCATCACGTGGTCGGACTCCGTCGCCACCTCGGTGAGGTAGGACTCCAGCTCCTGCTTGGTCGTACGCCACGTGAAGTAGGTGTAGCTCTGGTG
>CADCUK010000181.1 GCA_902805865.1 uncultured Nocardioidaceae bacterium | reverse complement strand
CAGCGGAGGTATGGGCACCGGTTCCGAGGGGAGTCCGGCGACCAGCGACGGCTGGGACCGGCTCGAGATCGGCTTCGGCCGGCTCGAGTCTCTCGTGGACGAGCTGGTCAGCTACGGCGCGGACGTCGTGGTCCACGAGCCCGAGGAGCTGCGGAGCGCCGTCGTCGAACGGCTGCGAGCCGTGGCAGGTGCGGCATGAGCACCGGAGGGGCGAAGGACCAGGTCAACCGGCTCCTGGCACTCGTGCCCTACCTGCGGGCGCGCGGCTCGGTGTCGGTCGAGGAGGCTGCGAAGGAGTTCGGTGTCCGCCCGGCCACCATCCGGCGCGACATCAGCGTGCTGATGTTCTGCGGGCTCCCGGGGCTGGGCATGGGTGACCTGATCGAGGTCGACTTCGACGCGCTCGAGGGCGAGGACGTCATCCGGCTCTCGAACGCCGACTACCTCGCCCGCCCGCTGCGGCTCGACAGCACCGAAGCCGCGGCACTCGTCGCGGGGCTCCGCGCGCTCCTCGAGGGCAGCGCCGGCGAGGAGCGCGAGGTCATCCAGCGGGCGCTGCGCAAGATCGAGGAGGCGGCCGGTGAGGCTGCCGGGGTGGCGGACCACCTCGACCTGCGCGTCGCGACCGGTGCCGACGAGCAGGCGAGGGGCAAGCAGCTGGCCGAGGCGGTCGACGCCGGCAGGCAGCTCCGGCTCAGCCACCGGTCGCCGGTGCGGGACGAGGTGACTACCCGGGTCGTCGACCCCATCGCGGTCTCCTACGCGGACGGGCACGGCTACCTCGACGCCTGGGACCACTCCGTGGAGGACCGGCGGCTGTTCCGGCTGGACAGGATCCTCGAGGTGGAGCTGCTCGACGCGCCGGTGAGCGACCAGAGCCGGTTGGAGCCGCTGGACCTCGACGAGGCGCTCTTCCGCCCCTCACCCGACGCCCTGCTGGCCACCGTCCGGCTCACCGCCGAGGCGCGCTGGGTGACCGAGTACTACCCCGTCGAGTCCGCCACCGAGGAGGCAGACGGAGGACTGACGATCACCCTCCGCGTCGCCGACCCCGCCTGGCTCGTCCGGCTCCTCCTGCCGCTCGGTGCCACCGCCGAGCTGGTCGAGCCGGCCGACCTCGCGGAGCAGGTCCGGGAGACGGCGCGCGAGGCTCTGAGCCACTACTAGACCGCCTCGCGCGGTCGAGTGCGTACGATGAGTACACGGCCCGGCAGCGACATGGCTGGGCACTCCTCACTGACGACAAGGCAGACAGACATGGGCAACCTCGGTCCCACTGAGATCATCCTCATCCTGCTCGTGCTCGTGCTCCTCTTCGGCGCCAAGAAGCTTCCGGAGCTCGCTCGGGGCAGCGGCCGTGCGCTGCGGATCTTCAAGGCGGAGACCAAGGGGCTCATGGACGACGAGGAAGAGGACAAGACCAAGACGGAGGCGCAGCGGCAGATCGACTCGATGCGCGTCGACAACCCGCCGTACGTCCCGCCGTCCGGCTCCACGGCGGCCCAGCCCTCGCAGCCGACGCGCGAGACCGACCACTGACCAGCCGGCTCCCGCTGGCGCCTGAGACACCTGTGGACCGACCCCGGTGAGAGTCGCCAATGTGGTGCGGCTCTTCAGCACCCCCACGCCGTCGGCGAACGCTGACGGGCGGATGGCACTCGCGGACCACCTCCGCGAGCTCCGCGCCCGGCTGCTGCGGGCCGTGGTCGCCCTCCTCGCGGCGTTCGTCGTCGCGCTGTTCTTCTACGACCAGCTCCTCGACCTCGTCCTGCGCCCGTACAGCGACGCCAAGGAGAAGCTCGGCGACTCCGTCGAGACCAAGGCCTACATCAAGGGCGCGGCCGGGCCGCTGCTGCTGCAGCTGAAGCTGAGCGGGATGGCCGCGCTGGTCGCGACCAGCCCCTACTGGCTCTACCAGATCTGGGCGTTCATCGTGCCGGGGCTGCACGCCCACGAGCGGAAGTGGTCGCGGGTCTTCGCCTCGATCGCCGGACCGCTGTTCATCCTGGGCGTCGCCACCGGCTACTACGTCCTGCCCAAGGGGCTCGAGGTCCTCATCGGCTTCACTCCGATCGAGCTCGAGAACCTCGTCGAGTTCGGCGAGTACTTCAGCTTCTTCACGCGCATGCTGCTGGTCTTCGGCGTGTCGTTCATGATCCCGCTGTTCGTGATCCTGCTGAACCTCGCAGGCGTGGTCTCCGGCAAGGCGCTCGGGCAGTACCGCCCCTGGATCGTCGTCGGCACGTTCGTCTTCGCCGCCGCAGCCACCCCGTCGACCGACCCGTTCTCGATGCTGATGCTGGCGGCCCCGATGACGGTGCTCTTCGGTGCCTCGGAGGTGATCGCCAGACTGGTCGACCGACGCCGCAGGACCGCGCTGGACGACCTCGACGACGACGAGGCGTCGGACATCGAGGACCTGGACGACCACGACGACCTTGACGACACCGCCTCGGACGAGACCTACGCACCCTCAGGGCTCGGCGAGGAGGACGACTGATGGCCGACCCCGTCCCGGGGGCAGTCGCCTCGGTCGACGCGTTCGACCTGCCCGAGTGGCTGGGGGTCGAGGAGGTCACGTGGACCGCCGCCACCAGCCTCGGCACCGCGGCACGGGTCTCCGGCACGCTGAGCAGCCCGTCGGGAGCCACTCTCGAGTGCGACCTGCTGGCCAGCGACCTGGCGTACCCGCTCTCGGTGCTCGAGGAGAAGTGGCGCGCCGCCGCGCACCAGGCCTGGCAGCTGGGGGAGGCCCAGCTGCTCGAGTACGACGGCCGCCTCACGCTGGCCGTCCCGGGCACGGCCATCGGGGTCGAGCTCGTCCTGGACGCCGTACGCCGGTTGGCGAAGGCCGTCGGCGCACCGTCGAGCCGCTTCACCGTCGCCATCCGACTCTGACGCTCACCCGCCGACTAGGGTGGATGAGTGACCAGGGAGATCGCGATGCTCGTCCACCCCGGGTCCGGCCGGGGGAAGGGCGCCGAGAGCGCTGCGATCGCCGAGCCCCGGCTGCGTGACGCCGGCTTCGCGGTGCGCCGGCTCGCCGGGCGCGACGGCGACGAGGCCCGCGAGCTCGCCCGTGAGGCCGTCGAGGCCGGCGTCGAGACGCTCGTCGTGGTGGGCGGTGACGGCCTGGTGCACCTCGCCCTGCAGTCACTGGCGCACAGCAGCACCACGCTGGGGATCATCCCGGCCGGCACGGGCAACGACGCGGCGCGCTACCTCGGCATCCCGCGCAACGACGCCCGGGCGGCCGCCGACGTGGTGGTCGCCGGGCGGGTCAGGACCGTCGACGTCGCCAGGACCGGGCCGACGTACTACCTGTGCGTGCTGTCCGCAGGCTTCGACGCGGTCGTCAACGAGCGCGCGAACCGGATGAGCTGGCCACGGGGCCAGATGCGGTACAACCTCGCGACCGTCGCCGAGCTGCGGACCTTCGAGGCACTGCCGTACACCCTCGACCTCGACGGCAACACCAAGAACGTCAAGGCGATGATGGTCGCGGTCGGCAACGGTCCGTCGTTCGGCGGCGGGCTGCGGATCACCGAGGGCGCCCAGCTCGACGACGGCCTCCTCGACGTCGTGCTCTTCCACCCGATGACCCGGACCCAGCTGCTGCGCGCGTACCCACGACTGTTCAACGGCACCCACACCACCCACCCGGCCTACGAGCACCACCGGGTCCGTGAGGTCACGGTCGCGGCCCCCGGCATCGTGGCGTACGCCGACGGCGAGCGGCTGGGCCCCCTGCCGCTCACGGTCACCGCCGTGCCGCAGGCGTTGCGCGTGCTCAGCGGGGAACAGGAGAGGACATGAGCACCCCCGCCGAGCGGTACGCGAAGTTCAAGGCCGAGCAGAGGACGCCGGTGCTCTCGGATTTCCGTCAGCTCTACAAATTCCCGCTCGACGACTTCCAGGTCCGGGCGTGCGAGGCGCTCGAGGGAGGCGACGGGGTCCTCGTCGCGGCACCGACCGGCTCGGGCAAGACCGTGGTCGGCGAGTTCGCGGTGCACCTCGCTCTGGAGCAGGGCCGCAAGTGCTTCTACACCACGCCGATCAAGGCGCTGTCGAACCAGAAGTTCAACGACCTGGTGCGCCGCTACGGCCCCGAGAAGGTCGGGCTGCTCACCGGCGACAACTCCGTCAACGGTGACGCCCCCATCGTCGTGATGACGACCGAGGTCCTCCGCAACATGCTCTACGCGAGCTCGCAGACGCTGCTGGGCCTGGGGTACGTCGTCATGGACGAGGT
>CADCUK010000180.1 GCA_902805865.1 uncultured Nocardioidaceae bacterium | reverse complement strand
GGCCCCTCCGGTGGCCAGCACGTCGTCGATGACGAGCACGCGTTCGCCCGGACTGATGGCGTCCTGGTGCATCTCGAGGACTGCCTCGCCGTACTCGAGTGCGTACGACACCTGATGGGTCGGCCCGGGGAGCTTGCCCGCCTTGCGCACCGGCACGAACCCGGCGCCCAGCTGCAGCGCGACGGGGGCGCCGAGGATGAACCCCCGTGCCTCGATGCCGACGACCTTGTCCACCACGGTCCCGCCACCGTCGACACCCGACGCGGCGAGCGCCGACACGACCGCCGTCAGTCCGTCGTGGTCGGCCAGCAGTGGCGAGATGTCCTTGAAGACCACCCCCGGCTTGGGGAAGTCGGGGACGTCACGGATGAGCCGCTCGAAGAGTCCGTCGAGCCCTTCCGGAGCTGAGGTCACGCCTCAGCCCTTGCCCCGCTGGGAGCGCGGCTTCCGCGTGGGTTGGGGCCGGCCCGCGGAGGTCCGGTCCGCGACCGGGCGTCCCGAGGCGGGGCGCTCCCCCGCCGTGACCCGTCCGGGCGCACCTGGCGAGACAGGACGACTGCCACCGACTGCTGTGGAGCCGCTCCCGGTGGGCGCCGGCTCCTCCTCGACACCGGGGTCGTCGAGGATCGGCATGCTCTCGCTGTACGCCGGGACGTGGGCGAACCGGTCCGCCTCGCGACGCGAGTGGTGCCGGAGCGCGCGCGCGTCCTCTGCCTGGACCCTGGCCTCCCTCTGCTTCATGTGCACGAGCAGCGGGGTGGCGATGAACACCGACGAGTAGATGCCGGCAGCCATGCCCACGAACAGCGACAGCGACAGGTCCTTCAGCGCGCCCGAGCCCACGTCGGTGACGCTGACGTAGAGCAGCGCGGCGACCGGCAGGAGCGCCACGATCGAGGTGTTGATCGACCGGACCAGGGTCTGGTTGATCGCGAGGTTGGCCGCCTCGGCGTACGTCTTGTGCGACTTGGCGAGGTTCTTGGTGTTCTCCCGCACCTTGTCGAAGACGACGACCGTGTCGTACAGCGAGAAGCCGAGGATCGTGAGCACGCCGGTGACCGTCGCCGGCGTCACCTCGAAGCCGGACAGCGCGTAGACACCGACGGTGATGATCACGTCGTGGGCCAGCGCGACGATCGCGGCGACCGACATCTTCCACTCGCGGAAGTACGCCCAGATCAGCAGGACGACCAGGACGAGGAAGACACCGAGGCCGATCAGCGCTCGATCGGCGACCTGCTCGCCCCACGACGGGCCGATCAGCTGGCGGCTGATGGCGTCGTCGTCGACCCCGGCCGCCTCGACGATCGCGTCGCTCAGCTGCTCGGACTCAGCGTTCGTCAACGGCTCGGTCTGCACCCGGATGTTGTTCTCACCGGACGTGTTCACCTGAGGTGTGCCGACGTTCTCGATGTCGGCGTCCCGGACAGCGTTGAGGATGTCGGTGACGGCGTCCTGGTCGGCCTCGCCGGCCGGCATCGAGACGCGGTACTCGACACCGCCCTCGAACTCGATGCCCAGGTTCAGCTTCGGGCCCACCAGGCCGAACACCGCCACCGCGACGATCAGCGACGAGATCGCGTACCAGAGCCACTTGCGGCCGACGAAGTCGACGGAGACGCGGCCCTCGTAGAGGTCGTTGCCCAGTCGTGCGAACCTGCTCATCGCGCCATCACTCCTGCCGGGCGCCGGGCCCCGATCCGGTCGATCCCGGCCTGCTCGGCGGAGAACCCGGAGAGCTTGTGGCCGGACGAGAAGAATTTGAACTGCGCGAGCCAGGAGACCAGCGGCTTGGTGAAGAAGAAGAACACGATGAGGTCGATCACCGTGCTGATGCCGAGCGCGAAGGCGAAGCCCTTGACGACGCCGATCGCGAAGATGAACAGCACCACCGCGGCGAGCAGCGCGACCGCGTCGGCGATCACACAGGTCATCACGGCCCGGCTCCACCCTGCCTCGACCGCCACCCGCACGGACTTGCCGTCACGCATCTCGTCCCTGATCCGCTCGAAGAGCACGATGAAGGAGTCGGCGGTGACACCGACGCCGACGATGAGACCGGCGATGCCGGGCAGCGTGAGCGTGAACCCGGCCTGCTCGCTCAGGAACAGGATCACTCCGTACGTGAGCGCGGCGGCCAACGCCAACGAGCTGACCACGACGATCCCGAGCCCCCGGTAGTAGAGCATCGCGTAGACCAGGACCAGTGCCAGGCCGATCGCCCCGGCCCACAGGCCGGTGTCGAGCTGGTCGGCTGCCAGCGTCGGCCCTTCCTGGGTCACCTCGACGCCCTCGAACTGGAGAGGAAGGGCGCCGTACTTGAGGCTGTTGGCCAGTGACTCGGAGGTCGCAGCGGTGAAGTCACCACTGATCTGCGCGTTGCCGTCGGTGATCGGCGTGGTGACGACCGGCGCGGAGAGCACGACCTCGTCCAGCACGATCGCGAACTGCTTCTGCGTGCCCGCGATCGCGCGGGTCACCTCGGCGAAGACGTCTCCCGCTTCGCCGTTGAAGTCCAGGTTGACGACGTACTGGACGTCGTTCTGCGGGATGCCGAACGAGGCGTCGCTGAGCTGGGTGCCCTCGATGATCGCCGGCGAGAGGAGGTACTTGTTGCCGTCCTCGTCGCAGGCGAACAGCGGCTTGGCCGGGTTGTCCGGGACGTCGTCGGCGTCCTCGCAGGTGAACTCGGAGAACTTGCGCATCGACGCCGGGTCCGGGGCCTCCGCCCACGCGAGGAGCTCCTCGACCGACGACTCGTTCGTCGGCACCTCACCGACCGGCGTCGGCTGGGTCGGCTCGGTCGGCACCTCGAGGGAGGGCGCCTCGCTCGGCTGCTGGTTCTTCTTGGGCTTCGGAGTCTCGTCGGCGCGGACGAGCCCCTCGGACAGGGCACGGCCCGCAGGGCTCGCCGAGGGCTCGGCCTGCTGCTTGGGCTTGCCGGCGTTGTCACCCTTGCCGGCCTTCTCACCCCTGCCGGGCTTGTCACCCCTGCCGTCCGCGCCGCCGCCCTCGCCGCCGTCGGCGGTCTCCGACGGAGCGGGCGACGGGGACGGGGTGGGCTCCGCAGCGGGCTGACCTGGGGCGCTGCCGGCGACGAGCCGGAACCGCAGCTGTGCCGTCTGCTGCACCGAGTCGACGATGTCGTCCCGGTTCTCCCCGGGGATCTCGACGACGATGTTGCGGTCGCCCTGCGTGGCGACCTCCGACTCCGCGACGCCGTATGCGTTGACGCGGCTGTCGATGATCCCCGCTGCCTCCTCGAGCTTCTCCGGCGTGATCTCCTCGCCGGTCTCGGTCGAGGCCTCGAGCGTGATCCGGGTGCCGCCCTGGAGGTCGAGCCCCAGCTTGGGCTTCCACTCACCGTTCAGGGCCAGACCGCCGTACATGGCTATGACAGCCAGTACGAAGACGATCAGCGTGCGCCCGTACCGGGACGCCTTGTTCGCCATCATGCTCCTCGTCGATGAGCGACCGTCAGCCCCGCCAGGGACCGCGCGGTCAGGTTCAGTGGTCCCGCGAGGGGTCCGTGGGTTCGGTCCGGTCGAGCGGTTCCGAGGTGTCGAGCCCGTCGGGCGACGTCTCGGTGGTCTCCGGCTGCAGCACGCGTACGACGGCCCCGCGCGCCACCTTCATGGCGACCCCGGGGGCGATCTCGAGCTCGAGGACGTCGTCGGCCTCGCCGACGACGCGGCCGACGATGCCGGCGCCGAGCAGGATCTCGTCGCCCACCGCCACGGCCCGCTGCGTCGCCATCAGCTCCAGCTGGCGCTTCCGCTGCGGCCGGATGAGCAGCAGCCAGAAGACCGCCGCTATCGCGACGAACGGCAACAGGCCTGCCAGACCTTCCACGAACCGACTCTCCTTTGACTGGGCTGCGGGGCGGAACCACGGTGACTCCGGGACGTCCAACCGCACGAGGGCACAGCGACGCAGGGTCGAGGCCGACTCCCGAGTCTAACGGCCCGCGGCCAATCAGGGCGCCGGGCGCTCGTCCGAGTCGGGCGCGTCGTCGAAGAGCGTCGCCTCGGTGCTGCGTGGTGGGGTGAGTCCGAGGTGCTCCCAGGCGGCGCGGGTGGCGACCCGGCCGCGCGGGGTGCGGGCCAGCAGCCCGAGCCGCACCAGGAACGGCTCGGCGACCTCCTCGACGGTCTCGCGCTCCTCCCCGACCGCGACCGCGAGCGTGCTGAGCCCGACCGGTCCCCCGCCGAAGCGCCGGCACAGCGCCTCGAGCACCGCACGGTCCAGCCGGTCGAGTCCGGAGCGGTCGACCTCGTAGAGGTCCAGTGCGCGCCGGGCCACGTCGAGGGTGCAGACGCCGTCCGCGCGCACCTGGGCGTAGTCGCGGACCCGGCGCAGCAACCGGTTGGCGATGCGGGGGGTGCCCCGGCTCCGTGAGGCGACCTCGACCGCGCCCTCGTCGGTCAGCTCGGCGTCGAGGAGCCCAGCGCTGCGCCGGACGATGAGCTCGAGCTCGGCGGGCTCGTAGAACTCGAGGTGGGCCGTGAAGCCGAAGCGGTCGCGCAGGGGTCCGGGGAGCAGCCCTGCGCGGGTGGTGGCGCCGACGAGCGTGAAGGGAGGCAGCTCCAACGGGATCGCGGTCGCGCCGGGTCCCTTGCCGATGACGACGTCGACGCGGAAGTCCTCCATCGCCATGTAGAGCATCTCCTCGGCCGGGCGCGCCATGCGGTGGATCTCGTCGACGAAGAGGACGTCGCCCTCGTTCATCCCCGACAGGATCGCGGCCAGGTCGCCGGCGTGCGTGATCGCGGGGCCGCTCGTGATGCGCAGGGGCGCGGACATCTCGGCGGCGATGATCATCGCCAGCGTGGTCTTGCCCAGCCCTGGAGGTCCGCTGAGCAGGACGTGGTCGGGTGTCTTCCCCCGGTCCCGCGCTGCGTGGAGGACGAGCTGGAGCTGCTCGCGCACCCGCTCCTGGCCGATGAGCTCGTCGAGCGTGCGCGGCCGCAGGGCGGCCTCGACGGCGCGGTCGTCGGCCTGCGCCTCGGCGTCGAGCACAGCGCGTGCGGCGAGGTGCTCCGCCTCGGCCGCGGTCAGCTCGTCGTCTCGTGCCGGCATCGTCACCCCTCCTCCCGCCCGGTCGTCATGCCCGGCTCAGCGCCCGGAGAGCGGCGCGCAGCAGCGCTCCGACGTCGGGCGCCTCACCGGCAGGCATGCCGGCCTCCGGCTCGACGGCGTCGATCGCCTTGTCCGCCTCCTTCGCCGACCAGCCCAGCCCCACCAGACCGTCGCGGACCTGTCCGCGCCACGCCGGCTCGGACGGCGCAGCGACCAGACCGGTCGCGGCTCCGCCGGTCGGCGGGCCGATGCGGTCCTTGAGCTCGAGGATGATCCGCTGGGCGCCCTTCTGGCCGATGCCAGGCACCTGGGTCAGCGTGCGCACGTCCTCGTGGAGGACGGCCCGGCGCAGGTCGTCGGGGCCGTGCACCGCGAGCATCGCCTGCGCCAGCTTGGGCCCGACCCCGCTGGCCGTCTGGAGCAGCTCGAACGTCGACTTCTCGTCCTCGTCGGCGAATCCGAAGAGTGTGAGGGACTCCTCGCGGACCACCATGCTCGTCGGCAGGGTGGCGCTCGCGCCTTCTCGTAGCGACGCCAGCGTGCCGGGGGTGCAGTTCAGCTCGAGGCCGACCCCGCCGACCTCGAGCACCACCGAGCTCAGCCCGACCTGTGCGACGCGGCCACTCACGAAGGCGATCATCTCGGTCCCTTTCCGGCCAGGGCGGCCGCGACCTGCTCGCGCGCGGCCTCGATGCGGGCGTTGGCGCCACCGCGCCAGATGTGGCAGATGGCGAGTGCGAGGGCGTCAGCCGCGTCCGCGGGCTTCGGCGCCTCGGCCAGCCGCAGCAGCCGCGTCACCATCGCGCCGACCTGCGCCTTGTCGGCCCGGCCACTGCCGGTGACCGCCGCCTTCACCTCGCTGGGCGTGTGCAGCTCGACGGCGATGCCACGACGGGCAGCCGCGACCATCGCGACGCCGCTGACCTGGGCGGTGCCCATGACCGTCCGCACGTTCTGCTGGCTGAAGACCCGCTCGACCGCGACCCGGTCCGGCTGGTGCTCCTCGAGCCAGGCCTCGATCCCGGCGTCGACGAGGCGGAGCCGTTCGGCGATGGGCAGGTCGGCTGCGGTCCGGACCACACCGACCGCGACCATCGTGAGCGGCCGGCCCACCGAGCCCTCGACGACACCGAGGCCGCACCGGGTCAGCCCCGGGTCGATCCCCAGCACGCGCATGAGGCTGCCTTCCGTCCGGACGCCGTCCGGACCGTCCGAACAGGTGTTCGGGCGACAACCTAACCGACCGTCGCCGGACCGGCCTGCGAGGCGCGCCGTCAGGCGTCCAGCGCCTCCAGGACGTCGTCGGGGATGTCGAAGTTGCCGAAGACGTTCTGCACGTCGTCGAGGTCCTCGAGCGCCTCCACGAGCCGCATCACCTTGGCCGCGCCGTCGGCGTCGACGGTCACCTCCATCGACGGCACGAACTGCGCCTCCGCGGAGTCGTAGTCGAGCCCGGCCTCCTGCAGCGCCGTGCGTACGGCGATGAGGTCCGAGGCCTCGCTGATCACCTCGAAGGAGTCCTGGAGGTCGTTGACCTCCTCCGCCCCGGCGTCGAGCGTGGCCTCGAGGACGTCGTCCTCTCCGATCTCCTTGACACCCTGTGCCTTGGGCAGCACGACGACGCCCTTGCGGTTGAAGAGGTAGGCGACCGACCCCGGGTCGGCCAGGGAGCCGCCGTTGCGCGAGGTCGCGGTCCGGACCTCCATCGCCGCGCGGTTCTTGTTGTCGGTGAGGCACTCGATGAGCAGCGCGACGCCGCCGGGTCCGTAGCCTTCGTACATGATCGTCTGGTAGTCCGCGCCGCCCGCCTCGGCACCGGAGCCGCGCTTGACCGCCCGGTCGATGTTGTCGTTCGGCACCGACGACTTCTTGGCCTTCTGGATGGCGTCGTACAGCGTCGGGTTGCCGGTGGGATCACCGCCGCCGAGCCGGGCCGCTACCTCGATGTTCTTGATCAGCTTGGCGAACATCTTGCCGCGGCGGGCGTCGATGACGGCCTTCTTGTGCTTGGTGGTCGCCCATTTCGAGTGGCCCGACATGCCTCTGCTTCCTTCGTACGGAGTGGTTTCGCGACGTTCGCTCCTCAACCACCGGAGCGCACGATGTCCGCGAACAGCGCGTGGATCCGAGCATCGCCCGTGACCTCGGGGTGGAACGAGGTGGCGAGCAGGTGGCCCTGCCGGACCGCGACGATCCTACCGGTGGCGGGCCCGGTGGCGACGGTGGCGACGACCTCGACCTCGGGGCCGACGCCCTCGACCCACGGCGCGCGGATGAACATGGCGTGGAACGGCGTGCCCAGCTCGGAGACGTCGAGGTCGGCCTCGAAGGAGTCGACCTGGCGGCCGAACGCGTTGCGCCGCACGACGACGTCCAGCCCGCCGATCGTCTCCTGGTCCGCGACGCCGCCCTCGATCCGGTCCGCCAGCATGATCATGCCGGCGCAGGTGCCGAACATCGGCAGTCCGTCCTTGGCTGCCTGCCGGAGCGGGTCGATCAGGTCGAAGGTGCGGGCCAGCTTGGACATGGTCGTGGACTCCCCGCCGGGGACCACCAGCCCGTCGACCTCCGCGAGCTCCTCGGGCCGTCGTACGGCGACCGGCTCGGCACCGATCTCGCGCAGCATCGAGAGGTGCTCGCGCACGTCGCCCTGCAGCGCGAGGACACCGATCCGTGGGGGGCTGGTCACCGTTCCATCGTAGGCGGCAGCCATTGCCGAGGACGAACGTCCCGAAAGGTCCTCAGATGGGTCCTGAACCAGCCGATATCGTTCTATAAGGGATGTGATCGAGGCACTCTTGATCACAGGGACACGGAAGTCCCAGGTGAGACCGGCATCCGCACCAGATGCGCTGCCACCACCGACTGTCAACCCAGGGAGAATCATGAGCACGATCGGCAAGAAGAAGAGCAAGCTCATCGTCGGCACCGCCACCGTGGCGCTCGTCGGCGGCGGCGTGGCCTTCGCCTACTGGACCACCGGCGGCACGGGCACCGGCTCGGCGACGACCGGCACAACGGTGGCGATCACCGCGGTGCAGACCAGCACGGTCAGCGGCATGCGGCCTGGCGACTCGGCCCAGCAGCTCAGCGGGACCTTCAACAACCCGAACAGCGGCCCGGTCTACGTCACCACGGTGACCGCCAGCATCGACAGCGTCGTCAAGGACGCCGGCGCTCCGGCCGGCACCTGCGAGGCCTCCGACTACACGCTGGCCAACGCGACCATGGCCGTCGGCGCCGAGATCCCTGCGGGCAACGCCCAGGGCAGCTGGCTCGGGGCCACGATCAAGTTCAACAACAAGCCCGCCGTCAACCAGGACGCCTGCAAGGGCGCCACGGTGAACCTCCGGTACACGATCGCCTGATTCACCGACACTTCCTGAGTCGACCAGAAGGGCGTCACCGGCACCTCGCGTGCCGGTGACGCCCTTCGGTCATGCTCAGCGCCGGCTTCACCGCGGCGCCCTGGCTCATGACCGACCGTGCGCCGTTGTTATGGAGTCCCTCCTCACGGCGGCGCCTACGCCAAGGGCAGGCACGCCACAACCTGGAGCGTGCCGCGCCACCTCGGCCGCCGCTGGATCTCGTCCGGTCACGCACGGCCGATCGTTCTCGAGCCAGCTGGTCGGGCAGACACTCGGCGGCGGGACTGGCTGATCGAGCCCCTGACTGGTCAACCCCCGGACTGGTCAACCCCCGAGCTGGTCGAGCACCTCAGGTCGAGGTCTCCGCCCCGTCGGCTCGGCCGGTGCTACCGCCTGCGGCCGACCACGCGGCGGTCGTGGTGACGCTCGCCCCGGCGCTCGGACCTTCCGATCACGACGCGCATCTCGTCCCGCTGCTCGTCCGTCCGGCCACCGCTGACCGCGCCGGCCTCGGAGCCGCTGACCGCGTCGACCTCAGAGCCACTGTCCACATCAGCATCAGAGCCGCGCAGCGCGTCGACCTCGGAGCCGCCGGCCGGGCCTGCTGAACCGGTCGGGGCAGCGGCCGCGGCCGGGATGTTGATCGGCCCAGCCGGACCGCTGATTCGGATGTTGCCGCTCAGGTCCGTGGCGTCGGCTCGTGCCCAGAGCCCGGTGACGGGGGTGAGGGTGCCGGAGGTGACCGTCCAGGTCCCTGTCGAGGTGTTCACCGGTGCGTTGAGCGTCATCACGGTGTCGTCCGGCTTGCAGTCCCCGGACTTGGCGGTGCACAGCGTCACGGTGACGCTGGTCGGGTCACCCGGCCCGGTGCTGACGGTGCCCTCGACGAGCGCGGTCTGGTTCCCTGCCGCGACGAACTTCGTCACCGCGATGGTGGGGGCAACGGTGTCCGTGTAGTTCGTGCTGGAGCCGGCCGACGTCGTGCTGGCGTTGCCGGCGGTGTCGGTGACGGCACCCGCGCCGAAGCTGATCACCACGGTGCCGGTCCGGTTCATCCCTGCGGCTTCCACGAGGTAGGACTGGCCGCTGCCGGTGACGGTGGTCGTCGTCGGGTTTGCCGTCCCGGTCACGGTGATGTCGGAGCTCGTGAACCCGTGCACGTCCTCGTTGAAGACGACGTCGAAGCGGGGGTTCGCCGTCACGGTGTTGGGGGTAACCGCAACGGTCGGCGCCGCGGTGTCCACGGTGACGGTCGTGGCAGCCGAGATGCCGACGTTGCCCGCAACGTCGGGGTTGGTCCGGGCGGTGATCGTGCGGCTCCCGTTCGCAAGAGCGCCGGTCGTCGCCGTGTACGAACCGCCCCCGGCGGTGACCACCGACCCGGTGGCGGTCTCGCCGTCGAAGAGCCGCACGTTGCTCCCGCTCGTCGCGGTGCCGGTGAAGGTCAACGTCGTGTTCCGGGTGATGCGGTCGCTCGAGGACACGCCGCTGTCGCTGGCTGCCGAGAGGACGGGCGCCGCCGGCGCGGTGGGTGCGACCGTGTCGATCGTGATCGTGGTGCCCGGGGAGGCGGGTCCGAGGTTGCCGGCGACGTCGGTCGCGGTCGCAGTGAGCGTGTGGCCGCCGTCGGCCAGGACGCTGGTCGTGACCGAGTAGCTCCCCGAGGTGGTCGTGTGCGTGCCCACCGGCGAGGTGCCCGCAAGCACCGTCACCAGTGCAGAAGACTCATTCGTTCCGGTCACGGTCGGGGTGGAGTCGTTGGTGATGCGGTCGGTGCTGGAAGCACCCGTGTCGCTGGCCGCCGTAAGCACCGGCACCGACGGCGCTGCCGGCGCGATGGTGTCGATCGTCACCGTCTGGACCGCTGACGACACCGAGATGTTGCCGGCCAGGTCATGGACCCGGACCGTCATCGCGTGAGCCCCGTTGGTCAGTGCGGAGGCGGTCACCATGGAGGACGGCGACGCGGTGGCGCTCCCGACCTCGACGCCACCGTCGTACAGGCGGATCCCGACGACCTCAGGCGAGCCACTGTCGAAGAAGGTCGGAGTCGTGTCGTTGGTGATCAGGTCGGAGCTCGACCGACCGCTGTCGCTGGCCGCGACCAACGCGGGGGCCACAGGCGTCGCAGGGGCCGCCGTGTCGATCGTCACGGTGGTGACCGCTGAGATCCCGACGTTCCCTGCGGCGTCCGGGTCGGTGCGGGCGGTGATGCTGTGCGTCCCGTCCGTCAGGGTGCCCGTCGTCGCCGTCCAGGAGCCGCCTGCGGCGTTGACCGGCGCGCCGGTGGCGACGGCGCTCGTGTGCAGCGTCACGTTCGTCGCGGCGGTCGCCGTCCCGGTGAACGTGGGGGTGTTGTCGTTCGTGACCCGGTCGCTCGACGACGTTCCGCTGTCGCTGGCAGCCGTGAGGACGGGAGCCGACGGCGCCGTCGGTGCGGTGGTGTCGACCGTGACGGTGGTGCCGGCCGAGGCGGGACCGGTGTTGCCCGCGACGTCGGTCGCGGTCGCGGTGAGCGTCTGGACTCCGTCGGACAGCGCGCTCGACGTGATCGCGTAGCTCGTCGACGCCGTCAGCTGGGTTCCCACCTGACTTGCCCCGGCGTACAAGGTCACGAGTGCCGAGGACTCGTTGGAGCCGGTCACCGTCGGGGTGGAGTCGTTGGTGATGCCATCGGTGCTGGACGCACCCGTGTCGCTCGCCGCCGTCAGCGCGGGCGCGGACGGCGCCGCAGGTGCGGCCGTGTCGACGCTGATCGAGATCGCTGTCGACGAAGGCGACAGGTTGCCCGCCACGTCCGAGCCCCGAAGGGTGATCGAGTGGGTGCCGTCGGCCAGCAGCGTCGAGGTGATGGTGGCCGTCGGTGTGGCCGTGGCGGACCCGACCTCGACGCTCCCGGCGTACAAGCGCAGGAACTCCGCCCCGCTGTTGCGCGCGCTTCCGAAGATGTCAGGCGTGTTGTCGGCGGTGATCAGGTCGGTGGCGGACCGACCCGTGTCGCTGGAGCCGACGAGCAACGGCACGGCTGGGGAGATCGAGGGACCGGTGACGTCGATCGTGACCGAGGTGCTGGTGGACAGCGCGCCGACGTTGTCGGCGAGGTCTACGACCCGGACGGTGATCGCCCGCGCACCCTCGGCGAGCAGGGTGCCGGAGGTGACCGAGTAGACGCCACTGCCCGACGCGACCCCGGTGCCGACCTGCACGCCGTCGCTGTACAGCCGGACGGTGGCACCCGGCTCGACGGTGCCGGTGAACGTGGGGGTGCGGTCGTTGGTGATCCGGTCGGTCGACGAGCTGCCTGTGTCGCTGGCCGTCACCAGGGTCGGCGCGGACGGTGCGGCGGGGGCCACGGTGTCGATGCTGACGATGCGCGTGCCGGTCGGGCTCGTGCCGCCGAGGTTGTCGGTGGCGCTGTAGGTCACCGTGTAGGTGCCGTCGCCTGAGAACGGGATCGAGGCGGCGGCCGCGTTCACGGTGACCGGCGCACCCCCGTTGATGCGGTAGGTGATCGAGGCGACGCCGTCGCTGTCGGTCGCGGAGAGCTGCAGGGTCACCGGACTGGTGCGGTTGTACCCGTTCGCGTTCGGTGCGGGTGAGGTGGTGGCCACCACGGAGGGCGTGGTGCTGTTGAAGCGCACGGTCACCACGCCGCTGGGCCCGCTCGCCTCCGTCCAGCTGCCCAGGACCGCGGTCACCACGTACCGGTAGTCGTCGTCCGGGACGCCGGTGTCGGTGCAGTGCAGCGTGGACGCGAGCGCTGTGGGCGAGGTGCCGCACGCAGCAATGTGCGAGCCACCCTCGGCCGGCATCCGGGTCACGTAGTAGCCCTCGACCGCGCCGCCCGTGCTCGTCGACGCCGCAGTCCACGACACCGAGACCGAGTCGCTGCCTGTCGGCGAGCTCACGACCACGCCTGTGGCCGGGTTCATCGTCCCGGTCGCTGCCAGGCCGATGCCCTCGCCGCCGGTGGTCCAGAACGCGTGGGCGACGCTGGCCATCATCAGCGCCCCCGCGGCGCCGAGGACGATCGTGCCGAGGCGCAGGACCCAGCGCCTGATCCTGGTGGCGCGGTCGATCCGGTGGTGCACGACGACGTCGGAACGCATGTCGTCACCTCCGGTCGCGTTCGGGCATCCTGCAGGGCCTGCGACCGGTGGGAAGGCAGGTGGGCAGGGGGACCCAACGGTCACACCCGCAACGCTACGGAGTTTTTGCCCGGATTTGCGCCGTTTCGCGAACAACGCGCACTCGAGGAGGCACCCTGCCCGACCGGCCGCGAAAGGGTCAGGACAGGGCGACGTCGGACGCGACGCGCGCCCGCCCGCCGTTCACCAGCCGCGCTCGGCGAGCCGGTGCGGCTGCGGCACGTCCTCCACGTTGATGCCGACCATCGCCTCACCGAGACCGCGCGACACCTTCGCCACCACGTCCGGGTCGTCGTAGAACGTGGTCGCCTTGACGATCGCCTCGGCACGCTGGGCCGGGTTTCCGGCCTTGAAGATGCCGGAGCCGACGAAGACGCCCTCGGCACCGAGCTGCATCATCATGGCGGCGTCGGCCGGCGTCGCGATGCCACCCGCGGTGAACAGCACGACGGGCAGCTTGCCCGCCTCCGCGACCTCCTTGACCAGTGCGTACGGCGCCTGCAGCTCCTTGGCCGCGACGTACAGCTCGTCCTTCTCCATCGCCTGGAGCCGCCGCAGCTCGGCCCGGATCGTGCGCATGTGCGTGACGGCGTTGGAGACGTCACCGGTGCCGGCCTCGCCCTTCGAGCGGATCATCGCCGCGCCCTCGGTGATCCGGCGCAGCGCCTCGCCGAGGTTGGTCGCGCCGCAGACGAACGGCACCGTGAACTGCCACTTGTCGATGTGGTTCGCGTAGTCGGCGGGGGTCAGCACCTCGGACTCGTCGATGTAGTCGACGCCCAGGCTCTGCAGCACCTGAGCCTCGGCGAAGTGGCCGATGCGGGCCTTGGCCATCACCGGGATCGAGACGGCCTCGATGATGCCGTCGATCATGTCGGGGTCGCTCATCCGCGAGACGCCGCCCTGGGCGCGGATGTCGGCGGGCACCCGCTCGAGGGCCATCACCGCGACGGCGCCGGCGTCCTCGGCGATCTTTGCCTGCTCGGCGGTGACGACGTCCATGATCACCCCGCCCTTGAGCATCTCGGCCATCCCGCGCTTCACACCGTCGGTGCCGGTGGCGCGCGCGGGGGCGGAGTCGGTCGTGGGGGTCGTTGCCTCAGTCACTTGTCGCTCTTCTTCATGCTCGGAGTCCGGGCCGCCGCGAGGCGTCCGGAGGGGGTTTCGGATGGGACCAGCCTACGTCTCCGACCCAGACCGCGCGTACGCCGGTCAGCCGGCGGCCACGTCCATCGAAGGGTCCTCGGCGCCTGCGTAGACGTCGAGGACACGAGGTGCGAGCAGCGCCCAGTCATGAGCGCTCGCGACGGCGCGTGCCCGGTCGACGAGCCGGCGTCGGCCGACCTCGTCGTCGAGCAGCGCACCCACGCTGCGGGCAAGGTCATCGACGTCCCCGACCTGGAAGAGCGAACCGTGTCTGCCTCCACCCAGGACGCTGCGGAAGGCCGGCAGGTCGCTCGCCGCCACGGCGGCCCCTGCCGCCATCGCCTCCAGCAGCACCACCCCGAAGCTCTCCCCGTGGGTGTTGGGCGCGACGAGAACGTCAGCCTCTGCGAGCACCTGCGCCTTGTCGCGGTCGTCCAGCGGACCCCGGAAGTCGATCCGGCGGGCGACCTCGGCCGGGAGCCGCTTGGTGAGGCTGCGCGCGGAGCCGTCGCCCACGACGGTGAGCCGGGTCTCCGGCTGTCGCCGGACGATCGCGGGGAACGCCTCGAGGAGCAGTGGCAGCCCTTTGCGGGGCTCGTCCATCCGGCCGACGAACGCCAGCCGGCGGCCCGTCCGGGGGCGCCCGCGCGTGCCGGCGAACTCGCCGATGCGGACACCGTTCGGGATCAGCGCCGGCTCGGCGTCGAGGTAGCGACCCATCGTGCGCCGGGCCTCCTCCGAGACCGCGATGTGACCTTCGATCTTGGCCAGCCCGGCGCGCAGGAAGGTGGCCGCGGTGGTCTCCAGCGCCCACGAACGCGACTGGGCGGTGTGGAACGTCGCCACGACCGGCGCACGAGCGGCCCACAGTGCCAGCACGGAGACGCTTGGTGTCGCCGGCTCGTGGATGTGAACGATGTCGAACAGCCCGTCAGCGAGCCACCTGCGCACCCGGCCAGCGACCAGGGGCCCGAAGGACACCCGCGCCACCGACCCGTTGTAGGGCACCGGCACCGTGCGCCCGGTGGTCGTGACGTACGACGGCAGGTGCTCGGTGCGCTCACCGGGCGCGAGGACCGCCACCTCGTGACCGAGGCCGACCAGCTCCGCGGCGAGGTCGAGCACGTGGTTCTGCACGCCCCCGTGCACGTCGAAGGAGTAGGGACAGACGAGGCCGATGCGCATCACCCGTCGTCTCTCCTCACCCGTCGATTATCTCGACGGGTGGTTCGCCCGGTCGACCCGGCCGAAGATCCACGCCGCGACGGCTCCACCGGTGGCGCCGAAGAGGTGGCCCTGCCAGGAGATGCCGGGCTGACCGGGCAGCACGCCCAGGAGCAGTCCTCCGTAGAGGAACAGCAGGATGGCAGCCAGGCCCAGCTGCTCGGGCCGCCGGGAGAACACGCCCCGCAGGAGCAGGTAGGTCAGCCAGCCGAACGCCAGCACCGACGCGCCCACGTGCACCGAGCCCTCTCCACCGGTGAGCCAGGTGCCGGCTCCGCCGATCACCCAGACCAGTGCGGTCACCGTCAGCCAGCGCGAGACGCCGGCCAGCAGCAGGAGGAAGCCGAAGACCAGCAACGGGAAGGTGTTGGCCAGCAGGTGGTCCCAGCCCCCGTGCAGCACCGGGGCGAACAGCACCCCGTCCAGGCCGTCCAGCTCGCGGGGCTCCACGCCGTAGCTCCGCTCGAGCTGCCCGCCCGACAGCACGTCGAGCGCCTCGACCAGATACAGCGCCGCGACGAACGCGAGGATCATCCCCAAGGCGACGCGGGCCGGGGAACGTCGACGTTCCGGCGTGGGGACCGGTGCTGCTTGCCAGCTCACCTGTTCAACCGTAGCCAGTGGTCGTCAGCCCAGGTCCTCGAGGAAGACCCGCTGCATCATGTGCCAGTCCTCGGGGTGGGCGGTGATACCGGTGGTGAAGGCGTCCGCGACGCCCTGCATGGCGGTGGCGACACCCGCTGCACCGGGCCCCACCCGCACCTCCTCGTGGAAGTGGATCTCCAGCTCTCGACCTGCGTAGGAGAGCGTCGCCGGCACCAGCGCAGCACCGGTCTCCCGGGCAAGCAGAGCCGGCCCCGCAGGCATCCGCGCCGGGGACCCGCACAACGTGACGTCCACGGCTGTCCGGGAGAGGTCACGGTCGGCCAGCAGGCAGACGAAACCGCCCTGACGCAGGTACTCCGCCAGCCGCGGCAGCGGGGACCGGTCACTCCCCCGGTCCAGCGGCAGGATCCGCATGCCCAGCCCGGCCCGGAAGGCCACGAACTCGTCGTACAACCGCTCCGGCCGGAGCCGTTCGGCCACGGTCATCAGAGGCATCCCGGTGCCGCAGGCCCACGCGCCCGCCCAGTCCCAGTTGCCCTGGTGCGGCAGCGCGACGACGACACCGCGCCCCTCGGCGTACGGCGTCCGGAGCCGCTCCTCGTGGACCGTGCGGGTGCGGGCCACGAGGTCGTCGAGCGGCCAGGCCGGCAGCCGGAAGGACTCGCACCAGTAGCGCAGGTAGGAGCGGACCGCCCGGTGGGTCAGCGCCTCGAGCGCTGTCTCCTCGAGCTCCGGGCGGACCCGTCGCAGGTTCGAACGGAGCTGCCGGACCGCCCTCCCGTTCTTCCGGTAGAGCCGGTCGGCACCCCTCTCGAACAGCCGGAGCGCCCGGTCCTCGGGCAGCGCACGCACCACCCGCCAGCCCGTGACGAAGCCGGTCGCGACCGCCTGCTCCGCAGTGGCCGAACCGACCCGCCGCAACCCGCCCTCGACGCGCCCGCCCGC
Organism: uncultured Nocardioidaceae bacterium; assembly: GCA_902805865.1. GTDB lineage: Bacteria > Actinomycetota > Actinomycetes > Propionibacteriales > Nocardioidaceae > Marmoricola_A. The sequence continues at coordinate 1,843 of CADCUK010000180.1, read as the reverse complement.
CACGCAGCGTCCTCAGCCGGCAGGCGCGGGCGGCGTCGCCAGGGCCTGCGACTGCGTGCGGACCACGAGGATGCGCTGGACCACCGTGATCGTGCTCGCGACCGCGAGCAGCCCCAGCGTCACAGCAATGGCCCACAGCGCCTTCTCGCCCACGCCCAGCATGTTGGCGAGGTCGGCGAGGCCGGTGACCACGAGGATCGACACGAGGCGGGTGGCTCGCTCCGCGATGCCGACCTTGGCCTGCATGCCGAGGCTCTCCGCACGCGCCCGTGCGTAGGAGGTCACCGAGCCCATCGAGAGGCAGTAGATCGCGAGAGCCGCGAGCGTGTCGTTGTCGCCGGGACCGACGTAGTAGAGCGCGAGACCACCGAAGATCGCCGCGTCGGCGATGCGGTCGAGCGTGGAGTCGAGGAAGGCGCCGAAGGGGCTGACCCGTCCCGAGGCCCGCGCCATCGCCCCGTCGACGAGGTCGGAGAAGACGAACGCGGTGATCACCAGGACCCCGAGGAACAGGTAGCCGCGGGGGAAGAAGATCAGCGCTCCCGCACAGACACCGAGCGTCCCGACCACCGTGACCGCGTCGGGGCTGATCCCCATCCGCAGCAGCAGCCGCACGACGGGGGTGAAGACGCTGGTCCAGAAGGCGCGGAATCTCTCAAGCATGGCGCGGTCAGGCTACCGGCCCGGCCGGCTCCTCCACCGCCGCCCACGCTGCGGCGAGCAGCGAGCGGGTCTCGGTCATGAGCTGGGGCAAGGTCTTGGTGCGGGCGATGATCGGCATGAAGTTCTGGTCACCAGCCCAGCGCGGCACCACGTGCTGGTGCAGGTGCGCGGCGATCCCCGCGCCGGCGATCGCACCCTGGTTCATGCCGATGTTGAAGCCGTGCGCACCGCTCACCGAGCGCACCACCCGCATCGCCTGCTGGGTCAGCCGGGCGACCTCGATCGTCTCGGTGCCGGACAGGTGGGTGTAGTCGGCGACGTGCCGGTAGGGGCAGACCATCAGGTGACCGGGGCTGTAGGGGTAGAGGTTGAGCACCACGAAGGCCTCGGTCCCCCGGTGCACCACCAGCCCCTCCTCGTCACTGAGCGAGGGGATGCGGCAGAACGGGCACTCCCCCGCCGTACCGTCCGCGGGCTTGTTCTCGCCCGAGATGTAGGCCATCCGGTGCGGCGTCCAGAGCCGTTCGAGGCCGTCCGGGACGCCGATGCCGTCCTGGCGGACGACGGCTGCGTCGAGATCGGGGTCGCTCAAACCTGCACCCGCTGCTCCACGGCCTCGGTGATCCGTCGCACCGCCTCGTCGAGGGGTACGCCGTTCTCCTGCTCGCCGTCGCGGAAGCGGAAGGACACCGAGCCGCTCTCCATGTCGCGGTCACCGACGAGCACCATGAACGGCACCTTCTGCAGCTGTGCGTTGCGGATCTTCTTCTGCATCCGCTCGTCGGAGATGTCGACCTCCACCCGGATCCCTGCCTTCTTCAGTCGGTCCGCGAGGTCGTACAGGTAGTCGTTGTGGCGCTCCGCGACCGGGATGCCGACCACCTGCACCGGCGCCAGCCACGGGGGGAACGCCCCGGCGTAGTGCTCGACCAGCACGCCGATGAACCGCTCGATCGAGCCGAACTTCGCCGAGTGGATCATCACCGGACGCTGCCGGCTGCCGTCCGCCGCGACGTACTCGAGCTCGAAGCCCCGCGGCTGGTTGAAGTCGTACTGGATCGTCGACATCTGCCAGGTGCGGCCGATCGCGTCGCGCGCCTGCACCGAGATCTTCGGGCCGTAGTAAGCGGCACCCCCCGGGTCGTAGACCAGCTCGAGCCCGGACTCCGCAGCCACGTCG
>CADCUK010000179.1 GCA_902805865.1 uncultured Nocardioidaceae bacterium | reverse complement strand
TCTACCTCGGCTTCCTGATGTGGGTGTACGCCGACCAGGGCGAGGGATTCACCGCGGCGATCACGAACCCGATCCCCGGCACGATCCGGATCGCCACCCCGCTGGTCCTGGGGGCGCTGGCCGGGGTGCTCTGCGAGCGGGCGGGCGTCATCAACATCGCGATCGAAGGGCAGTTCCTGGCCGGCGCCTTCTTCGCATCGGTCTTCGCCAGCCTCTTCTTCAGCTCCTACATGGGGCTGCTCGGCGGGATCCTGGCCGGACTCCTCATCGCGACGATGCTCGCGGTGTTCGCGCTGCGCTACCAGGTCAACCAGGTGGTCCTCGGCGTGGTGCTCGTCGCCTTCGCGTCCGGGCTCACGAGCTTCCTGCTCGGGCAGATCCCCGGCAACCCGGACGTCAAGCAGTACTTCAACGAGCCGCCGATCCTCGAGCCGGTGCGCATCCCGGGGCTGGCCGACATCCCCGTGGTCGGCGAGGCCCTCTTCAACCAGACCCTGCTGGTCTACCTGATGTACATCTCGGTGGTCGTCGTGACGCTGCTGCTCTTCCAGACCCGGTGGGGGCTGCGCGTCCGCTCCGTCGGTGAGCACCCCAAGGCGGCGGACACCGTCGGCATCAAGGTCAACCGGGTCCGCTGGCAGGCCGTGCTCCTCGGCGGAGTCTTCGCCGGACTCGGCGGGGCCTACTACACCGTCGGGTCCACCGGAGCCTTCGACCGGGACGTGTCCGCCGGCACCGGCTTCATCGCGCTGGCCGCGGTCATCATGGGTCGCTGGCACCCCGTCGGCGCGACCTTCGCCGCGGTGTTCTTCGGGTTCATGTGGAACCTGCAGAACCAGGTGAGCCTGGTGGAGAAGCTGCCGGTCGAGCTCCTCGGCGCCGCGCCGTACCTCGCGACGATCATCGCGGTGGCCGGCTTCGTCGGCCGGGTCCGGCCACCGGCCGCGGACGGTGAGCCCTATGTCAAGAGCTGACGAGATGAAGAAGGACGACGGCGAGCTCGACGGCGACTTCGACGGCGACTTCGATTGGGCCGCGCTGACCGCAGAGGCGGTGAAGGTCGCCGAGCGTGCCTACGTGCCGTACTCGCACTATCCGGTCGGCGCGGCCGCGCTGGTCGACGACGGCCGACTGGTCGTGGGCTGCAACGTGGAGAACGCCGCCTACGGCGTCACGCTGTGCGCCGAGTGCGGCCTGGTCTCGTCGCTGCACGCGACCGGCGGCGGGCGGCTCACGCACTTCGTCTGCGTGAACGCCAGAGGGGACGTCATCATGCCGTGCGGACGGTGCCGGCAGCTGCTCTGGGAGAACGGCGGTCCCGGGCTCCAGGTGCTCACCGTCCGCGGGGTGCGTCCGATGACCGACGTGCTGCCCGACGCGTTCGACAACGACGACGTGGTGGAGGTGACCGGATGAGCGAGCGTCACGACGCAGTCGAGGTCATCGTCGCCAAGCGCGACGGTGGCGAGCTCGACGACAGCCAGATCGACTGGGTGGTCGACGCCTACACCCGTGGCGTGGTCGCCGACGAGCAGATGTCCTCGCTGGCGATGGCGATCCTGCTCAACGGGATGAACCGCCGCGAGATCAGCCGCTGGACGGCGGCGATGATCGCCTCGGGGGAGCGGATGGACTTCTCGTCGCTCTCCCGCCCCACTGCGGACAAGCACTCGACCGGCGGGGTCGGCGACAAGATCACCCTGCCGCTCGCGCCCCTGGTCGCGGCCTGCGGCGTCGCCGTACCGCAGCTGTCCGGACGCGGCCTCGGCCACACCGGCGGCACGCTCGACAAGCTCGAGTCGATCCCGGGCTGGCGCGCGTCGCTCACCAACGACGAGATGCTCCACCAGCTCGAGGACGTCGGCGCGGTCATCTGTGCCGCGGGTGCCGGGCTGGCGCCGGCCGACAAGAAGCTGTACGCGCTGCGTGACGTCACCGGCACCGTCGAGGCGATCCCGCTGATCGCGTCCTCGATCATGAGCAAGAAGATCGCGGAGGGCACCGGGTCCCTGGTGCTCGACGTGAAGGTCGGCACCGGCGCGTTCATGAAGGACCTCGACCGGGCCCGCGAGCTCGCCGAGACCATGGTCGCGCTGGGCACCGACGCCGGTGTGCGCACGGTCGCGCTGCTCACCGACATGAGCACCCCGCTCGGACGTACGGCGGGAAACGCCCTCGAGGTCCGCGAGTCGGTCGAGGTGCTCGCCGGTGGAGGGCCGGAGGACGTCGTCGCGCTCACGGTCGCGCTGGCCCGCGAGATGCTCCGCGGCGCCGGCCGGGAGGACGTCGACCCGGCGGACCGGCTGACCGACGGCTCCGCCATGGACGCCTGGCGGCGGATGATCGCCGCCCAGGGCGGCGACCCGGACGCCGAGCTGCCGGTGGCGCGGCACACCGAGGTGGTGACCGCCCCGAGCGGAGGCGTGGTGAGCCGCCTGGACGCGATGGCTGTCGGGCTGGCCGCCTGGCGGCTCGGCGCGGGCCGGGCGAAGCAGGGTGAGCCCGTGCAGGCCGGGGCCGGGGTCGAGATCCACGCCCGACCGGGCGAGCACGTCGACGCCGGTCAGCCGCTGCTCACGCTGCACACCGACGAGCCGGAACGGTTCGAGCGGGCGAAGGCGGCCCTCGAGAGCGGCTTCGACATCAGCGAGACTGCGCCCGAGCCGCAGCCGCTGCTCCTCGGCACCGTCGGCTGACCGCGAGCCGGCGCGACCTGACCGCCGGATCGTGCCGAGTCGGCGCGACCTGTCCGTTCGCAGGGCCAGGACACGCCGGATCGGCCGTGATTCCGGGGCCGGACGCGCCGGGTCGACCGTGATTCCGGGGCAGGACGCGCCGGTTCGCTCAGCCGAGCAGCAGGACCACGGTCTCCGCGACGCACGCCGGCTTCGCCACGTCCTCGATCTCGACGACGTACCGCGTGATCATCTGCTTGCCCGCCGGGACGTCGCTGACGTCCGCGATCGTGACGGTCCCACGGATCCGGGAACCGACCGGGACGGGGTGCGGGAAGCGCACCTTGTTGACCCCGTAGTTCAGCTTCGCGCCGTCGGTCGCGAGGTCGAACAGCTCACCGGCGATCCGCGGCACCAGCGACAGCGTGAGGTAGCCGTGCGCGATCGTGCCGCCGAACGGGCCGCTCTTGGCCCTCTCCGGGTCGACGTGGATCCACTGGTGGTCGCCGGTCGCCTCTGCGAACGTGTCCACCTGCTCCTGGGTGACCGTCATCCACTCGGTGGGGCCGATCTCCTCACCGACTGCCGCAGTCAGCTCGTCGAGACTCCGGAACACGCGCATGTGACCTCCTCTGGTTCGATGGCAGCATGCCAGAACCTAGCCGACCCTCCGACGCCACCTCCGGCGTCGTCTCGGACGCCATCAGGCAGGCGCCGAAGGTCCTCCTCCACGACCATCTCGACGGGGGGCTGCGGCCCTCGACCGTGCTCGAGATCGCCGGCGAGATCGGCCACGAGCTCCCGGCGGACAGCCCGGAGTCGCTCGGCGCCTGGTTCGTGGACGCCTGCAACTCCGGGTCGCTCCCGCGCTACATCGCGACGTTCGACCACACCATCGCCGTGATGCAGCAGGCCGACCACATCCGTCGGGTGGCCAGGGAGTGCGTCGAGGACCTCGCGGCCGACGGCGTCATCTACGCCGAGGTCCGCTACGCCCCGGAGCAGCACCTCCAGGAGGGGCTGACGCTCCAGGACGTCGTGGACGCGGTGCGGGAAGGGTTCGAGGAGGGGGAGCAGGCGGCGGCCGACGCCGGGACGCCGATCATCGCGCGCCAGCTGCTGACCGCCATGCGCCACCAGGCGCGGTCGATGGAGATCGCCGAGCTGATGATCGCCAACCGCGACCACGGGGTCCTCGGCTTCGACATCGCCGGAGCGGAGGCGGGGTACCCACCCACCCGGCACCTCGACGCGTTCGAGTACCTCCAGCGCGAGAACGCCCACTTCACGATCCACGCCGGCGAGGCGTTCGGCACCCCGTCGATCTGGGAGGCGCTCCAGTGGTGCGGCGCGGACCGGCTCGGCCACGGTGTGCGGATCATCGACGACGTGAGCGTGGGGAACGACGGCAGCCCCAAGCTGGGCCGGTTGGCGGCGTACGTCCGGGACAAGCGCATCCCGCTCGAGATGTGCCCGACCTCGAACCTGCAGACCGGTGCGGCGGACTCGATCGCCGAGCACCCGATCGGGCTGCTGAAGCGGCTGCAGTTCCGGGTCACGGTGAACACCGACAACCGGTTGATGAGCGGCACCTCGATGAGCCTGGAGATGCAGAAGCTCGTCGACGCGTTCGACTACACGCTGGCCGACCTGAGGTGGTTCACGATCAACGCGATGAAGTCCGCGTTCCTGCCGTTCGACGAGCGGCTGGCGCTGATCAACGAGCGCATCAAGCCGGCGTACGCCGCGCTCGGGGATGGCGCCTGAGCCCTTGCGGGCGTTGACTGCTGTTGTCACCAGGTCTTCCATACCCTAGGGTATGGAAGATCGTCCTCGGTTCCCAGGAGCACCATGGCCACTGTCACCACCCGGGCCCGGGGTGCGGTGGAGGGCGTCGGCGACTTCTTCCTGTTCGTCGTCCAGGTCGCGAAGTGGACCCCTCGACGTCCCTTCGCGACGGCAGAGATGACCCGCCAGGCCTGGATCATCATGCGGGTGATCATCGTGCCGACCGCACTGGTCTCGATCCCGCTCGGCGCCGTGGTCGCCCTGCAGATCGGCAGCCTCACCCAGCAGCTGGGCGCGCAGAGCTTCGCCGGTGCCGCCTCGGTGGTCGCGATCGTCCGGGAGGGAGCACCGCTGGCCACCTCGCTGCTGCTCGCCGGGGCCGGCGGCTCGGCGATCTGCGCCGACTTCGGTGCCCGGACGATCCGGGAGGAGGTCGACGCGCTCAAGGTCCTCGGCATCAACATCGTGCAGCGGCTGGTGGTGCCCCGGGTCGTGGCCACGATGATCGTCGGCACGCTGGTCACCGGGATCGTCATGGGGGTCGGCATCGCCGGCGGCTACTTCTTCAACGTGATCCTGCAGAACGGCACGAGCGGCGTCTACGTGCAGTCGTTCAAGGCGCTGGCGAGCGTCGAGGACGTCGGGGTGAGCCTCTTCAAGGGGCTGCTGTTCGGCGGCGTGGCCGGGGTCGTCGGCTGCTACAAGGGGCTGCGTGTCAAGGGCGGACCCAAGGGCGTGGGTCAGGCGGTCAACGAGTCCGTGGTCCTCACCTTCCTGCTGCTGTTCACGCTGAACTACCTGATCACCACGGCCCACTTCGAGCTCGTCCCGCAGGGGGCCCGGTGAGCCGCGCAGGGGTTGCCGTCGGCCCGCGGCTGGAGCTGCTCGGCCACCAGCTGAGGTTCTACGGCCAGTCGATCCGGTGGGGACCGCGCGCGGTCGTGCGCTACCGCAAGGAGGTCTTCTCCGTCCTCGCCGACGCGGCCTTCGGCAGCGGGGGGCTGGCGATCGTCGGCGGCACGGTCGGGGTGATGATCGCGCTGTCCTACGCCGTCGGTGCGGAGGTCGGGGCCCAGAGCCATGCCTCGCTCGACCAGATCGGGGCGGGCAACTTCACCGCGTTCCTCTCCGCCTACTTCAACACCCGTGAGGCCGCGCCGCTGATCGCCGGGGTCGCGCTCGCGGCGACGATCGGGTGCGGCTTCACCGCGCAGCTCGGCGCGATGCGGATCAGCGAGGAGGTCGACGCACTGGAGGTCATGGGGATCCCCTCGATCCCCTACCTCGTGACCACCCGCATGGTGGCCGCGGTGATCGCCGTGGTCCCGCTCTACGCGATCGGCCTGTTCGCGTCGTACCTCGCGACCCGGACCGTGACGACGGTGAGCTACGGCCAGTCGACAGGCACCTACGACCACTACTTCCTCCAGTACCTCGCCCCCGTCGACGTCCTCTGGTCCTTTGGCAAGGTGCTGGTGTTCGCGGTCGTCATCGTGCTCGTGCACTGCTACCACGGCTACCACGCGACGGGCGGCCCCGAGGGGGTCGGGATGGCCGTCGGCCATGCGATCCGCACCTCGATCGTGGCGCTGACCGTCATGGACTTCCTGATGAGCTTCGCGATCTGGGGCTCGACGACCACCGTGCGGATCACCGGATGAGTGCGCCCCCGCTGTCACGCAGCAGCGCGGAGGCGCGGCGGCTCCGGCTGGTCGGGGTGGCCTGGTTGGTGCTGCTCGCGCTCATGGTGCTGCTGTCGGTGGCGACGTACAACAAGGCGTTCGACGGCCACGTCACCGCCAGCATCGAGACGCCGCGCACCGGCATGCAGCTGAACGTCGGCGGGGACGTGCGGATGAACGGCGCGATCGTCGGCCGGGTCTCCGGCATCGAGGCGACCGACGGTGGCGCGGTGGTGGAGGTGCAGCTCGACGGCGAGGCCGCCGACCGGATCCCCGACACCGCCACCGCACGGATCCTCCCGACCACCCTGTTCGGCCAGAAGTACGTCGAGCTCTCCTCGCCGGCCGACCCCGGGAAGGGGCACGTCGTCGAGGGCACCGTGCTGCAGTCGGAGCCGGGCAGCGAGCCTGCCGAGCTGACCACCGTGCTGGACAACCTCGAGGTCGTGCTCGACTCGATCCAGCCGCAGCGGCTCAGCTCGATGCTGCAGGCGACGGCGTACGGCCTCGACGGCCAGGGTGCCGCGATGGCCGAGCTGATCGACGACGGTGGCAGCTACCTGCTGCGGCTCAACCAGCTCGCTCCCGACTTCGTCGCCGACCTCGTCCTGCTCGAGGCCGTCACCGGGCAGTACGCCGGCAACGTGCCCGCCCTGCTCGAGGTGCTGGACAACGCCTCCACGACCACCGCCACGCTGACGGCCCGCACCGACGAAGGCACCCGGTGGCAGACGTTCCTGCGTGAGGTGACCCGGGCGGCGTCGGCGGGGGAGGAGCTCCTCGCCGCCAACCGACGGCAGCTCCGCGAGTCGGCCCGGCTGTCGCGGCCGACCCTGGAGCTGCTGGCGGAGTACTCGCCGCAGATCCCCTGTGTCATCACCGGCTTCCTCGGGGTCCGCGACAGCTCGGCATCGCAGATCAAGGGCGCGTCGGTCGAGGGGTACTTCACCTTCGGCGAGCAGGTCGACGGCTACACCTCCGCCGACGAGCTCGTCCTCGGTGACCTCGGCACCGGCCCGTCCTGCCGAGGCCTCCCGGACGCGCCGGTCCCGTATCCCGCGATCGACCTCGACGACGGGGTGGAGGACCGGTGAGGGGGCAGGAGTCCGTCCGGTCGTCGGCGATCAAGGTCGGGCTGTTCGCGCTGCTGTCGTTCGCGATCGTCCTCACGATCGCCGCGACGATCCACCCGATCGGCACCAGCGGCACGTCCCGGACCTACACCGCGGAGTTCACCTCGGCCAGCCGGCTCCGTGAGGGCTCCGACGTCATGGTCGGCGGCATCCGGGTCGGTCAGGTCACCGCGGTCGAGCTCACCGCCGACAACCTCGCGGCGGTGACGTTCCAGGTCGAGGACGACGTGACGCTCAGCCGCAGCAGCACGGTCGCGATCCGCTACCTCGACCTCGTGGGCAACCGCTACGTGGCGCTCGTCGACTCCGGCCGCGACGACGAGCCGCAGCCGGTCGGCCAGACGATCGAGGTGGACCGCACCCAGCCGGCGCTCGACCTCAACGTGCTGCTGAACGGGTTCAAGCCGCTGTTCGCCGCGCTCGACCCGGCCACCGTGAACGCGCTGGCGACCGACATCATCCGGACCTTCCAGGGGGAGGGGGTCACGGTGCGCCAGCTGGTCGCGCGGACCGCCTCCCTCACCTCGACGCTGGCCGAGCGCGACGCCTTGATCGGGTCGGTGATCAGCAACCTCGGCTCCACGGTGCGGCTGGTGGCCGACCGGCAGACGCAGGTCGAGGGGCTCGTGCGCAACCTGAGCAGGTTCGCCTCCGGGCTGGCGCGTGACCGCGAGGTCATCGGCGACACCCTCATCCACATCGACACGATGGCTGACCTGTCGGCCCAGCTGCTCCGCGACAGCAGACCGGCGCTGCGTGCCGACATCCGCCAGCTGAGGCTGATCGCCGAGGTGCTGGCCCGGCCGGAGAGCCGCAAGGAGATCGCGCACGCGCTCGACCACCTGCCGACCAAGCTGTCACGGATGTCGCGGACCGCGTCGTACGGCTCCTGGTTCAACTACTACGCCTGCTCGGTGAAGCTGCGCGTGGACGGGACGGCATTCCTCGAGCCGGTCGTCAAGCGGCTGCTCAACAACATCACGCTGAACGACTCCGCGAAGCGGTGCCAGTCGTGAGCGGGCCAGCCGTGAGGGGCCAGTCGTGACCGGCGACAGCACCGGCAACCTCGGCCGGGCCGGCGTGATCGGCATCCTCGTCGCGGTGCTGCTGGCCCTGGGCGTCCAGCGGCTCGACGTGCTGCTCGCGCTCGGCTCCGACGACGGGGAGGTGGTCGCGTACTTCACCGACTCCAGCGGGCTCGTCGAGGGCGACCGGGTGGAGGTGGCCGGGATCCCGGTGGGACAGGTCACCGACGTCGAGATCGACGGCGCCCGGATCCGGGTCGTCGCAGAGCTCGACCAGCAGGTGACCCTCGGAGCCGACACCGGTGCAGCCATCAAGGTCGGCAACCTCCTGGGCAGCAAGTACCTCGAGCTGCTCCCCGAGGGCGACGGCAACCTCGACGGTGCCATCCCGCTGGAGCGCACCGACCCGGCGTACGACGTGGTGCAGGCGGTCAGCGACCTCACCGACACCGTCCAGGAGATCGACACGACCCGGCTCGGCCGGGCCCTGCAGACGATGGCCGACACCTTCGACGGCGCGGCACCGGACGTCCGCAGGGCCGTCGCGGGACTCTCCGACCTCAGCCGCACCGTGGCCAGCCGGGACGACGCGCTGCGGGCGCTGTTCGCCGACACCGAGACCGTGTTCGCCTCCCTCGACGGCAGCAAGGAGGACCTATCCCGGTTCGTCTCCTCGGCGTCGCTGCTCCTCGACGAGGTCGACCGCCAACGCGCCACGATCAGCGACCTGATCGCGCACACCACCGAGCTGTCGGAGCAGCTGCGCGGCCTCGTGGCCGACAACCAGCGCGACCTCACGCCCGCGCTGCGGGACCTCGAGAAGGTGACGTCGCTGCTCGAGGGTCGGCAGGAGAAGCTGCGGCGGACCGTCCACAACCTCGCCACGTTCTCCCGGGTCTTCATCGACACCATCGGGAGCGGCCCGTGGTTCGACTCCTACATCGCCAACCTCCCCGACACCGTGTCGACGACGGGACCCGACCGATGACCAGACCCCTGACCCGACCCCTGACCCGACCCATGACCCTGCCGCCCGTGCACGTCCTCGTGGGGGCCGCCCTGGTGCTCGCGCTGCTCGTCGCCGGGCTGTCGATGTTCACCGGCGGCGGCACCCGGAGCGTGCGGGCGGAGTTCCCCTCGACGGTCAGCCTCTTCGAGGGCTCCGACGTGAAGATCATGGGGGTCCGGGTCGGCAAGGTGACCTCGGTCGTGCCCCGCGGCACGTCGGTGCTGGTGGAGATGGAGTACGACGACCAGTACGACCTGCCCGACGACGTGGAGGCCGTCATCGTGTCGCCGTCGGTGATCGGCGACCGGTTCGTCCAGCTCACCCCGGCGTACGACGGCGGGGCGCGGTTCAGCGACGGGGACACGATCCCGGGGGACCGCACCGCGGTGCCGGTCGAGCTCGACGAGATGGTCGCCTCCACCACGGACCTGGTGACCGCGCTCGGTCCGAAGGGCGCCAACCGGGACGGGGCGCTGGCCGACCTCATCAAGGTCGCCTCGGGTGTCCTCGACGGGCAGGGCGGGGCGCTGCGCCAGTCGATGGCTGACCTCTCCCGGGCGAGCGGCACGCTCGCCGACTCATCACCCGAGATCGGCAGCACCATCGAGCACGCGGCCGGGCTCACGCGCGAGCTGGCGGAGTACGACGCCGCCGTGCGGAGCTTCGACGTCCGGCTCGCCCGCGTCGCCCGTGGGCTGGCCGCCGACCGGGAGGGCTTGTCGGAGCTGCTCACGAGCCTCGCCGGCTCCCTGGGCGAGGTGGAGGCCTTCGTCCGCACCAACCGTCGGTCGCTGACCCGCAACGTCGGGTCGCTGAAGGACGTCGCCCGGGTGCTCCGTCTCGAGCAGCGCGCGATCAGCCAGGTGCTCACGCTGGCGCCGCTGGGGTTCACCAACCTCGTGGAGGCCTACGACGCCGACACGGCGACCGTCCGAACCCGGGCCAACTTCGGCGAGATCGTCCGTGCGGTGGACAAGGTGCTCTGCAACGAGCTCGAGAAGCAGCTCGGCCCCGACTTCCGGGACAGCTGCGGGGTGGTGAGCGAGCTGTTCGCGCTGCTCCCGCTGCGCGACGGGCTGCCCACCGAGCCACCGCCGGGGTTGCCGGGGCTCCCCGGGCTCCCCGGTCCCGGGCCAGGTGGACCGGAGCTGCCCGAGCTGCCGGGGCTCCCAGGCGTCGAGGGTGCCCTGCCGGAGCTGCTCCTCGGAGGGCAGCCGTGAGGCGCGTGCTCGGACTGCTGCCGGCCGCGGTCCTGGTCGCCGGCTGCGGCTTCTCGGGGCTGCAGGACCTGCCCCTCCCCGGTGGGCCCGACCTCGACGACCCCTACACGGTCACCGTGGAGTTCCGCGACGTGCTGAGCCTCGCCGAGCACGCCACGGTCAAGGTCGACGGGGTCACGGTCGGCGAGGTCGTCGGGATCGACCGCGACGGCTGGCACGCCGAGGTCGAGCTGGTCGTCGACGGTGACGTCGCGCTGCCCGAGGACGCGACTGCGCGGATCCAGCAGACCAGCCTGCTCGGCGAGAAGTTCGTGGCGCTGGTGGGCTCACCGCGCGACGGGCAGCCCCGCCTCGAGGACGGGGACCACATCCCGCTGAGCCGCACCAGCCGGGGGAGCGAGGTCGAGGAGGTGCTCGGCGCCACCTCGCTGCTCCTCAACGGCGGCGGGCTGGAGAACCTGCGCACGATCTCCACCGAGCTGCACACCGCCCTCGACAGCGAGGACGTGGACACCCGCCGGTTCCTCCAGGAGCTGCGCACCTTCGTGACCACCGTCGACGAGCAGCGGGACACGATCATCGCGACCCTCGAGAACCTCGACTCCCTGACCCGGCAGGTCAACGACGGCCGCGAGACGGTGGAGCGTGCGCTCCGCACGCTCGGCCCCGCCCTCGCCGTCCTCGCCGACCAGCGGAAGCCTCTCGTGGCGATGCTGCAGCAGCTCGACCGGTTCGGCAGGATCAGCGCCACGGTGATCCGGGAGACCGGCGCGAACATCGTCGCCGACCTCCAGGCCCTGCAGCCGGTCCTGACCGCGCTGCAGCTCTCGAGCGAGAAGCTGCCCGAGTCGGTCGAGGCGATCCTCAGCTTCCCGTTCCCCGACGAGGTGCTGCGCGCCGCCCGCGGCGACTACGTGAACCTCGCTGTCGAGATCGACCTGACCCCGCTCACGATCCTCGCCAACTCCACCGGCCTCGACCTGCGCGGCCCCGAGGAGCGGCGATGAGCACGTCGGTGCGGATGCGGCTGCTGGTCTTCGCGCTGGTCGGCGGTCTCGCGGTGGTCGTCGCCGGGGTCCGGTACGCCGGGCTGTGGGAGGCGGTCCGCCCGTCGTCGTACGAGGTGCGCGTGGAGCTCGCCCGCAGCGGCGGCATCTTCGAGCGCGCCGAGGTCACCTACCGAGGGGTGACCGTCGGCCGCGTCCGCGAGGTCGAGTTCCGCCGGGACGGTGTCACCGCCGTCCTCGCCATCGACGACGAGTGGAAGATCCCTGCATCGCTCACCGCGAACGTGCACAACCGGTCGGCGGTCGGTGAGCAGTACGTCGACCTCGTGCCGACCCGCGACGACGGTCCCTACCTGGCCGACGGCGACGTGGTCGCGACCGCGGACACCTCGACGCCGGTGTCGACGGCCGAGCTGCTGGTCGCGGTCGACGACTTCCTGCTGTCGGTGCCGAGGCGCGACCTGTCGGTGGTGATCCGCGAGCTCGACACGACCTTCTCGGGCGCGGGTCGGGACCTGCGCGCGCTGATCCGCAACAGCGCGACGATCCTCGACGAGGCGGAGAGGGTGCTGCCCGCCACCGAGCAGCTGCTCGCCGACGCCGGGACCGTGCTGCGGACCCAGGACGAGCAGTCCGAGCTGATCACCTCCGCGTTGCGCGACCTCGCCGTCCTGACCGCGGTCTTCGGCGACCAGGACGACGACGTGCGCACGATCCTGGTCCGTGCGGCCGCAGCCGCGGACCAGCTGCGGCTGCTGGCGGTGGGACTCGCACCGCACCTGCCGCCCCTGCTCGGCGACCTCGCCGTCGTTGCCGGCATCGCGGGTGAGCGGGTCGCCGAGATGGAGGAGACGCTCGTGGCGCTGCCCTACGCGTTGGCCAGCGCCCTCACCCCGGGGCGGGACGAGCGCGCACACTTCTCCTACCAGGGCAGCATGGAGCCGCGTCCGTGCCGGGAGGGGTACGTCCCTCCGGACCGGTGGCGCTCGCCGTACGACCTGCGACCTGTTCCGATGGATGACCGCCTGCACTGCACCGAGCGCGGTGGTGTGCTGCCCCGCGGGTCCAACAGCGAGCTCGACGAGGACTGAGGACCGGCCGTCAGCAGCTGGAGATGGTCCTGCCGCTCCGCGACCGGTACGTGATCGTCCCCCCAGCGAACTCGCTGCGACGCCCGCCGGGGATCGTTTGCACGTCGGTGACGGGCAGCCCCAGGCACGAGCCGGCGTGCCCGACCGCGGCGTACTTCGCCAGGATCCTGCCGTGGACCTCGTGGGCGCCGAGGCCCGGACCCCAGTACAGGCGGCCCCCGGTGTAGTTGCGGGCCCGGCCACCGGGGACGTCGTACTCCAAGGAGGTGGGGGCGCCCAGGAAGGAGCTCCGGCCACCGAGCGCGGCGTACTTGCGTGAGATCGCGCTTCGGTACCGCGCCGTCAGCACAAGGTCTGCGTCGGGCATCGTGAACGAGTGAGCGGCGGCACCTCCGTCGCTCCAGTCACGGAACGTCAGGTGCGCGGACCTCGTCGGCGCCGTGAGCTGCACGGTCGAGCCGGCGACGACGTCCGACGACACCGCCAGGGCGCCGTTGACGCCGACCGCCACCGGGCTCCGCACGGTCAGGGTGCGCAGGGTCGGGACCGCCTCGTAGGTGGAGGTCGCGGTCGCACCGTTGCTGTCGACCGCTCGGGCGGTCACCAGCATGGTGGTGTCGTTGCCGTGGTCGGTGAACGGCCGGGCGTACGACGGTCCGGTCGTCGTCCCGTCCGGGTGCAGGTGACAGCTGCCCGCGAAGGGGCAGTGCTCGAGGGCCGTGTCCCAGCTGACGGTGAGGTCGCCGTCCTCGGCGTCGGTCGCCGTCGCGGACAGCTCCACGAGGTCACCGACGGCGTAGGTGCCCGGGTCAGGCAGCTCCAGCGCGAGCTCGGGGGTGTGGTTGGCGGGGTGGACGGTCGCCGTCGCGGTGTCGGTCGCGCCCAGCTGGTCGGTCACCGTGAGCGTCACCTCGACCGGTTGGTCGCTGTCATAGGTGTGCTCCGCTTCAGCGCCCTCGGCCTCGGCACCGTCGCCGAAGTCCCAGTGATGGCTGAGCGTGTCCCCGTCGAGGTCGTAGGAGCCTGATCCGCTGAAGCTCACCGTGCGCGTCTCCGCGTCGGTGGTCGCGACGAGCTCGGCCAGCGGAGCGCGGTTCCCTGCGGTGTGGACGAGTCGACGGACCGTGCCGGACACGATGTCGGCGTAGGTCACGTCACCGTTGGGCCCGGGCTGGAAGGCGACCGGCCCTCCCGCGTCGACGGCGAAGCCCTCGGTCTCGGGCGCGCGCTCGAGCTCGCCGGTGGGCGTGGCGGCCAGGGTCCAGAGCATGCTCCTGCTGTAGTCCCCGAAGAAGTACGAGCCGTGGTACTCCTCGGGGTACGACGTGCCCGTGTAGTGCATCCCGCCGACCACGGCGTTGTTCTTGTCAACGTGAGGATAGGTCCAGATCGGCATGCGTGCGGTGCCCGCGGCGTACAGCTGCTTGCAGACCTCGTAGTTCTTGAACGTGGTCCGCTTGGTGCCTTCGTAGCAGGGCCAACCGCCATTGGCGCCGGCCTCCAGCGTGTTGACCTCCTCGACGCGGCCCCATCCCACGTCCGCCACGTAGGGCACACCCGAACGGGGGTCGAGCGAGAACCGGAACGGGTTCCGCAGCCCGTAGGAGTAGACCATCGAACGCCACGAACCCGGAGCGGTCGTGGCGTACCAAGGGTTCGAGGGGACCCCTTCCCCGTCGGCGGTGAAGTGCAGCAGCTTCCCGTACGGCTGGTCGAGGTCCTGCGCCCGGAGGGTCCTCGGGTCGCCGTTGTTGAGCGAGTCGTCGCCGATGCTGAGGAACAGGGTGTCGTCCGGGGCCACGAGGATCGAGTCGATGGCGTGGGTCGGACCGCCCTGCACGAGCTGCGGAGTCATGGTGCTGCCGTCGATGATCGTGCGCGTGTAGGTGAAGGACTCAGGGTGATCCGGCGGGAACGCCTTCCACTCCTCGACCATCCCGAAGCCCGTGCCGGCAGGGTCGCCCTTGTCGTAGGAGATGAACACGCTCCCCGAGTCGGCGTAGTCGTTGCCGAGCGCGAATCCCAGCAGTCCGTGGTCGGCCACGGCGCGGACCGACGGCACCGTGCCGATGACAGTGGGCACACCGCCGGGCGGCACGTAGGTGACCGTGCCGTCCTTGCCGCTCGTGAGCAGTCCGCCGTCGTCGAGCCAGGCGAAGTTCGTCAGGTTGTACGGCGCCTGCCCGGTCTCGTAGTCGACGAGCTGGAATCCCGGGGGCAGCGTCAGTGCGGCAGCAGGCCGGGGCGCGGCAAGGTGGACCGTCCCGAGGAGGAGCAGCAGGACGGCTCCGACCGACGCCCGTCGCATCTGGTTCCCCCTTCTGTCCGCCCTGCTCCGTCCGGGACCGGCCCGCCGACAGCGGCACCCCCCGGTGTCGGACGGTAGGGAGTGGCCGGGCCGAGGGGCCAGGGGCCAACGGCCCGTGTGGTCCCGGGGCGTCGGGGTAGGTATGGGCGTGTCCGGACGAGCAGACGAGGGAGAGCCGATGACCGACGAGCAGCAGAAGCTGGTCGACCTGATGAACGACATGTCGATCGGGATGATGACGACGTACGGCGCGACGGGGCCGCGCAGCGTCCCGATGGCGCGCCAGCAGGTCGAACCGAGCGCCGAGCTGTGGTTCATCACCGCCCGCGACACCGAGCACGTGCGGGACATCGAGGCGGACCCCCAGGTGTCGGTCACCTTCTCCGCCCGCGACAGCTGGGTCGCGCTGGTCGGTCAGGCCTCGGTCGTCGACGACCAGGCCAAGCTGAAGGAGCTCTGGAACACCTTCGCCGAGGCATGGCTTCCCGGTGGACCGGAGGACCCCAACGCCACGCTCATCAAGGTCGACGTCGAACGAGGGGAGTACTGGGACAGCCCCGGCAGCAAGGCCGCCTCGTTGCTCAGCTTCGTCAAGGCGAAGGTCACCGGCGACACGCTCGACGCCGACCACGGGACCGTCACTCCCTGACCGGGGCCGAGGCGGCCTCGTGGGCCATCCTGCGCAGGGTGGTGAGCACCGGCTCGTAGAGCAGGGTGCCCACCACGAGACGCTCGGCAGCAACCGTGGTGTCCTCCGCCTCGGCGACACGCGAGACCTCCAGCTCCGCGACCGGGCGCAGGGCCTGCGCGTAGCTGTCGAGGAGCTCGTCGGTGGCGGGCAGCCCGAGCTGCTCCACCGTGTCGAGAGCGGCCGCAAGGACGCGCCGGTGCGGGCTGTCGGCGTGCACGGTCCAGCCGTGCCGGGCGAGCAGCCCGTCGACCCGGACCAGCGAGGAGGCCGTCGGCTCGTCGGTCACCTCTCGCGACAGAGCCCACTGCGCGGCGCCGCGGGCCTCGTGCTCGGAGCCGGCTTCCTCCACGGCCAGGACGACCTGACGGACCGTCTCCAGCGACATGCCCGCGACCTCGGTCAGCGCCCGGACCAACCGGAGCCGGCGCACGTGGCTGTCGTCGTACTCGGCCCAGGTCGTGCTCTGTGCCTCCCCAGGGTGCAGCAGGCCGGCGCGCAGGTAGTACTTGATCGTCGCGTTCGAGAACCCGCTGCGGGCGGCAAGCTCGGCCAGGCGCATACCGCCATCTTGACAGATCAGGTAGTGACAGTCTCCAATGTTGGATAGCCACACTCTCCGATCTGAGGAGCTCCCATGGAGGCTCTGCTCTCCGAGGACTCGCGCCGGCTGGCCGGCGTTCTCTTCCTCGCGCTCGTCACCGTCGAGACCGGCGGCCTCTACATGCTCAAGATCGTGCGCGGCCGGGAAGAGGTGACGCCCTTCCAGGAGAAGTTCTCGCGCGCCGGTCACGCGCACGCCGGCGTGCTGCTGATCCTCGCGCTGCTCTGCCAGCCGTTCGTCGACGCCTCCGGTCTGTCCGGGATCTGGGAGTGGCTGGCGCGCAGCGGAGTCGCCGTCGCTGCGCTGCTCATGCCCGGAGGCTTCTTCTTCTCCTCGATGGGCCGCGGTCGCACCGAGCCCAACGGGCTGATCGCCCTGGTGTTCACCGGGGCCGCGGTGCTGGCAGTCAGCCTCGCCACGCTGGGCATCGGGCTGCTGACCAGCTGACTTCGCGACCGGTGACGCGGTCAGGGCGGTCAGATGCTCAGACGGCGTCAGTCGGAGCTGATGCCGAGCTCGAACCAGACTGCCTTGCCGCCGCCCTCGACGCTCTCGACGCCCCAGTCGTCGGCGAGCGTGGACACCAGCAGGAGTCCTCGTCCGCTCTCCGCGGTGAGGTCCGGGTGGTGACCGACGACCGGCAGAGCGGGGTTGTCGTCCCGCACGGCCACCCGCAGCATCCCGCCGGGAGCCATCGCCTCCAGGACCGCACGGCTGCCGCCGTACCGGATCGCGTTGGTCACCAGCTCGCTGACGAGCAGCGCAGCGGTGGCGCAGGTGTTCTCGCCAAGCTGTGCTGCGTTGCAGATGTCGCTGATGAACCGCCGTGCTGTCGCAGCGGACTCGGGCACAGCGCTGAGCACAACGCTCGCGCGCACCTCGACAGGGTCGTGCACCTCGACCTCAAGTTCCCTCATGGCGGCCCGATCCGCCTGCCACCCCCGCGGCCCCGACCGAGTCTAGGTCAAGTGACCCGGTTTCGTCCCGCTCCATCCCGTGCCGGCCGGTTTCGTGCCACGCCCGTGCTCGTCCCTGAGTCAGTGCAGGGCGACCATCTCGTGCAGCGTGCGGCCGGTCTCCTTCAGCACCTCGTCGGCCAACCGGACGGTGAGGTCGAAGTCCGACTCGAAGAGGAAGTACCCCGGGCTGCCGAGGAACCTGTTCACCAGCGGCTTGACGAGCCGCGAACGGACCACCGGGACCATGTCGAGCAGGTCCTGGGCGTGCACGATCCGCCGCACCATGAAGGTCAGGTCGACCTCGTCGCTGTTGAGGGACAACGTCGACGGGTACTCGCGGTTGGCGGTCTCGTCGAAGATCCGGGTGCCCTCGGTCGCGTGCACCTCACCGGTGCTCAGCACGACCTGCGACCCGCGGGCCACCATCAGCGGCATCGACGCGTGCCGGCCGTACTTCTTGGTGGTGTGCACGTTGGCGTAGACGACGGTGAGGTCGTCGGTGTAGAGGCGGCCCCAGTACCAGTGGTCGATGATCCGCTTCATGTCCCCGACGCCCCAGTTGTGGTCGGAGTAGCCGATGCCTCGTGCCTCGATCGTCTCGTCGCCGATCCGGACCGTGCCGGTCACACGGGCCCGTGGCGCCGCGACGCACCAGGCGAAGTAGTCGCGGTCGCCGTACGTCGTGGTGCCGGCGCCCGGCATCCAGGTGGGCACCTCGTTCTCGAAGGTCAGGTCAAAGGTGAGGTCGCCCTCGGACAGGTGCAGGTGGTGCACCGGCAGCCGGCTCTCGGGGAACTCCGCCTTCGCCCAGTTGTCGCCGACCTTGACGTCGCACTGCTCGCGCGAGGCCGAGGAGTCGGCGTCGCTGTAGTGCCTGATCACCTCGAGGCGGGTGCCGTCGGGGCGGTAGACGTGCAGCTCGACGCCGGGCTTGCGCCGGATCAGCTCGCGGGTCTGGATGAAGCCGACCACGATGTGACCGTCGTCGAGGCGGGCGTCGAAGTACCAGTGCTCGAAGGCGAGCTTGTGGTCGTCGAGGTGCGCGGCGTTCCCCTCGGGTCCCACCGGACGGATCTCGGCATCGCGGCGGCCTGGGCCGGTCCAGCTCTCGACGATCTTCATGGGCTCTCCTTCGGTTGGTCAGTGGCGGGTCAGCGGCGGGTCAGCGGCGGAGGGCGCTGCTCGCGTCGAAGGCCGCCTCCCGGCCGGCCATCTGCGCCTTCCACCAGCTCAATCGATGGGCGACCATCGCGTGGTTGTGCAGCTGGCGCAGCCCGGGCAGCCGTCGCAGCAGCTCGACCGCCGTGACGAGCGGGATCCGGGCGACCGGGAGAAGGATCCACGGGAACGCTCGCGGCATGTCGTACTGGTTGCGGGTGGCGGGGTTCATCCACAGCGCGCA
>CADCUK010000178.1 GCA_902805865.1 uncultured Nocardioidaceae bacterium | reverse complement strand
CCGATGACGAGGTGGACCGGATGTTCCGGGCCCTCGCCGACGCGACACGTCGCGACATCCTCCGCCGCACCATGGGGGGCGAGGCGTCCGTGTCACAGCTGGCCGCGACCTACGACATGTCGTTCGCGGCCGTCCAGAAGCACGTCGCCGTGCTGGAGGGAGCTGGTCTCGTGACCAAGCAGCCCAACGGCCGCGAACGCATCGTTCGCGGCAACCCCGAGATGATCCGCAAGGCACAGGCCTTGCTGGACCGCTACGAGCAGATCTGGCGATCGCGCATCGACCGACTCGACTCGCTGCTCGCCGAAGAAGACTGAACCCAGGAGGAACCATGCCCGTCACATCCGTCACCCGTGACCCCGAGACACTGACCATGACCGTGGTCGCCGACTTCACCGCCGGTGTCCGCCGGCTCTGGGAGGTGTACGTCGACCCGCGGCAGCTGGAGCGGTTCTGGGGGCCGGTGGAGTACCCCGCCACGTTCACCCGCCACGACGCCGCGGTCGGCGGGCGCTCGACCTACTCGATGAAGGGCCCGGACGGCGACACGAGCGGTGGCTACTGGGAGTGGCTCTCCGTGGACCCGCAGAAGAGCTTCGAGGTCCGCGACGGATTCGCGACGCCCGACGGCGAGCCGAACACCGAGATGCCGTCTATGCGCATGCGGTTCGTCTTCGAGGAGACCGGCGACGGGTCCCGGGTGACCACCACGACGTACTTCAACACGCTCGAGGAGCTCGAGCAGCTGGTCCAGATGGGCATGGAGGAGGGTCTGCGTTCGGCGATGAGCCAGATGGACGCCGTCCTCGCCGACCTGTCCGCCTACGCCGCCGGCAACGGCACGGTCAGCCAGATCCTGTCCGACACCCAGGCACGGATCAGCCGCGTGGTCCGGGGACCGATCGAGAAGGTGTGGCAGGCGCACCACGACGCGGACCTGATGAGGCGGTGGATGCTCGGACCGGACGGTTGGACGATGCCGGTCTGCGACGTCGCCACCGAGGTGGGCGACAAGTACCGCTACGAGTGGGAGCCGGTGGACAGCAGCCAGGGCGAGCGTTTCGGGTTCGAGGGCGAGCTGCTCGAGTCCGCGCCGCCGTACCGCGCCGTGACCACCGAGCGGATGATCGGGATGCCGGGCGACGGTGTGCGCAACGAGCTCACACTCACGCCTGTCGCGGAGGGGACCCTGCTCTCGGTCGTCATCACGTTCCCCGACGCCGAGACCCGCGACGCGATCCTGGCGACCGGGATGACCGACGGCATGGAGATCAGCTACGCCCGGCTGGAGTACGACGTCCTGGCCTAGGCCCCGCCGCCCTCGACGAGCAGCGCGAGGTGGGCGTCCCAGCGGCTGATCTCGCAGCCGTTGGTCCGGTCGAAGGCGGCGTCCACGGCCTCGCCCCGGAACGTGCCGGTGACCACGGCGGTCTGGGGTCCCCCGTAGATCTCGGTGCAGGCCTGGTCACCAGGCACCGGCGCGAACGGGTCGTCCAGCTCGTCGAGGGCCCGGCAGGCCGCCGCCGGGTCGGGGTGGTCGCCGCCGGCCGGGTCGCAGGTGAGTGAGTACGTCCGCTTGCCCCGCCCGGTCCCGGCGACCACGACGGTGAGGTCCGTGCGTCCGTCCTCGACGGTCCCATCCGTCTTGCCTGGTTCGTCGGCAGCATCCCCCGCGGCCCCTGCACCACTCTCGGTGCCGCACCCGGGCAGGGCGATCAGGAGGACAGCGACGAGGGGTACGGCGATGCGCAGCATGTCAGTGGGACGCGGACGAGCCCCCGACGGTTCCCACGCCGCCCAGGGTCGATCCGCGCCCGACCACCTCGGACCCCACGAGGACCACCACCAGCCGGCGGGGGCCGTGGACACCCTCGACGCGGTTCAGCTCGATGTCGCTGGTTGCCGACGGGCCACTGATCCACGTCTGGGGGCGGGCGGGATCGAGCCGGGCCACCGCCTCCGGCACCCCTGCGACGACCTGGTCGGCCCGGACCACGAGCACGTGCAGGTCCGGCACGAGCGACAGCGCGCGACGGCCCTGGCCCGCTCCGTGGTCGAGGACCACCGTGCCGGTCTCCGCGATCCCCACGGCGGCGGCGGTCACGACGGCCTCGAGGTCGTCCAGCTCGAGAGCGGTGAACCCTTCGTCCGGGACGGCACCGGGCACCTCCCACGGCAGGTCCGCGGGTACGACGGTCCGCGCACCGTCGAGGGCCAGGGCGATGCGCTCCTCGACCTCGTCCTCGGCGCACCGCACGACCACCGCGCGGTAGTCGGCGACCCGCTCCGCGAACCGGTCGAGAAGTTCCTCGAGGGGGCGCCCGGACCTGACCGGAGGCACAGCCGGCGGCGTCGGTGCACCCGCCAGCGCCGCGCGTACGCGAGCGAGGACCTCTTCGCGGGCGCTCATGATCGACCTCCATCGGTGCGCTTCCACCACGCGCGGAACGACTCGCGCGGCGGGACCGGCAGGTCGCGGGAACGGGTCCACGCGGCACCGAACGGCACCCGGGACAGCGCCGCCCGCCCGCCGGGCAGCCGACGCCGGCCGACGCGGCCGGTTGCTCCGCCGACGACACCTGACAGCCGTTCCACGACCCCGAGCCGGGCGCCGGAGCCAAAGGACCACGCGGCAGCCTTCATCGCCACCGCCTCCGGCTTCGCCGACGGCCGGTGTGCGTCCACGACCTGGGCCCGGAGGTCGACGAGGACCGACGGGATGTCGATGCGGACCGGGCAGGCCTCGAAGCACGCGCCGCACAACGACGACGCGTAGGGCAGCGAGTCCACCTGCTCGTCGGTGCCGACGCCGCGGAGGAGCGGGTTCAGGATCGCACCGATGGGCCCGGGGTACACCGATCCGTAGGCGTGGCCGCCGGTGCGCTCGTAGACGGGGCAGACGTTCAGGCAGGCGGAGCAACGGATGCAGCGCAGCGCCTGGCGTCCGACCTCGTCGGCCAGCGCGCGGGTGCGGCCGTTGTCGAGGAGCACCACGTGCACCTCCTGCGGCCCGTCGCCGGGCGTGACGCCGGACCACGTCGAGGTGTAGGGGTTCATCCGCTCCCCCGTCGACGACCGCGGCAGCAGCTGCAGGAAGACGTCGAGGTCCTGCCAGGTCGGCACGACCTTCTCGATGCCGACCACGGAGACGAGCACCTCGGGCAGCGTCAGGCACATCCGACCGTTGCCCTCGGACTCGACCACGACGAGCGTGCCGCTGTCCGCGACCGCGAAGTTGGCTCCGGAGACCGCGACCTTCGCGCGGAGGAACTTCTCGCGCAGGTGCAGCCGCGCAGCGTTCGCGAGCTCGACCGGCTCGTCGGTCAGGTCAGCCGGTGCGGGCCGGCCCACCTCGGCCATCCGGCGCAGGAAGATCTCGCGGATCTCGGCGCGGTTGCGGTGGATCGCGGGCACGAGGATGTGGCTGGGCAGGTCCTCGCCGAGCTGGACGATCAGCTCGGCGAGATCGGTCTCCCAGGCGGCTATCCCCTCGGCCTCGAGGTGCTCGTTGAGCCCGATCTCCTGGGTGGCCATCGACTTGACCTTCACGACCTCGTCGACGCCGTGGTCGCGGGCGACCGAGGCGACGATCCGGCAGGCCTCCTCGGCGTCGCGCGCCCAGTGGACGACGGCGCCGGCCGCGGTGAGGGACTCCTCGAGCTGCACCAGCTTGCTGTCGAGGTCGAGCAGCGCACGGTCCTTGAGGGCCGCGCCGGCGAGCCGCAGCTCCTCCCAGTCGTCGACCTCCGCGACGACCGCCGCGCGCTTCGCGCGGATCGTGCCGGTGGCCTTGGCGAGGTTCCCCCGCAGCTGGGAGTCGGCCAGCGCGTCCCGCGCCGCGGACGGGAACGGCGGCATCCCCACGAAGGTGGCGTTCATGCTGCCGTCTCGGTGCTGGCGAGGATCTCGGCGAGGTGCATGACCCGGACGCCCGAGCGCTGGCGCGACAGCAGTCCGCCGACGTGCATCAGGCAGGAGTTGTCGCCCGCGACGAGCACCTCGGCACCGGTGTTCACCACCTGCCGTGCCTTGTCGGAACCCATCGCGACGGACGTGTCGGCGTTCTTCAGCGCGAAGGTGCCGCCGAAGCCGCAGCACTCCTCGGCCTTGGGGAGGTCGACCAGCCGCAGCCCACGCACGGCCCGCAGGAGCTGGTGAGGTCGGTCCCCCACCCCCAGCATCCGGAGCGAGTGGCAGGTCGGGTGGTAGGCGACCGTGTGCGGGAAGTAGGCACCGACGTCGGTCACGCCCAGGACGTCCACCAAGAACTCGGACAGCTCGTAGGTCCGGTCCGACATCGCTCCCAGGGCCGGGTCGCCTGCCCTCCGGGCCACGATCCCGTGCTGGTGGCGCACCGATCCGGCGCACGACCCCGAAGGGGTCACCACGGCGTCGTACCCCTCAAAGGCGGAGACACAGTTGCGCACGACCGGCACCGCCTCGTCGAGGTAGCCGGTGTTCACCATCGGCTGTCCGCAGCAGGCCTGAGCCTGCGGGAACTCGACGTCGACGCCGAGACGGCGGAGCAGGGTCACGACGGCCTTCCCGGTGTCCGGGAACATCGCGTCGTTGACGCAGGTCACCATCAGTGCGACCTTCACGACCGCCCGCCCGGCGTGTAGGGCACCAGCTGGTGGGTGCGGGCGACGAGGTCGCGGAGCTCCTCGAGGTCGCCGGTCAGCTCCCCGACCGCTCGTGCCTGGACCAGCACGTTGCCCAGGGCGGTGGCCTCGACCGGGCCGGCGACCACGGGCAGGCCCACGCGGTCGGCCAGGACCTGGCACAGCAACGTGTTCTGCGCTCCCCCACCGACCACGTGCACGACCGACACGTTACGCCCGGACAGCGACGCCGCCTCGGCCAGCGCACGGGCGAACCCCTCGGCCAGGCTCTCCACGATGCTGCGCACCAGCGCGACCGGGCTCTGCGGCGCAGGCAGGTCGTGCTCGGCGCACCAGGACGCGACCCGCGCGGGCATGTCGCCCGGTGGCATGAACCGAGGGTCCTGAACGTCGAAGACCGTCACCGGTCCGTCGTAGTCGGCCGCTTCGGCAAGCAGCGCCGGCAGGTCGGAGCGGTCCCACGTGCGCAGCGTCTCCGAGAGCAGCCAGGTGCCCATCACGTTGGTGAGGAACCGCGTGCGCCCGTCGACACCGCCCTCGTTGGTGAAGTTCGCGGCTCGGGCCGCCTCGGTGAGGACCGGCTTCTCGAGCTCGACGCCGACCAGCCCCCACGTCCCGCAGGAGACGTACGCCGCGCTGTCGGAGGTCATCGGCACGCCCACGACGGCCGAGGCGGTGTCGTGGGAACCGACCGCGTTGACCACCAGCTCGGCACCGACGAAGTCCCGCACCGAAGCGCTCACCGGGCCGAGCCGGGTGCCGGGATCGACGAGCTCGGGGAAGATGTCCGGCAGCACGCCGAGCCGGCCGCACAGCTCGCGGTCCCACTCCCGCGTCGTCACGTCGAGGAGTCCGGTCGTGGAGGCGTTGGTGCGCTCGGTGTACGCGTGCTCGGTCAGCCAGAAGCCGATGAGGTCGGGGATCATCAGCAGCGTGTCCGCCTCGCCGACGAGCGGGTCGGCGGCCACCTGGTAGAGGGTGTTGAAGGGCAGGTGCTGCAGCCCGTTGCGCGTGTAGAGCTCCTCCGGGGTCACCCTCGCGTGCACGAGGTCGACACCGGCGGCGCGCTTCTCGTCGCGGTAGTGGAACGGCAGCCCGAGCATCCGGTCGGCCCGGAACAGCCCGTAGTCGACGGCCCACGAGTCGACGGCGACGCTCACCAGCTCGGGCGCCGTACGCACCGCCGCACGTAGCCCGTGCAGCGCCTGGCGGTAGAGCTCGGCCACGTTCCAGTGCAGGCCGTCCGGCAGCCGCAGCGGCTCGTTGCCGAACCGGGCGACCGCCTCCAGGGACAGGTGGTCGGGACCGACGCGGCCCAGCATCACCCGCCCGCTGGACGCGCCGAGGTCGACCGCAGCGACGGTCGCCATCTAGCGCAGGAACGCGGCGGCGACGCCCGCGTCCACGGGGACGTGCAACCCGGTGGTGTGCGTCAGGTCCGGGCCGACGAGCGCGAAGACCGCGTTGGCGATGTGGTCGGGAAGCACCTCACGCTTGAGGATCGTCCGCTGTGCATAGAACTTGCCAAGGTCCTTCTCCTCGACGCCGTACACCGCGGCGCGGTTCGCGCCCCAGCCGCCGGCGAAGATGCCCGACCCCTGCACGACACCGTCGGGGTTGACCCCGTTGACCCGGATCTGGTGCTCACCGAGCTCGGCGGCCAGCAGCCGGACCTGGTGCGCCTGGTCGGCCTTCGCCGCACCGTAGGCGACGTTGTTCGGTCCGGCGAACAGCGAGTTCTTGCTGGAGATGTAGACGATGTCGCCACCGAGGCGCTGCTCGACCATCACCTTGGCAGCGGCCTTGGCGACGAGGAAGGAACCCTTCGCCATCACGTCGTGCTGGAGGTCCCAGTCCGCCTCGGTGGTCTCGAGGAGCGACCTGGACAGCGAGAGTCCGGCGTTGTTGACGACGAGGTCGACGCCGCCGAACGCGAGGACCGTCGCGTCCATGGCGCGCTGCACCGCTGCCTCGTCGCTGACGTCCGCCTGGACGCCGATCGCGACGTCCGCGCCGGCCCGGCCGGCCATCTCCGCAGCCGTTGCCTGCGCCTTGTCGAGGTCGAGGTCCGCGATCGCGACGACCGCTCCCTCGGCGGCTAATCGGGTGGCGACCGCC
This sequence comes from uncultured Nocardioidaceae bacterium, assembly GCA_902805865.1. Taxonomy (GTDB): domain Bacteria; phylum Actinomycetota; class Actinomycetes; order Propionibacteriales; family Nocardioidaceae; genus Marmoricola_A. Next base: position 11,859 of record CADCUK010000178.1, on the reverse strand, counting down.
TTGCCGATGCCGGACGCGGCGCCGGTGACGAGCGCGACGCGGCCGGCCAGCGCCTTGGGCTTCGGCATCCGCTGGAGCTTGGCCTCCTCGAGCGCCCAGTACTCGATCCGGAACTTCTCGGACTCGTCGATCGGCGCGTAGGTGGAGAGCCCCTCGGCGCCGCGCATCACGTTGATCGCGTTGACGTAGAACTCCCCCGCCACCCGAGCGGTCTGCTTGTCCTTGCCGAAGCTGAACATGCCGACGCCGGGAACCAGGACGATCAGCGGGTCGGCGCCACGGATCGCCGGCCAGCTGGTGGTCGAGCCCGTCGAGACCGCGTTGCGCTCGTAGTAGCTGCGGTAGTCGTCGCGGTACGCCTCGTGCAGCTCACGCAGCCGGGCGATCGACGCCTCGACGTCCGCGTCCGCCGGCAGGTCGAGGACGAGCGGCTTCACCTTCGTGCGCAGGAAGTGGTCGGGGCAGCTGGTTCCGAGCTCAGCGAGCGGAACGTGCTTCTCCCGCGCCAGGAACTCCAGCACGACGTCGGCGTCGGTGAAGTGACCGACCATCGCGCGGCCGTTCACGTCGTAGGAGTCCTGCGAGGCGATCGACCGGATCGTCGGGAAGAGCGCGGCGGCCTTGGACCGGCGCTCGTCCTCGGGGAGCGCGCCGTAGCCGGGGAGCTCAGGGCCGAAGGGCTCGGCGACCGAGTGCTCCTCGATGTACGCCGCTGCGGTCTCGATCATCCACAGCGAGTTGGCCTCGCTCTCCTCGCTGGTGTCGCCCCACGCGGTGATGCCGTGACCACCGAGGATGCAGCCGACGGCCTGCGGGTTCGCGTCCTTGATCGCGGCGATGTCCAGCCCCAGCTGGAAGCCCGGCCGGCGCCACGGCACCCAGACGACCTTGTCGCCGTAGATCTCCTTGGTCAGGCTCTCGCCCTCCGCCGACGTGGCGATCGCAATGCCGGAGTCGGGGTGCAGGTGGTCGACGTGTGCGGCGTCGACGAGGCCGTGCATGGCGGTGTCGATCGACGGCGCCGCTCCGCCCTTGCCGTGCAGGCAGTAGTCGAACGCCGCGACCATCTCGTCCTCGCGGTCGACGCCCGGGTAGACGTCGACGAGCGCTCGCATCCGGTCCAGCCGCAGGACGGCCAGCCCCTTCTCGGTCAACGTGCCGAGGTCACCACCGGAGCCCTTGACCCACAGCAGCTCGACGTCCTGGCCGGTGACCGGGTCGGTCTCGGTGCCCTTGGCGGAGGTGTTGCCGCCGGCGTAGTTGGTGTTGCGCGGGTCGCTGCCGAGCCGGTTGGACCGCTCGATGAGCTGCGCTTGCGTGGTGGTCATCTGGCTCAGTTCCATCCTGCCTGGGCGCCGCCGATGCGGTCGCCCTCGATCTGTTCCTGGTAACCGCTGGCCAGGTAGGCGGCCATCGGGTCGGCCGGCAGCCCGCGCTCCTCGCGCCAGCCGGCCAGGTCACGTCGCACGTCGGTGTAGAACGCGTCCATGAAGACTTGGTGCGCGGCCAGCACGTCGCCCTCGCGCCTGGCCTGCGCCAGCGCCTCGGCGTCGAGCAGCAGCGCGCGAGCGACCATCTCCTGCACGTTGAGGACCGAGCGGATCTGTCCCGGGATCTTCTTCTCGATGTTGTGGCACTGGTCGAGCATCAGGGCGACGTCACTGCCCGGGCCGTAGCCGCCTCCTCTTATCACCTCGACAAGAATGCGGAACAGCTGGAACGGGTCGGCCGCCCCCACGATGAGGTCGTCGTCGGCGTAGAACCGGCTGTTGAAGTCGAAGGAGCCGAGCTTCCCGAGGCGCAGGAGCTGCGCGACGATGAACTCGATGTTGGTGCCAGGGGCGTGGTGGCCGGTGTCGAGGCAGACCGTGGCCCGCTCCCCCAGCGCCAGGCAGTGCACGTACGACGTGCCCCAGTCCGGGACGTCGGTGTGGTAGAACGCCGGCTCGAAGAACTTGTACTCCAGGACGAGCCGCTGGTGCTCGCCCAGCCGTCCGTAGATCTCCGCGAGCCCCTCCGCCAGCCAGTCCTGACGGGCGCGCATGTCGGCCTGACCGGGATAGTTGCTGCCGTCGGCGAGCCAGATCTTCAGGTCGCGTGACCCGGTCTCGTCCATGACGTCGACGCAGTCCAGGTTGTGCTGCACCGCCTTGCGCCGTACGGCGGGGTCGGCGTGCGTCAGCGAGCCGAGCTTGTAGTCGTCGTCCTGGAAGGTGTTGCTGTTGATCGTGCCGAGGACAACCCCGTGGTCCTGGGCGTACGCCCTGAGCTTGCCGAAGTCGTCGGTCATGTCCCAGGGGATGTGGAGGGCGACGGTCGGTGCGAGCCCCGTGAACTCGTGCACCTTGGCCGCGTCGGCGACCTTCTCCTCGACCGTCCGCGGGGTGCCCGGCGACCCGAACACCTTGAACCGGGTCCCGGAGTTCCCGTAGGCCCAGGACGGGACCTCGACCGCCAGGTGCGCCAGGTCACCGGCGATGTCTTCGAACCTCGTCATCTCACTCACTCGTTCCACTGCTTCTCGTGGGCAGCTGCCAGCTGGTCCTCCAGGTGGAAGACCTCCTGCAGCTGCACAAAACCTGTGTCCGGGCGCGCCTCGCCCAGCTCCTCGAAGAACTCCGCCATCTCTGCCTGCCACCGCGCGTTCACCTCGGTGGCCGCCATCCCTGCCTGGGCCTCCTCGAGCGACGGTGTCTCGAAGTAGCCGATGAGGAGTCCGTCCTCACGCAGGAACAGCGAGTAGTTGTGCCAGCCGGTGGCCGCCAACGCCTCGAGCATCTCGGGCCAGACCGCGCGGTGGCGATCCGCGTACTCCTCGATCCGGTCCGACTTCACCTGCAGCTGGAAGCAAACACGTCTCATCGGGCCACCTCTGCGGTCGGGGGCGGCTGCCGGTTTCCCATGGGATGTCGGCAAGCTGTCACTGCCCATGGCTCACAACCCATGGGGAGTGCCTGTTCGCCTGCATACCCTGGGAAACCGGCAACCAGGAGACGACTCAGAAGTCGAAGTCGTCGATGTTGTCGGCGTTGAACCGGAACGGCTCGCCGAGCAGGACCGAGCCGTCTTCCTCGACGGTGTACTCGCCCAGGTCGCCGGCCTCGAAGGTGTCGCCGGCCTCGCCGCTGATGTCGCCGGAGGCAAGGGCATCGGCGGCGAACGTCGCGAGGTAGCCGAGCTCCTCGGGGTTCCAGAGCGCGAACTCCTCGACCGTGCCGTCCTTGACGTAGTCGCGCATCTGGTTGGGCGTGCCCAGCCCGGTCAGCGCGACCTTGCCCTTGGAGTTCGAGTCGGACAGGTAGCGCGCCGCGGCCGCGATGCCGACCGTGGTCGGGGAGACGATCCCCTTCAGGTTCGGGTGGTTCTGCAGCAGCGCCGCGGTCTGGTCGAATGACTTCTGGTCGTCGTCGTCGCCGTAGACGATGTCGACGAGCTCGATGTCGGGGTGGTTCGCCTCGAGCTCGGCCTCCATCAGCTCGATCCACGCGTTCTGGTTCGTGGCGTTGGCGGTGGCCGACAGGATCGCGATCTCGCCGGCGTCGCCGATCTGCTCGGCGATGATGTCGACCTGGACCTTGGCGATGCCCTCGGCGGTCGCCTGGTTGATGAACAGGTCGCGGCACTCGGGGTTGGTGTCGGCGTCGAAGGTCACGACCTTCGTGCCCGCGTCGCGGGCCTCGCCGATCGCGTCGCACAGCGCCTCGGGGTCGTTGGCCGACAGCACCAGGGCGTCGGTGGCCTGCTGCGCGGCGGTGTTGATGTACTGCACCTGCGCGTCGGGGGTGGCCTCCTGCGGGCCGACCTCCTCCATCTCGACACCCAGCTCCTCGGCGGCCGCCATGGCGCCCTTGGTGCTGGTGTCGAAGTACGGGTTGCCGAGGTTCTTCGGCAGCATCGTGAGCTTGACGTCGCCGCCGCCGCTGTCGCCGCCGTCGCCGCCGCCGTCACCTCCGCATGCGCTGAGGATCATGGTGCTGCTCAGGGCGAGCGAGGCCAGAGCGGTCGCCCGCTTCGAGTGGTTCATGTTGACCTTCCTTGTGATTCCACGCCGAGTGGCGCGTTCTGGGGGCTGCTGCCCGTGGGGGTTCGCCTGGAGGTGAGGCCGGAGGCCCAGGCCAGGACGCTGGTGGACACCACCGAGGCCACGAGGAGCAGCCCGATGATGATGTTGGTGACGTTGACCGTGACGCCGTCGAGCCGCAGGGCGCTGGAGAGCACCCCGATCAGCAGGACGCCGGCGATGACGCCGTGGAGCTTGCCGCGACCGCCGAAGATCGAGACACCGCCGAGGAGGACCGCTGCGATGACCGCGAGCTCCATCCCGCTGGCGTTGTCGCCGCGGGCGGTGCCGAATCGAAGCGTGAAGTAGACGCCGGCGAGGGCCGAGACGGCGCCGGAGAACACGAAGAGGAGGAACTTGGTGCGCTCGACGGCGACGCCGGTGAAGTGGGCGGCCTCCTCGTTGAGCCCGATGTCGTAGACGCCCCGCCCGAAGGAGGTGAAGTGCAGCAGCCAGGCAAAGGCCAGCGCGAGCACGACGAAGAGCAGCATCACCTGCGGGATGCCGGTCTCCCCGATCTTGGCGGTGGCCAGGTCGGTCCACCTGTCGGGGAACTCGGTGACCGCCTTGGTGCCGAGCAGCCCGACCGCGAGTCCCCGGTAGAGCGCGAGTGTTCCGATCGTCAACGCGAGCGAGGGCAGGCCGACGTAGGCGACGAGGAAGCCGTTGAGCCCGCCGGCCACGACGCCGGACCCGATGGCTGCGGCGGCTGCCATCGGCACCGACCAGCCCGCCTCGACCAGGACGCCGAGCAGCACGCTGCTCAGCCCGACGATGCTCGCCACCGAGAGGTCGATCTCGCCGGTGATGATCACCAGCGTCATCGGCAGCGCGATCAGCAGGATCGGGGTGGTGTCCAGCAGCAGGTAGGTCAGCGTGAGCGGGCCGTCGAAGTTCGGCACGCGCACCAGCGAGTAGACGATGACCGCGACGAGCAGCGCGATGACCGCGGTCTCCCGGGTCACCAGCAGCCGGCGCCAGGCGGGCTGGGCGTACTCGGGATAGGTGCGACGGGTGGGTGCGTCGGTGGTCGCGGTGCTCATGACTGCTCCCTCGCGGCGAGAAGCTTGCGGGCCTGGCGGGCCGACATGACCCGGTCGAGCACGATCGCGGTGAGGATCAGCCCGCCGACGACGGCGCGCTGCCAGAAGTCGGGGATGCCGAGGATCGGCAGGGCCCGGTTGATGGTCACCAGCAGGAAGGCGCCGATGGCGGCTCCCCAGACCGTGCCGCTGCCGCCGAAGATCGCGACGCCACCGATCACCACGGCGGCGACCGCCTGCAGCTCGATGCCGGTGCCGGCGCTCGAGCTGATCGTGCCGTAGCGCGCGGCGAACAGCACGCCGGCCAGCCCGGCGATGCCGCCGCTGAGGACGAAGGCGCCGATGACCCGGCTGCGGACCTTGAGGCCGTAGAGCACGGCAGCGTCGGGGTCCGAGCCGATCGCGTAGAGCTCGCGTCCGCCGCGGTGGGCGTAGAGGTAGTAGCCGACGGCGGCGAGGACGACCAGCGCCACGATCGTGAGGATGGGGATCGTGGCGATCGACCGGTTGCCGAGACGGAGGAAGTCGCGGGGCATGTCGCCGGCGTTGATCCGGTCGCTGCCGGCCCAGGTGAGCACGATGCCGCGGTAGATGTAGAGCGTGCCGAGCGTGATGACGAGCGCAGGCACCCGGGCCCAGGCCACGAGCACGCCGTTGACCGCTCCCAGCAACCCGCCGACGAGCACGCCGGCGAGGATCACCAGGACGATCGGGATGCCAGGGTTGTCGACGAAGAGCCGGCCCGTCAGGTACGCCGTCAGCCCGAGGATCGAGCTCACCGAGAGGTCGACGTTGCGGGTGATGATCACGACGGCCTGGCCGACGGCGAGCAGGACCAGCAGCGAGGGCGCAAGGAGCAGGTCGCGCCAGCTGTCGCTGCTGAACAGGAAGCTCGGGGTCTTGATCGTGGCCGCGGCGAGGACGGCGACGAGCACGAGCAGGATCGAGGTCTCCCGCGCCCTGACGACGGCGAGGAGCGTCCGCCTGCCGGGGCTGAGCCGGCTGGGCTCGACGAGCGTGGACACCTGGTCCTCGTGCTCGGCCTCGGGCGGACGGGTCGAGGTGTCGCTCATCGGACAGCCTCCCCTGCGTGGGTGGCGGCACGCATGACGTTCTCCGGGGTGGCCTCGTCACGGCTGAGCTCGGCACTCAGCCGGCCCTCGCAGACGACGAGGACCCGGTCGGCCATCCCGAGCACCTCGGGCAGCTCCGACGAGATCATCAGGATCGCGAGCCCCTGGCCGGCCAGCTCCGAGAGCAGCCGGTGCACCTCGGCCTTGGTGCCGACGTCGATGCCGCGGGTCGGCTCGTCGATGATCAGCAGCTTGGGGTCGGTGGCCAGCCACTTGGCGATGACGACCTTCTGCTGGTTGCCGCCGCTCATCGTGACCGCGTTGGCGTCGAGGGCGTTGGTCTTGACCTCGAGCTTGCCGGCCCACGGGCCCGCGGCGCGGTTCTCGGCGCGCTGGGTGAGGACGCCGCCGCGGGTGAGCCCGCGCCGGATGACCCCGGCCACGTTGCGCGCGACGCTCGCCTCGGTGACGAGCCCCTGCTTGCGGCGGTCCTCGGGGATGAACGCCATGCCGGCGCGGATCGCCGCGCGGGGGTTGTGCTGCGGGACGGCCTTGCCGGCGAGGCGGACGGAGCCGGACTCGTAGCGGTCGACGCCGAAGACCGCGCGGGCGATCTCGCTGCGTCCGGCGCCGACGAGCCCCGCGAGGCCGACGATCTCACCGGCCCGGACCTCGAAGGAGACGTCGTGGAAGACACCGGTGCGGTTGAGCCCCTCGACCTCGAGGACCGGGGCGCCGACGGTCGCGGGGGTCTTGGGGAACAGGTCGCTCACCTCGCGGCCCACCATGAGGCTGACGATCTCGTCGACTCCTGTGTCGGCGACCGGCCGCGTGGCGACGTACTCCCCGTCGCGCATGACCGTGACCATGTCGCAGAGCGCGAAGACCTCGTCGAAGCGGTGGGAGATGAAGACCAGGCCGCGGCCCTCGTCGCGGAGGCTGCGGGCGACGGCGAAGAGCCGCTCGACCTCGACCCCGCTCAGCGCAGCGGTGGGCTCGTCCATGATGAGCAGCCGGGCGTCGAGCGAGATGGCCTTGGCGATCTCGATGATCTGCTGGTCGGCGATGGAGAGGCCCAGGGCAGGGCGGCGCGGGTCGATGGAGACGCCGAGCCGGTCGAACAGTGCCTGCGTCTCGGCGTACATCGCGCTGCGGTCGATGCGCCGACCGCTGGTGAGGGGTTGGCGGCCCATGAAGATGTTCTCGGTCACCGAGAGGTCGGGGAAGAGCGTCGGCTCCTGGTAGATGACCGCGACGCCGGACGCCTTGGACTCCGCCGTGGAGCCGAAGTCGACCGCCTCGCCGTCGAGGAGCATCTCGCCGGCGTCCCGTCGGTGGACCCCGGCGACGATCTTCACCAGCGTCGACTTGCCTGCGCCGTTCTCACCGACGAGGGCGTGGATGGAGCCGCCGGCGACCTCGATGGTGCCGGAGCGGAGGGCGACCACCGGGCCGAAGCTCTTGCGCACGTCGCGCAGGACCAGACGTGGCTGCGATGTCGTCGCCACGGGGCCTCCTGGTGATTGAAAGGTTTCAAGCAGTGACGGAAACGTACGTGACGGCCGCCACAACGTCAAGCATCTGTGTGATTGAATCGATAAACCCAGCAGCCGAGCAGGAGGGAGACGTCAGCGTGGTGAACCGGTCCAGGCCAGTGGGCGTCAAGGACGTCGCGGCCGCTGCGAACGTCTCTCTCGGCACCGTCTCCAACGTGCTGAACCGTCCTCACCGGGTGAGCGCCGACACCCGCGAGCGTGTCGAGACCGCGATGCGCGAGCTCGGCTTCGTGCGCAACGAGTCCGCCCGCCAGCTCCGCGCCGGCCAGAGCCGGACGCTCGCCTACGTCATGCTCGACGCCACGAACCCGTTCTTCACCGACGTGGCGCAGGGCATCGAGGAGGTGGCGGAGGACCACGACCTGACGGTCTTCCTGTGCAACAGCGACAACCGGCCCGAGCGGGAGCTCGCCTACCTCCAGCGGCTCGAGCAGCAGCGCGTCCAGGGGCTCCTCGTGACCCCGGTCGACCCGGAGTCGCCGATGCTCGCCGACCTCGTCCGGCACGGAGTCCCGGTGGTCGTGGTCGACCGCACGCGGGACACCGAGGACCTGTGCACGGTCTCGGTCGACGACGAGCTCGGTGGTCGCCTCGCCATCGAGCACCTGCTGGACCTCGGGCACCGGCGGATCGCCTTCATCGGCGGCCCCGAGCAGCTCGGGCAGGTCCGCGAGCGGCGGGCCGGCGCACGCGCAGCGCTCGTCGAGCGGGACCGGTCGCCCGACGACCTGGTGGTCATCGCGACGAACGCCCTGACCGTGGCCGAGGGACTGGCTGCCGGCGAACGGCTCGCCGGGCTGCCGAAGCGGTCCCGGCCCACCGCGGCCTTCTGCGCCAACGACCTCCTGGCGCTCGGGCTCCTGCAGCGTGCGGTCAGCCTGGGCATGCGCGTCCCCGACGAGCTCGCGATCGTCGGCTACGACGACATCGACTTCGCCGCCGCCGCGGCGGTCCCCCTCACCTCCGTCCGCCAGCCCCGCCGGCTCCTCGGGCGTACGGCGGCGGAGCTGCTGATCGACGAGGCGGGCAACGGGGACGACCACCGGCACCAGCGTGTCGTCTTCACCCCCGAGCTGGTGGCCCGGACCTCCACCTGCGGCTGACCGGTTCCACGAAAAATGGCGAAACCCATAGGTCCCACGGGGTTGCATGCTTAGGGTCGCTCGGTGATCTCTCTCGGACGCATCATCCGGCGCGCGCGCACCGGGCTCGGGCCACTGCTTCTGATCGGCCTGGTGACCGGCGTGCTGGCCGCCCCCACGGCGTACCTGTCCACCACCGATGACGCGATCGTCGTGCAGGGCAATAACGTCGACGAGCCCGCCCACCACGTCCGCGACATCACCGTGGACAACACGGGCGACCGGATCGGTGTGACCGTCGACCACTGGGGCGCCGCGTGGTCGGGGACGGTCACGGTCCGCTTCGACGTCAAGGGCGGGCCACGCCCGGAGCTGGTGGCGGTGCTCCACCGGGGTCTCGCGAGCAGCAGCAGCTTCACCACGACCAGCGGCGCCGACTGGCCGTGCGACGAGCGGGACGCGCACTCCGTGTCGACGAGCACGGTCACGCAGGTGACCGGGCCGCGTCGCTGCTTCGACGGGGCGCCCAAGCTCCGTGCGGTGGTGGAGGTCCAGGTCGACCAGCAGCCGGTCCACGTCGCCTCCAGCAGAGTGGTGCAGCGGCAGACCCGGCCGAACGTCGTGCTCATCATGCTCGACGACATGCGCGACGACGACCTGGAGTACATGCCGCTCACCCGGGCGATGATCGGCGGGCAAGGGGTGCAGTTCGTGAACTCGCTCGCGCCGTACCCGCTGTGCTGCCCCGCCCGCGCGTCGGTGCTCACCGGTCAGTACGCCCACAACCACAAGGTGTGGTCGCACCGTGCCCCGTGGGGGTTCGGGTCCTTCGACGACCGGTCGACGTTGGCCACGTGGCTGCAGGGCGCGGGCTACCACACCACCTACATCGGCAAGTACCTCAACGGGTACGGCCCGCAGCCGCCGTACGGGCAGACGAGCGGCACCTCGACCCTCTACGTCCCGCCGGGCTGGAGCGACTGGCGCGCGTCGATCGACGGCGGCCTCGCGCCGGACCACCCGGCGAACGGCGGCACCTACCGCTACATGGACACCACGCTCAGCGACAACGGGCGCGGCTTCATCGGCAACCAGGGCCGCTACCAGACCAAGGTCTACGGCGCGCTCTCCGAGAAGGTCGTGACCGAGCGCGCGGCGTCGCCGCAACCGTTCTTCTTCAACGTCTCCTACGCCGCACCGCACCACGGCTCACCGACGGACCCCGACGACCCGCAGCCGGTCCTGACCGACGCCGGCAGCCTGCAGGAGTTCAAGACGCCGATGGTCCCGTCGGCCTCCCGAGGCATCTTCGACGACGTCATCACCGAGGCGCCCGGCGCGAGCTGGTTCGACCACCCCGCAGCACCTCGGGACCGGCCGGACTACCTCGCGGACCTCACGCCGATGAACGACGGGGAGAAGGCGGCCCTGCTCGAGGTGACCCGCCAGCGAGCCGAGGCCCTCAGCATCGTGGACCAGGCCGTGGCGGACACGATCGCGGCCCTCGAGGGCACCGGCGAGCTCGAGGACACCATGGTCCTCTTCACCTCCGACAACGGCTTCTTCCTCGGCGAGCAGGGCATCCGCACCGGCAAGACGCTCCCCCACGAGCCGTCGATCCACACGCCGCTGCTGGTGCGGGGGCCGGGCATCCCGGCCGGCGAGATCCGCTACGACCCGTTCCTGTCGATCGACTTCGCGCCGACGATCGCGGACTTCACCGGTGTCACCCCAGGGGCTCCCGTGGACGGCAAGTCCATGCTGCCGGTCGCACGGGACGGCGACACGGGTTGGAAGCGGGCCGTGCTCACCGAGACCGGTCCACGGCGCACGGTCCGCGAGACCGACGAGTCCGGTGAGCCGTTGAGCACCGAGGACCCCGGCGAGGCCGACGTCCGCTACGCGATCGGGGTCCGCAGCGACCGGTACCTCTACGTGCACCTCGCGAACGGCGACGAGGAGCTGTACGACATGGCCGTCGACCCGTCGCAGTACGACAACCTCGTCCGCTCCGAGCAGCACGCCCGCGTCCTGGAGCTCATGCGGCGGCAGCTGCAGGTCATCCGAGCCTGTGACGAGCAGGAGTGCCGGTCGCAGCTGCCGCACCGGCTCGCGGCGGGCCCCGGTGAGTCGATCCTCAACAAGGGGTAGCTAGCGCGCGACCTGGAGGATCCCGAGGCACATCTCGTCGGTGGTGCCCTCGCCCCAGAGGACCCAGCGGTCCGGCTGGCCCTCGAACGACGGCAGCAGGTCCCTCGGCTCCTGGGAGTGCCGGCAGGTCACCCTGACCTCGTCGCCCTGCTCCACCCGGACCCGGTCGACCGGTTGAGCGCCCTGGTCGTCGAAGTTCCACTCGGAGATGTCGAGGACCGTGCGAGCCTGCGGAGTGCCGGGGTTCACCTCGATCCGGATCGACTGACCCAGCAGGTGCATGTGCCCGGCGGCGCCGATGATCGTCCCCGCCTGGGTGACCGGACGGGTGCACGTCTGCTCGGGGCCGGGTTCGCCGGAGAAGGGGCACAGCAGGTGCAGCATGTCGGCGGTCGAGCCGACGTCGTCGCCGAAGCGCTTCTTGACGTCGGCCAGCGCGGCGTCGCGCTCGCACAGCGGCCCCTCGCTGTGCTCCAGCCGGCAGGGCAGCTCCACCGGAGCAGGCAGCAGCATGGTGGAGACAGGCCGGAGCTGCTCGGAGCCGTCGGTCACCCGCAGGCGGGTCGCGGACACGTCGGGCTCGGTGCCCGCGAGCAGGTTGTAGTGCACCTGCATGACGATCTTCGACCCGGCGGCCAGCGGGACGCCGTACCCGTCACGCAGGACCGACTCGCCGCCACCCGGAGCCCAGGCCCCCAGCCACGGGGCGCTGTCGAGCTGAGGGCCGTACTCGAGCCCCGTGCCGCCGAAGCAGGTCCAACCCTGACCGTCGGTCGAGTCGTCGAGCTCCTGGGCCGCGGTGAGCTGCTCCGGCGGGAGCTGGAACAGGATGACGTGGTGGACCACCGCGGGGTTGCCCGGTGCCACGTCGGTGCCGGTGACGAGCACGTCCTC
>CADCUK010000177.1 GCA_902805865.1 uncultured Nocardioidaceae bacterium | reverse complement strand
CGAGGCCATCGATGTCCCCGCACGTCCGGAGCAGCTTGCTGAATGCCTGGCGGTCGCCGAACTCGACTCCGTAGGCGTTGACGTTCTGGCCGAGCAGCGTCACCTCGCTCACGCCCTCGTCGACCAGCGCCCGCACCTCGGCGAGGACGTCGCCGGGGCGGCGGTCCTTCTCCTTGCCGCGCAGCGCCGGGACGATGCAGAACGTGCAGGTGTTGTTGCACCCCACCGAGACCGAGACCCAGGCGGCGTACGCCGACTCGCGCTTGGTCGGCAGAGTCGACGGGAACACGTCGAGCGACTCGAGGATCTCGACCTGCGCCTCTTCCTGGACGCGTGCACGCTCGAGCAGCACCGGCAGCGAGCCGATGTTGTGGGTGCCGAAGACGACGTCGACCCAGGGCGCCCGTCGGGTGATCTCCCCGCGGTCCTTCTGGGCCAAGCAACCGCCCACCGCGATCTGCATCCCCGGCCTCTTCGCCTTCACCGGTGCCAGGTGGCCGAGGTTGCCGTAGAGCCGGTTGTCGGCGTTCTCGCGGACCGCGCAGGTGTTGAACACCACGACGTCGGCCTGGTCGCCGGCCGGTGCGGCGACGTACCCCGCGCCCTCCAGGAGCCCGGTCAGCCGCTCGGAGTCGTGGACGTTCATCTGGCACCCGTAGGTGCGGACCTCGTAGGTGCGGCGGGTGGTTTCGGCGGGCGCAGTCATGACCGCTCAAGGGTACGGCGTCCGGTCGCATGGCTAGACACCCGGAACGACACCGCACAAACCCTGTTCACACCCTTGACAGACCCTAGGCAAACGTTCACTGTGGGGGTGTCGAGAGGACCGAGGCGCCATGTCCGTAGCAGAGCAGGACCGCGAGCACCTGACGCACGTCGCGGCGGCGCCGACTGCACCGGTGGGGCAGTCGGTGCCGTCGCTCACCGGCCCCCGGCGCACCGACCGCGTGCTCCTCGAGCGAGTCGCCCTCGGCGACCGGGACGCGTTCGGCGCCCTCTACGAGAGTCTTGCCCCAGCGGTCCACGGCATCGCCACCCGCGTCGTCCGGAGCCCGGCCCTGGCCGAGGAGGTCACGCAGGAGGTGTTCCTGGCCGTCTGGCAGCAGGCACCGACGTTCGACGCCTCGCTGGGCACCGCACGGACCTGGATCCTCACCCTGGCCCACCGTCGGGCGGTCGACGCCGTACGCCGTGAGCAGTCACAGCGGGACCGCACCACCCGATCAGCCGCCCTCGGCCACCAGCACCCGTTCGACCAGGTCGCGGAGGAGGTCCTCGCCCGCGCAGCCACGGAGTCGGCGAGCGAGATGGTCTCCAAGGCGCTCATGACCCTGACGCCTCTGCAGCGCAAGACGATCGCGCTGGCGTTCTACGAGGGGCTCACCTACCCCCAGGTGGCCGAACGGCTGGCGATCCCGCTGTCGACGGCCAAGACCCGCATCCGGGACGGGCTGCGCAGGATGGCGGTCGAGCTCGGGGGTCCGGCCGGAGGTCCGGTCCGCGCCGCGGAGTAGCCCCGACAAGCGCCGAGCCCGGTCGTGTCCAACGACCGGGCTCGTGCTCTGCTGCGGGTTCTGGACGGGATGGTCTTCAGCCCTTGCCGGGGTCCGCCGCCTGGTGGAGAGTGTCCTGCTCGGACTTGACCGCCTTCGTCAGCGAGGGGTCGAGCAACGGCTCGGTGCCGGGCTGCTGCAGGTCGGCCTCGGCGGTGTCCGGGTTGTTGCCGACGTCGGCGCCCGTGGTGCCGACCGGGGTCTCGATGTCGATCTGGCCGAGGTTGCTCGCCTCGGCGATCTCCTCCATGATCTCGGCTGCCTCGGCCCGCTGGAGGGCGGCGTCGCCGTGCTCCTCGTCGCGGGAGGCGCCACGCGGCTCGGTCGTGCGGCCCTCGCCGATGTGGTCGCCCTCTGCCTCGGCAGCCAGCGCCTGTCCGACGACATCGATCGGCGGCTCGAGCGGCGGCGCCGGCTGGGCCAGGACGACCTGCGGCTCACGCTTGGCGGCCTTCTTGGCCGGAGACTTCTTCGCCGCCGACTTCTTGGCCGGGGCCTTCTTGGCGGCCTTCTCCGCCGCCTGCTTCGCGGTGGCGGCGGCGCCGGCGGCCTTGTCCGTGGTGGCCTTCGCAGCATCCGCTGCCTTGTCGGTGGTCGCCTTGGTCGCGTCGGCAGCCTTGTCGGTGGTCGCCTTCGCGGCGCCCGCGGCCTTGTCGATGGGCGCCTTCGCTGCGTCGGCAGCCTTGTCGGTGGTCACCTTCGCGGCGTCGGCGGCCTTGTCGGTAGTCACCTTGGCGGCGTCAGCAGCCTTGTCGACGGTCTCCTTGGCCGCGCCGGCCGGGTCCTTGGTGGCACCGCCACCGCGCACCTTGCCGACAACCGAGCCGGCGACGGCGGTGCCGACCGCGGTCCCCGCGGAGACCACACCCTTGGCCGTCTTGATGGCTTCGCCGGCCGTGCCGACCGGGTGCTTCACGGCGCCGACCGCGGCACCTGCGAGTCCTCCGACGATCTTGCGTGCAACCACCTGTACTCCTTAGGTCTGGGTATGTATGACGTGCCCGAGAAGGCCCCCGTCAAACCCTCCCGAGGAGGGGGCGTAGGTCACGTCGAGCGCGGTCGGGGACCGGCTACTTGGGCTGCATGCGGATGCCGCCGTCGACGCGGATCGTCTCCCCGTTGAGGTAGCTGTTCGTCGCGGCCTCCACGACCATCGAGGCCAGCTCCTCGGGGGCGCCGAGCCGCTTCGGGAACAGCACCCCGCGCTCGAGGCTGGCCTTGAAGGCCTCGCTCGCCTCACCCTCGCCGTAGATCGGGGTGTCGATCAGCCCCGGCGCGATCGTGTTGACCCGTACGCCGACGGCCGACAGGTCCCGGGCGACCGGCAGCGTCATGCCGACCACGCCACCCTTCGAGCTCGAGTACGCCGCCTGGCCGATCTGGCCGTCGAACGCCGCGACGGAAGCCATGTTGACGATCGCCCCGCGCTCCCCCGACTCGTCGAGCGGCTCGGTCCGGCTCATCGCCGTCGCAGCGATCCGGATGCAGTCGAAGGTGCCGATCAGGTTGATCGCGATGACCTTCTTGTAGGCGTCCAGGTCCGCGGCCGAGTCGTAGCTGCCGTCCTTGCCGATCGTCCGCTGCGCCCAGCCGATGCCGGCGCTGTTGACCAGGACCCTCAGCGGGCCGAGCTCCTGGGCCTTGTCGACCGCAGCGACGATGTCGTCGGTGCTGGTGACGTCGACCTTCACGAACGCGCCGCCCAGCTCCTCGGCGATCGCCTGGCCCTTCGCCTCGTTCAGGTCCGCGACGACGACCTTCGCGCCTTTCGCGGCCAGTGCACGGGCAGCCGCGGCCCCGATGCCCGAGGCGCCGCCGGTGACGATTGCACTTGCTCCGGTGATGTCCATGGCGCGGAGGCTACTGCAACGAAGCGGTAACTCCCCGGCCCTGTCGGATGGTGGTCCGGCCCGACTTGGGACTACGGTCCTGAATGTGGCCCAGGACACGCGTGACTCCCTCGTCGTACTCGACAGCGTCGACAAGTGGTTCGGCGAGCTGCACGTGCTCCGCGACATCAACCTCACGGTCCACCGGGGTGAGGTCGTCGTCGTGATCGGGCCGTCGGGCTCCGGCAAGTCGACGCTGTGCCGGGCGATCAACCGGCTCGAGACCATCGACAAGGGCTCGATCTCCCTCGACGGCCAGCCGCTGCCCCAGGAGGGCAAGGCGCTCGCCGGGCTGCGCGCCGAGGTCGGCATGGTGTTCCAGGCCTTCAACCTCTTCGCGCACAAGACGATCCTGGAGAACGTCACGCTCGGGCCGATCAAGGTCCGTGGCTTGAAGAAGGCCGACGCGGAGGCGAAGGCCCAGCAGCTGCTGGACCGGGTCGGCGTGGGCCACCAGGCGGCGAAGTACCCCGCTCAGCTCTCCGGCGGCCAGCAGCAACGGGTGGCAATCGCCCGGGCGCTGGCCATGGAGCCGAAGGTGATGCTCTTCGACGAGCCGACCTCCGCGCTCGACCCGGAGATGATCAAGGAGGTCCTCGACGTGATGGTCGACCTCGCGCAGGGCGGCATGACGATGATCGTCGTCACCCACGAGATGGGCTTCGCGCGCACCGCCGCGAACAGGGTCGTGTTCATGTCCGAGGGACAGATCGTCGAGGAGAACACCCCGGAGAAGTTCTTCACCGACCCGCAGTCCACACGTGCGCAGGACTTCCTCAGCAAGATCCTCAAGCACTGACGAGTCCGAGCAACCACCCAGACGGCCGCCCGAGCGGACCGAAGAAGGAGAAGGATCGATGAGACTCAACCGAACGA
>CADCUK010000176.1 GCA_902805865.1 uncultured Nocardioidaceae bacterium | reverse complement strand
CGAGAGCACGTTGGCGGGGGCCGCGAAGGCGGCTCCCCCGTACACATGGAGAATCCGATGGGCATGGCCACGAGGACGGACTGGCAGTCGCCAGCGCTGGAAGTCGCTGACCGCCACGATCTGATCCGCGTGCAGGGCGCGCGCCAGAACAACCTCAAGGACATCAGCGTCGAGATCCCGAAGCGCCGGCTGACGGTGTTCACCGGTGTCTCCGGCTCGGGCAAGAGCTCGCTGGTGTTCGGCACGATCGCCGCGGAGTCGCAGCGGCTGATCAACGAGACGTACAGCGCGTTCGTGCAGGGCTTCATGCCGACGCCGGCGCGGCCCGAGGTCGACGTGCTCGACGGCCTGACTCCCGCGATCCTCGTCGATCAGCAGCGGATGAGTGCCGACGCCCGCTCCACGGTCGGCACCGCCACCGACGCCAACGCGATGCTGCGCATCCTCTTCAGCCGACTCGGGCAGCCGCACATCGGCTCGCCCGGCGCGTTCTCCTTCAACGTCGCCTCGGTGCGGGCGAGCGGCGGGATCACGATCGAACGCGGCAACCGCAAGACCGTCAAGGCGACCTTCACCCGCACCGGCGGCATGTGTCCGCGCTGCGAGGGCCGGGGCGCGGTCACCGACATCGACCTCACGCAGCTGTACGACGACCGCAAGTCCCTCAACGAGGGGGCGCTCACGATCCCCGGCTACAGCGTCGACGGCTGGTACGGCCGCATCTTCGGCGGCTGCGGCTTCCTCGACCCGGACAAGCCGATCCGCAAGTTCACCCAGACCGAGCTCCACGACCTGCTCCACAAGGAGCCGACGAAGATCAAGGTCGACGGCATCAACCTGACCTACGAGGGCCTCATCCCGAGGATGCAGAAGTCGTTTCTGTCCAAGGACGTCGACGCGCTGCAGCCGCACGTCCGCGCTTTCGTGGAGCGGGCGGTGACGTTCACGGCCTGCCCCGACTGCGACGGCACCCGGCTCAGCGAGGCCGCTCGATCGTCGAAGATCAACGGGGTCAGCATCGCCGACGCCTGCGCGATGCAGATCAGCGACCTGGCCGAGTGGCTGCGGGGTCTGGACGAACCGTCCGTCGCGCCGCTGCTGACGGCGCTCCAGCACACGCTCGAATCGTTCGTGGAGATCGGGCTGGGCTACCTCGGCCTCGACCGCCCGTCGGGCACGCTGTCGGGCGGCGAGGCGCAGCGGGTCAAGATGATCCGCCACCTCGGCTCCTCGCTCACCGACGTGACCTATGTGTTCGACGAGCCGACGACCGGGCTGCACCCGCACGACATCCAGCGGATTAACGACCTGCTGCTGCGGCTGCGCGACAAGGGCAACACGGTCCTCGTCGTCGAGCACAAGCCGGAGGTCATCGCGATCGCCGACCACGTCGTCGACCTGGGCCCCAAGGCAGGCACCGAGGGCGGGGAGGTCGTCTTCGAGGGCACCTTCGAGAAGCTGCGCACCAGCAGCACGCTCACCGGGCGCCACCTCGACGACCGCGCATCCTTGAAGTCCTCGGTGCGGTCACCCTCGGGCGTCCTGGAGATCCGGGGAGCGACGACCAACAACCTGCAGGACGTGGACGTCGACATCCCGCTCGGGGTGCTGGTCGCCGTCACCGGGGTCGCCGGCAGCGGCAAGAGCTCGCTGATCCACGGCAGCATGGCCGGCCGCGACGGGGTGGTGTCGGTCGACCAGGCGGCGATCCGGGGGTCCCGGCGCAGCAACCCGGCGACGTACACAGGGCTGCTGGACCCGATCCGCAAGGCGTTCGCCAAGGCCAACGGCGTCAAGCCGGCTCTCTTCAGCGCGAACTCCGAGGGCGCCTGTCCGAACTGCAACGGGGCGGGGGTCATCTTCACCGACCTGGCGATGATGGCCGGCGTCGCGACCACGTGCGAGGTCTGCGAGGGGAAGCGGTTCGACGCCTCCGTCCTCGAGTACCGGTTCGGCGGCAAGGACATCAGCGAGGTGCTGGCGATGTCGGTGACCGAGGCCGAGGCGTTCTTCGGTGACGGCGAGGCCAAGACACCTGCGGCGCACCGGATCGTCGACCGGCTCGCCGACGTCGGGCTCGGCTACCTGACCCTTGGCCAGGCGCTGACGACCCTCTCGGGTGGCGAGCGTCAGCGGCTCAAGCTCGCCACGCACATGGGCGACAAGGGCGACGTGTACGTCCTGGACGAGCCCACCACCGGGCTGCACCTCGCCGACGTCGAGCAGCTCCTCGCGCTCCTGGACCGGCTCGTCGACTCCGGCAAGTCGGTGATCGTCATCGAGCACCACCAGGCCGTGATGGCGCACTCCGACTGGATCATCGACCTCGGACCGGGCGCAGGTCACGACGGCGGGCGAGTCGTCTACGAGGGCACGCCTGCTGATCTCGTGGCGTCGCGGTCCACGCTGACCGGCGAGCACCTGGCGGCGTACGTCGGCGGCTGACCTGGGCGGGTTGACCGGCTTCATCGGACGATCAGGTGTCACGTCGCGCCGCGCGGGGCATGACATTCGCGCAGCCCGTGACGGGAACCGACGCTCAAGGACCACCATGACCTACCAAGCACCGCCGCCGTACGGACATCAGCCGCAGCAGAACACCGGCGGCTCCGGGATGGCGATCACCGCCCTGGTGCTGGGCGTGCTCGCCCTGCTGACCTGCTGGACCGTCGTCGGAGGGATCCTCCTCGGCCTGATCGCGATCATCCTGGGCTTCATCGCGTCGTCCCGCGCCAAGCAGGGCCGAGCCGGCGGTCGCGCCATGGCGATCATCGGCATCATCACCGGCGCCCTGGGTCTCGTGATCTCGGTCGGGCTCATCGCCCTCGGCGCGAGCCTGCTGAACAGCGACACCGGGCAGAACCTGCAGGACTGCCTCCAGGACGCCGGCCAGGACGAGACGGCGCAGGCCGAGTGCCAGCGCGAGTTCCAGGAGGAGCTCGCCAACTAGCCCGCGGGTCGTTCGCCTGGGCTCACGCCTGGAGGACGACCTCGTCCAACGGGAGCCGCGGGAGACGGTCCATCCATGCGTTCTCGGCGGGCTTGCCGATGTTGACGACGACGAGCGACTTGAGGCTCGTGCCTGCGAAGAAGTCCTCGTCCAGGCTGGCGGCGTCGAAACCGCTCATCGGCCCAGCAGCGAGGCCGGCGGCCCGCACGCCGAGCAGGAAGTAGCCCGCCTGGAGGGTGGCGTTGAACCGCGCCACCTGCTCGCGTGCGGCCGCGTCCCCGGCGAAGAGGTCGCGGGCCCCCGGGAAGTGCGGGAACGTGCGGTGCAGCTGCTCGTGGAAGTCGACGTCGGCGGCGAGGACCGCGACGAGCGGCGCGTCGGCGGTCTTGTCCCGGTTGCCGTCGGCCATGTGCTTCAGCAGCCGTTCGCGAGGACCGCCGTCGCGCACGAGCACCACGCGCAGGGGCTGGTTGTTCATCGCGGTGGGCGCGTACTTCACGAGGTCGTAGATGGCAGCGACCTGCTCGTCGGTCACCGGCTCGTCGGAGAACGCGTTGGCGGTGCGCGCGTCGCGGAAGAGGAGGTCCTGGGCATCGGGGGAGAGTTCGAGGTGTGCGCTCATGACGGACACAACAACAGTTGATGTTTCAACATTCCGTCCCGGTCATGTGTGCTGGGGCACGCCGTACGCCTGGTCCTAGGGTGGCCCGATGACCGCACGACCCGTCGGCGAGAGCTACTCCGGCGACGACTTCTACTGCGACGTCGCGATCCCGAGCTCCCGCGAGCTCAGCGTCGAGTACGAGGACGACCACGTCCTGGCGTTCCACCACACGAAGCCGTTCTGGCAGACGCACATCGTCGTCGTGCCGAAGCGTCACGTGGCGTCGTTCACCACGGTCGGCGAGGACGACGCCGACCTGGTGCGCCGGCTGCTCGTCGTGGTGCAGGACCTGGCGCGCCGGATCGAGCACAGCGAAGGCGCGGCAGCTGTGCTGACCAACCTCGGGCGCTACCAGGACTCCAAGCACCTCCACGTGCACGTGCACAGCGGGGGAACGCGCTCCTGAGCCCAGGGGGCTGCGCCCCCACCTGTTTCACGGCACCATGGGGCGAGAAGGGGGGAGCCATGTATGTCCTTGTTGCTTACGCCACCCGCCGCGGTCCGACCACCATCATCGCCGAGCGCATCGCGAGCGGCCTGCGCGCGAACGGCGTGCAGGCCCGGGCAGAGCCCATCACCAACGTGAAGAGCATCAGCCCCTATGGGGCCGTGGTCCTCGGCGGGAGCGCACAGATGTCGCACTGGCTCGACGCGGCAGTCCGCTTCGCCCGACACAACCGTAAGGACCTCGCGGGCCGGGCCGTATGGATTTTCAGCAGTGGTCCGGGGGGCACCGCGCGCAGGGTCGCGGGACACACCACGCCGCACGAGTTCCACCAGCTCGTGAAGCTGGTCGAACCTCGCGGCGAACAGGTCTTTGCGGGATCCCGCCGTGACGTGCTCTCCCAGGAGGACGAGGCAGCCATCGACGCCTGGACCCAGAAGATCGCCGCCGAGCTGCTGGCCGTCCAGGAGCGGCACCAGTGAGGCTGGGCGAGGTCACCCGGCTGTCGGACGGGCTTCCGCTCTGTTCTCGATCTGGCTGGATCAACCGCCGATAACGCACATTATGTCAATTACCGTAGATGACGCAGCCCTCAGTGCTGTTGCGCCTGCTCGGCCACCTCGTCGGGGTCCTCCCCCCGGTACGTGCGGTAGCTGTAGACGATCAGGGCGAACGCGATGACCGCCGAGGCCACCAGCGTCACGGCGACCGGCCAGTCGCCGATGAACCACCAGCTGTCGGCGAACGGCCACCAGTCCGGGACCTTGCCGCGGACGAGCCACGCCCACCAACGGTTCTCGAACGGCCACCACTCGGGCACCCGCGGCCGGACCAACCAGACGATGCCCGTGAACAGGATCCACGCCGAGCCCAGCACCGACAGGATGATCCGTGGCCACGTCTGCACGCTCTCGGCGGCGGCCCGCTTGGCTCGTACCTCCACCGGACGCATCCGGCGCTCGGCCCACTCGTACTGCTGGGACAGGATCGCCAGCCCGCCGAACAGCATGAGCAGCCCCGGGCCGGGAAGGATCAGCGCCGCGATGCCGCCGACGACGAGCGTCCAGCCCAGCACCTCCAGGACGACCCTCTTGGCGTAGGCGCCGCCGGGCAGGCGCGGCATGCTCATCGCTTCTGCTCGTGGCGCACCCGGCGCCGCAGCTGGAGGATCCGCAGCGACCCGGCGACGACCGCGATGAGCAGTCCCGCGGCCACCGCGATCAGCAGGGCAGCGGCCAACGGCGCCTCCGCCTCGGCACCGAAGTACGTGACCTCCACCGGCTGGGTGTTCTGCAGGATGAAGATCGACAGCAGGATCAGCAGGACGACGAGCGCGACCACCGCGACCCAGATGCCACTGGCCCTCGAGCCGCGCAACGGGTCCTTCGCCGGCGCGGCCCCGGGACGGCTCTCCGACGGTGACGCCGACGGCTGGGTGGGCAGCGAGCGCTCCGCAGCAGGGGTCTCCGGAGGCTCAGGCTTCGAGCCGCTGTCGGTCATCGGGCACTCCTGTCGGACACGCTCTGGACGGCACGCACCGCCGTTCGCCAGAAACCTACAGGGACGGCCGCGTCCGTCCCCGCGTGTCGGGGCGGACCTTGGTCCCCTTACCTGCCGTCGATCTGCACGGTGACGAGTGTGCCGACCTCGACCGTGCGGCTCACCGTGCAGAGCCGGTCGTGCGAGCGCTGCACGGCGCTCGGCAGCACCTCCTGAGCCGCCGTACCACCCTCGGACTCCGGGAACTCGACGGCGAAACGTACGACGATGTCGGTCAGCCGGTTCCCCTGCTCGTCGCGGATCTTGTCCGCGTCGACCTGGACCACGAACGAGTCCGCCTCGGCGCGCTTGGCGGTGATGTAGTCGACGTCGATCGCCGTGCAGCCCGCGATCCCGGCGAGCAGCAGCTCGACCGGGCTGAAGGCCGCGTCGTCGCCCTCGCCGAACTCGAGCTCTCCCCCGCGGTCGTTGCGTGCCAGGAAGCGGGCCTTGCGCAGCCGGGTCAGCTCGACATGCCTGTGGTTCTCGTCAGTCATGCACCAACTCTGGCACGGAGTCCGGCCCGCACCGCGAACCACTCGGCGTCCGTCACCGAGAAATAGGCGGTGTCCCCCACGCTGCCGTCGTGCCGCCGACGGTGGTGCCGCAGCACCCCCTCGGGCTGCGCACCCAGCCGCAGGATCGCGCCCGCCGACCGCTCGTTGGCCGCGTCGCAGCGCAGCGCCACCCGGACGCACTCCCAGACCTCGAACGCGTGCGTGAGCAGGAGAAGCTTCGCGGCCGGGTTGGTCCGCCCGCCCCAGAACCGCCGCCCGTACTGGGTGTGACCGACCTCCACCCTCGGCACCGACGGCGCGTGGTCGTAGAACGTGGTGATCCCCCGCAGCTCGCCCTCGCTGCTGCCGACGACCGCGAACGCGGTGACCGTGGGGTTGCCGACCAGCGCCTCGATGTTGGCCCGCGCCGTCGGCTCGTCCACCGGCAGCGGTGAGGTGTGCCAACGCAGGTCCCCTGCGACGTCTGGCGAGTCGGTCGTCACCGTCGCCAGGTCCGCGGCGTCGGTGTCGCGCAACGGACGCAGCGTGACGACGGGGCCGGTGAGCACGAGGTCGTGGTGCATGAGGACAAACTAGGCTCGGAGGATGGAGCTCCGCCGACGACCCGGACCGTCGGTGCGCGTGCGCGTCGCGGAGCACGTCGCGGAGCACGTCGACGGGGCGACCCGACGGCGTGAGGACCGGCTGGCCACCGAGGAGCCGCTCGAGGTGCGGCTCGCCTGGCCTGGGCACCCGGCCGACCGTGTGGGCGTCACGATGCGCACACCCGGCCACGACTTCGAGCTCGCCGCCGGCATGCTCTTCGCCGAGGGGCTCCTCTCCCCCGCCGACCTCGGCTCCGTTGCGTACTGCACCGACACCACGCTGACCCGCGAGCAGGAGTTCAACGTCGTCACGGTGACGCTGGACCGGCCGCCACCGCGGCTGCCCTCGACCGTGCACGACACCGTCACTGCGGCCGCCTCGGCCTGCGGGGTGTGTGGCACCGACAGCATCGGCGAGGTGCTGTCGCTGACCGAGCTCCGGGGCGTGATGGGCAGCGACGTGATCGAGCCGGCTGTCCTCCACCAGCTGCCTGGACGGCTCCGCGAGGCCCAGCGCGTCTTCGACGCCACCGGCGGGCTGCACGCGGCGGGCCTGTTCACAGCCATGGGCCAGCTGCGGGTGCTGCGCGAGGACATCGGCCGGCACAACGCCGTCGACAAGGTCGTCGGCGCGCGCCTCCTGGAGGGCTCCTCCCCCGGTCTGCCGGTGCTGTGCGTCAGCGGCCGGATCGGCTTCGAGATCGTGCAGAAGGCGGTCGCCGCCGGGGTCGGGGTGCTTGCGGCCATCGGCGCGCCGTCGTCGCTGGCGGTCCGGTTGGCCGAGGAGGCCGGTCTCGGCCTGGTGGGGTTCCTCTCCGCCAAGCGGTTCGTCGTGTACGCCGGAGAGGCCCGCATCGGCGTGTGAACCGCAAACTGTCGGAGGGGTTTCCTACGGTCACTGTGTGCGCATCCTCCACACCTCCGACTGGCACCTCGGCCGCTCCTTCCACGGGGTCGGCATGCTCGAGGCGCAGGCTGCGTTCGTCGACCACCTGATCGACACCGTGACCACCGAGTCGGTGGACCTGGTGCTCGTCGCGGGCGACGTCTACGACCGCGCGCTGCCCCCGGTCGACGCGATCGAGCTCGCCGGGGACGCCCTGGCCCGGCTGGCCGGGCTGGGAGTCCGCACCGTGGTGACCAGCGGCAACCACGACTCGGCGATCAGGCTCGGCTCGAACTCCCGGTTGGCCGACGCCGCCGGGGTGCACCTGCGCACGCGCTGGCAGGACGTCGGGACCCCGGTGCTGGTCGAGGACCGGTTCGGAGAGGTCGCCGTGCACGGCATCCCGTACCTCGAGCCCGACGCGGTGCGCCAGGCCTGGCAGCTGCCTGCCCGCAGCCACGAGGCGGCGCTCGGCGCCGCGATGCGACGGGTGCGCGACGACGTCGACCGGCGGGGCGGGCGATCGGTGGTGATGGCGCACGCGTTCGTCGCCGGCTCACCGGAGGCCGCCGCGACGATGGGGTGCGACAGCGAGCGGGACATCTCCGTCGGTGGGCTGCAGATCGCCCCGACCTCGCTGTTCACCAGCCCGAGCTACGTCGCCCTCGGCCACCTCCACGGAGCCGCGACGCTCACCGACTCGATCCGCTACAGCGGCTCCCCGCTGGCCTACTCCTTCTCCGAGGCCGAGCAGGCCAAGGGCTCGTGGCTCGTCGAGCTCGGCCGCGACGGCGTCGAGCGGGCCGATTTCGTCCGCTCCCCCGCCCCGCGGCGGCTCGCCGGGCTCCGCGGACGCCTCGACGACCTGCTGCGCGACGGCCGGCACGCCGCTCTGGAGGGCGACTGGCTCGCGGTCACCCTGACCGACCCGCAGCGACCGCAGATGGCGATGGAGCGGCTCCGCCAGCGGTTCCCGCACACCCTCACGCTCGCCTTCGAGCCCGAAGGACGCACGGGCACGACCAAGGCGCCGGTGATGCCGCACGTCACCGGGCGCAGCGACCACGACATCGCGCTCGGTTTCGTCCAGGAGGTCCGGGAGATCGAGGCGACGACCGAGGAGGCGCTGCTGCTGCAGCTGGCCTGCGACGCCTGCCGCATCAACGACGACGGAGACGCGGACACGAAGGTCGACGTCGGGCTCCCGGGGACCGCCGGCTGGAGGGACGCGGTCTGATGAGGTTCCACCAGCTGACGATGACCGCCTTCGGCCCGTACGCCGCAACGCAGCGCATCGACTTCGACGAGCTCAACGACGCCGGGATCTTCCTCCTCACTGGGCCGACGGGAGCAGGCAAGACCTCGATCCTCGACGCGATCTGCTTCGCCCTGTACGGCGTCGTCCCCGGCGTGCGCGAGGTGAAAACGCTACGGTCCCACCACGCCGCCGACGGCGTCGCTGCCGAGGTGGTCCTCGAGGTCACCATCGGCGAGCGGCGCTACCGCGTCCGGCGGTCCCCGGAGTGGCACCGCCCCAAGAAACGCGGGGACGGCACGACCAAGGAGAACGCCTGCGCGAGCCTGGTCGTGCTCGAGGACGACGGCACCGAGCGCCTCGTCTCCTCGCGCATCGCCGAGGTCGGCCACGAGCTGGCGATGGCGATCGGGATGAGCTCGGAGCAGTTCATGCAGGTCGTCATGCTCCCCCAGGGCGACTTCCAGAGGTTCCTGCAGGCGTCCTCCGACGAACGTCAGGTCGTCCTGCAGAAGCTGTTCCGGACCCAGCGCTTCTCGCGCATCGAGGAGTGGATGAAGGACCGCACCCGCCAGCTCGGCGACCGGGCGGCGCAGGCCGAGCGGCGGGTCTGCCAGCTGCTGGCGACGATCGCGGACCGGGCCGCGACCCCCCTTCCCGAGGTGCTGGCCGAGGACCGGCTGGGCGACGTCGGCTCCCTGGCACGCAGCTGGGCCGAGGACGCGCTGACCGCGGCCCGGGCCGAGCACGACGACGCCGTCGCGGTCGAACGTCTGGCCCAGGAGCACCTGGACCGGTTGCGTCTCGAGGAGCAGCGAGCGGTGCAGCTCGCCGCCACGATGAAGAAGCACGCCGACGCCCGGCGGCTCATCGACGCCCTCGACGAGGACCGGGCAGAAGCCGCTAAGGACGCGGTCCTGCTCGAACGACACGGGGCGGCGCTGCTGGTCCGCCCCCTTCTCCAGCCGTTGCAGGAGCTCCAGGACGCGGCGGAGCGAGCGGCGGCCGCCCGGGAGACCGCGCTCACGGGCCTGGCGGCACTCCCCCGCGAGCTGCAGCCGGAGTCGCTCGACCACTCCGGCTGCACGACCGTCGTGCGCGAGCTGACCGACCGCCTGGCCGTCCTGCGCGCGGTGCTCCCGCGCGAGGCCGCGCTGCAGCGCGCCGGGGCCGACATGCAGACGGCGCTGGGTGCACGTGACGACCTGCGCGACGAGCTCGAAGGACTCACCTCGAGGACCGAGGCACTGCCCGCCGAGCGCGAGCAGGTCAACGAGCTGCTGGCCGAGCACCGGCTCATGGTCCACGGTCTCGCCGACGCCCGCAGCGCGCTCGTGGCGGCGCGGGCCCAGCACGACGCGTCGTCCCGGCTGCCTGCGGTCCGCGCCGCTCACGACCGGTCGAGGTCGCAGCACCTCCAGGTGCGGGAGGAGGCCGCGACCGCACGGGAGCACCACCTCGACGTCGTCGAGCGCCGGCTGGCCGGGATGGCAGCCGAGCTGGCCGGCCAGCTCGCCGACGACCAGCCGTGCCAGGTGTGCGGGGGTCTCGAACATCCCGCACCGGCGCGACCACTGGCGGATGCGGTGACCGAGCACGACCAGCAGCTCGCCGCCGACGACGCGGAGAGACTTCGGTCGGTGGTCGACCGGCTCGCCGAGAAGGTCGCCGAGTCCAGCAGGGAGCTGCAGTCGTTGGAGGCGGTGGCCGACGGGCTGTCCCCGGCCGACGCGGCCGAGCGGCTCGCGGGCTGCCGGGCCGCGGTCACCAGCGCCGAGGCCGCTGCCCTCTCGGTCGCCGACCTCGAGGACCGCGCCGCCGAGCTCGACCGGGAGCACCAGGACATCTCGTCCCGGCTGCTCCAGGTCCGCGAGCAGATCGCTGCCCGGGACTCCGAGATCACGTCGCTGAAGCAGACCTTCGCCGACACGGCACGCGAGATCGCCGACGCGGTCGGCCCCGGCGGCGGGTCCGTCGAGGAGAGGATCCGCGGGCTGCGCGGCACCCTCGACCGGGTGCAGCGGGCCGCCGCTGCCCTCGAGGCGCACGACGTCGCCGAGGCGCGGGTGGCCGAGGCCCGCGCCCTGGCCGACTCCGAGGCACGGGCACAGGGTTTCGCCACTGCCACCGAGGCAGCCGGAGCCCTGCTGGACCGCGCGACTGCGGACTCCTTGGCCCGTCGGCTCGACGAGCGGGACGAGCAGCGGCGGTCGGCCACAGCGGCGCTCGCCGACGCCGTGGACACCCTCGACGAGGACGTGGCACCCGACGTCGAGGCGACGCGTGCGCAGCTGGCGGCGGCGACGGACGAGTGGCGGCGGGCCAACAACCTGCTCGGCTCGACCGCACAGTGCGCGGCGTCCCTCGCCGCGCTCGTCGACCAGCTCGGGGCGGCGCTCACCGACTGGGAGCCGGCGCGGGCGGAGCACACGACCGCGGAGGGCATGGCCAAGCTCGTCCGCGGGATGGGCGGCGACAACCAGCTGCAGATGCGGCTGTCCTCCTACGTGCTGGCCACGCGCCTCGACCAGGTGCTCGAAGCCGCCAACGAGCGGCTGTCGCAGATGCGCGACCAGCGCTACACCCTTCGCCGCTGCGGCCGGACCCGGGGCGGCGCCCGCGCCGGGCTCGGCCTCGAGGTGCTCGACACCTGGACCGGCGAGGCGCGCGCGCCGTCGACGCTGTCCGGCGGCGAGACGTTCGTGGTGTCGCTCGCGCTGGCTCTCGGCCTGGCCGACGTCGTCGGCGAGGAGGCCGGCGGGATGCGGGTCGACACCCTGTTCATCGACGAGGGCTTCGGGATGCTGGACCCCGAGACCCTCGACGACGTGATGGACCGGATCGATGCCCTCCGGGCCGGCGGCCGGGTGGTCGGCGTGGTCAGCCACGTCACCGAGCTGCGAGGGCGCATCCACACCCAGGTGCACGTCGAGCGGGGCCGCAGCGGGTCGAGCGTCGCGGTGCGTACCCTCGTCGCATGAGCGCGACACCGTCCGAGTCCCCTCGGGCGATCGCGGTCATCGACATCGACGGCGTCCTGGCCGACGTCCGGCACCGGCTCGTGCACCTGGACAAGCGGCCCAAGGACTGGGGATCGTTCTTCCGCGAGGCCGCCAAGGACCTGCCGCTGAGCGAAGGCATCGACGCCGCCCGTCGGTTGGCCGAGGTCTACGAGGTCGTCTACCTCTCGGGCCGGCCCGAGCACCTGCGTAAGGACACCCTCGCGTGGTTCCGGCGCCACGGCGTTCCAGAAGGTGAGCTGCACCTGCGGCCTCGCAACGACTTCCGGCCGGCGCGCGACTTCAAGGTCTCGATGCTGCGCCGGTTCAACGACCGGGCGCCGGTCGCTCTGCTCGTCGACGACGACGCACTGGTCCTCGAGGCGGCCCGCAGCGCCGGCTTCGACGTCCTGCCGGCGACCTGGATGGGCGCTGCGCCGGAGCTCCACGAGGCGCAGGAGGAAGAGGGGCGCACCTGAGCGGTGCGCTCGACCTCCCGGCCCGGTCGCCGGGTTAGTGTCACCGGATGCACGAGATCGACCCCGGGTTCCTTGCCCTCCCCCACCGTCAGCTGGCGGACGCTGCCCTCGATCGGGCGCGGTCGCTCGGCGTGCAGCACGCCGACTTCCGCTTCGAGCGGATCCGCTACCAGCACATCCGCGCCCGCGACGGGCAGCTGCAGGGCGCCAGCGAGTCCGAGGACGTCGGGCTCGCGGTCCGCGTGATCCACCGCGGCGCCTGGGGCTTCGCCTCCGGGGTGGTCCTCGACCCGGCCGAGGCCGTCCGGCTGGCCGAGACCGCGGTCGCCACCGCTGAGCTGGCCTCCGCGATGACTCCGAGCCCCGTCGAGCTCGCCCCCGAGCCGGTGCACGCCGACGAGACGTGGGTGTCCTCCTACGACATCGACCCGTTCGCCGTACCCCTGGACGAGAAGGTTGCGCTGCTCACCGGCTGGACCGCACGACTCCTTGCCGATCCGCGCGTCGAGCACGCCAGCGCGGCGGTGCAGCTGGTGCTGGAGAACAAGTTCTACGCCGATCTCGACGGCACCACGACGACGCAGCAGCGGGTGCGTGTCGATCCCGAGGCCGAGGTCTACGGCAGCAACGCCGAGCGCGGCATCTTCGACTCGATGCGCACGATCGCCCCACCGGCCGGCCGCGGATGGGAGTACCTCACCGGCGCCGGCGGCCACGACTGGGACGAGGAGCTCGCCACCCTTCCGGAGCTGCTGGAGGAGAAGCTCCATGCGCCGTCGGTGGAGGCCGGCCGATACGACCTGGTGATCCACCCGAGCAACCTGTGGCTGACGATCCACGAGTCCATCGGCCACGCGACCGAGCTCGACCGGGCGCTCGGCTACGAGGCGAACTACGCCGGCACCTCGTTCGCGACGCTCGACAAGCTCGGCTCGCTGCAGTACGGCTCGCCGATCATGCACGTCACCGGCGACCGCACCGTCGAGCACGGGCTGGCCACGATCGGGTACGACGACGAGGGGGTGGCCGCCCAGAGCTGGGACATCGTCAAGGACGGTGTCCTCGTCGGCTACCAGCTCGACCGGTCGATGGCCAAGCTCCACCCGGACCTCAACGAGGGGCGTTCCAACGGCTGCGCCTACGCCGACTCCCCCGGTCACATCCCCATCCAGCGGATGGCCAACGTGTCCCTGCAGCCCGCCGTGGACGGCCCCTCGACCGAGGAGCTGATCGCCGACGTCCAGCGTGGCCTCTACGTCGTCGGTGATCGCTCGTGGTCGATCGACATGCAGCGCTACAACTTC
Organism: uncultured Nocardioidaceae bacterium; assembly: GCA_902805865.1. Taxonomy (GTDB): domain Bacteria; phylum Actinomycetota; class Actinomycetes; order Propionibacteriales; family Nocardioidaceae; genus Marmoricola_A. The sequence continues at coordinate 5,204 of CADCUK010000176.1, read as the reverse complement.
CAGTTCACCGGTCAGCGGTTCTACCTCATCGAGGACGGGCAGCTCCGCGGTCAGGTCCGCGACGTCGCCTACCAGGCGACGACGACGGACTTCTGGGGCTCGATGTCGGCCGTCGGTGGACCCAACACGTGGGTGCTGGGGGGCGCGTTCAACTGCGGCAAGGCCCAGCCCGGGCAGGTCGCCTCGGTCTCGCACGGCTGTCCCACCGCGCTGTTCCGCGAGGTCAACGTCCTCAACACCACCGCCGAAGCCGGCCACTGATCCCGGACGAGTACAGGAGCCTTCATGTCCGCCCCCTCCCCCCAGGAGCTCGTGGAGCGCGCCCTCGAGGCCTCCCGCAGCGACCACTGCATCGCCATCGCCCGGGTGACCAGCAGCGCGAACCTGCGCTGGGCGAACAACACGTTGACCACCAACGGCGTCATGCAGGGCATCACGGTCACCGTCATCGCCTTCGTCGACTCCGGTGAAGGGACTGCGGCGGGGTCGGTGACCGGCACCGCTGCGACCGCCGACCAGGTGCTGCGGCTGGTGGAGGCCGCCGACGCCGCGGCGGCGGCGAGCCGCCCCGCGGAGGACGCCGCGACGCTCGTCGACGGGGCCGCAGCCGAGGACTGGCACGAGCCGCCGGCCGAGACCTCGATCGACGTGTACGCCGACTTCGCACCGGCGCTCGGGGAGTCGTTCCGACGGGCCACCGCCGCCGACCGGATCCTCTACGGGTTCGTCGACCACGACATGACCACGACCTACCTCGGCTCGACCACCGGGCTCCGCCGTCGGCACGTGCAGCCCACCGGTCACTGGGGCTGCACGGGCAAGAGCAGCGACCTGCGCAGCAGCGCCTGGGTCGGGGGCGCGACCCGCGACTTCCGCGACGTCGACGCAGCGGCTATGGACGCCGAGCTGGAGCGGCGGCTGGGCTGGGCGTCGAACACCGTCGACCTGCCTGCCGGTCGCTACGACACGATCCTCCCGCCGACCGCGGTGGCCGACCTGATGATCTACGCCTACTGGGTCTCCGCCGCCCGCACTGCCCACGAGGGCCAGTCGGTCTACGCACGCCCCGGCGGCGGCACGCGGATCGGTGAGCGGATCTCCCGCCGCCCGGTGCACGTCTACAGCGACCCCGCCTACGACCCGTTGCAGGCCATGCCGTTCCTGGTGGCCCCGGCCAGCGGCGAGACCGCCAGCGTCTTCGACAACGGGCTGCCGCTGGCCCGCACCGACTGGGTCCGCGAAGGGAAGCTCAGTGCCCTGGTGCAGACCCGCGAGACCGCCGTACTCACCGGACAGCCGGTGACCCCGCAGGTCGACAACCTGGTGGTCGAGGTGGAAGGCGCCACCGGCGGGCTGGACGACCTGGTGCGCGGCATCGAGCGCGGCCTGCTGGTGACCTGCCTGTGGTACATCCGCGAGGTCGACCCGCAGTCGCTGCTGCTGACCGGGCTGACCCGCGACGGCGTCTACCTGGTCGAAGGGGGCGAGATCACCGGCGCGGTGAACAACTTCCGGTTCAACGAGAGCCCGATCGACCTGCTCGACCGCTTCGTCGGGGCATCAGCGACGGTCCCGTCGTTCTCGCGCGAGTGGGGCGACTACTTCCCGCGCACCGCGACGCCGGCCCTGCGCGTCCCCGACTTCAACATGTCCACCGTCTCCCAGGCCCAGTAACCCCCAACCCCACCCCCCGTTCAGTAGGCGCTCGCGCGAGGTCGAAGCGGCGTTCAGACGAGGTTGAGGCGGCACTGACGCGAGCCGCCCGACAACGTCCCCTGCGCGAGCGCCCACTCAACCTCGCGCGAGCGCCCACTCAACGGGAGGGGTGACCACCGGGGACCGGGGCGTCAGGGTCGTACGGCGTCCTCGTGAACACGAACGTCGACAGGACCAGGTGGCTGATCCGGCCGTCGGGGCGCCGCACGACCTCCAGCGGCTCGCCGTTGTGGTGGCCACCGACCCCGACGAACGTGCCGTCGACCAGCGCGAAGGAATCCCGCCGACCGGTCGCCCCCAGGGGCGCGACCGACAGCAGCCGGCCGTCCCAGCTGAACACCCGTGCGGTGTTGCCCCAGTGCCAGACCCCGAGCAGCTCGTCGATCCCGGGGGCCACCGACTCCACCGGCTCCCAGACGTCGGGCGCCGTCGGCTCACACCGCTCGAGGGTCTCCAGGAGCTCCGCCGGGAGGCGGTCGGTGCGCAGTCCGGTGGTGCTGTTGGCGAGCACCACGGCGCCCGCCCGACGCACTCGGTCGACGAAGAGGGCCGCCTGGAAGCCGGGCATGGAGCCGGTGTGGCCGACGAGCAGTCCTGAGCCGCCGGACAGCAACCGCAGCCCCAACCCGTAGGCACCGGCCAGCCCGTCGGCCGCTGAGCCGGACTGCGGCACGCTCATCTCCTCGAGCGTCGACGACGACAGCACGTCGCGGTGCCCGGTGATGAGGAAGTCGGCGTAGGTCGCCAGGTCCAGCACCGTGCTCCACACCTGGCCGGCCGGTGCCATCGCGCGGGTGTCAGTGGCAGGCTCGGACGTCAGCAGCGGCGAGTACGGCGCGACCGAGTAGCCGCGCGCGTGCGGGGCGAACGGGTCGTAGCTGGTCCGCGTCATCCCCAACGGCTGCAGGAGCCGTTCCGAGAGGCACTCCCACCACGGCCACCCGTGCACCCGCGAGACGACCTCCCCTAGAAGCGCGTAGCCCAGGTTGCTGTAGTGGTGCGTCGCTCCCGGCTCGAACGGCCTGCCGACCGGACCGAGCTGCGACACCAGCTCTGCGAACGAGACGCCCTCGACCCGTTCCCACCACTCCCCCGGCGGCTCAGCCGCGAGGCCGGACCCGTGGGACAGCAGCGCTCGCAGAGTCAGGTCGCCGAGCGGGTCACCCTTCAGCTCCGAGAGGTACGCCGACACAGGATCGCCGAGCGTGACGAGCCCGTCGTCCCGCAGCTGCATGAGCAGCACCGCGGTCATCGTCTTGGTGATCGACCCGATCCGGTACTGCAGGTCCGTGGGGCGGATCCCCGGCTCCCCCGTCGCGTCACCGCGGCTGCCGCGCCACACCAGCGAACCGTCCCGGGTCAGCGCGGCGGCCACCGACGGGATGCGGCCGTTGTGCTGCTCGACCGCGAGCACCCCAACGAGACGGCGCGCGGTCAGGTCGGTGACGAGAGCCATGGGCTCATCCTTTCGGGTCCGCGCCGCCCTCCATCGCAGCAAATGCCAGGGGCGGGGGGCATGCGCAGACCAGGTGCCGGTCGCCGTACGCCTGGTCGATCCTAGCCACCGGCGGCCAGTACTTGTCCTGGTCGTAGCCGGCCGGGAAGGCTCCCTCCGAACGCGAGTACGGCCGGTCCCACTCGTCCGCCGTCAGCACCGAAGCCGTGTGCGGCGCGCGCCGCAGCGGCGACTCCTCCGCGGGCCACTCCCCCGCGGCGACCCGGTCGATCTCGCCACGGATCGCGATCATCGCGTCGATGAACCGGTCGAGCTCGTCGAGGTCCTCGGACTCGGTGGGCTCCACCATCAGCGTGCCGGCGACCGGGAAGCTCATCGTCGGCGCGTGGAAGCCGTAGTCGACGAGCCGCTTGGCCACGTCGTCGACGGTGACGCCCGAGTCCTTGGTGAGCCCGCGGAGGTCGAGGATGCACTCGTGCGCGACCAGCCCGCCGTGCCCCTTGTAGAGGACCGGGAAGTGCTCGGACAGCCGCTTGGCGACGTAGTTCGCGCTGAGCACGGCGACCGCCGTCGCGCGGGTCAGCCCCTCGCCACCCATCATCCGCACGTAGGCCCACGAGATCGGCAGGATGCCGGCCGACCCGTACGGCGCGGCGCTGATCGGCCCGATCCCGTCCCGGCGGTCGGTCGACGGGTGACCCGGGTGGGTCGGGAGGTACGGCGCCAGGTGCTCGCGCACCGCCACCGGGCCGACTCCGGGGCCGCCGCCGCCGTGCGGGATGCAGAACGTCTTGTGGAGGTTGAGGTGCGACACGTCGCCGCCGAACTCACCGGGCTTGGCGTAGCCGAGCAGCGCGTTGAGGTTCGCCCCGTCGACGTACACCTGACCGCCGTGGTCGTGCACGATCTTGCACAGCTCGGTGATCGAGTCCTCGTAGGCGCCGTGGGTCGAGGGGTAGGTGACCATGATCGCGGCGAGGTCGTCGGCGTGCTTCTCGCACTGGGCGACCAGGTCGTCGAGGTCCACAGCCCCGTCGGCGGCCGCCTTGACCACGACGACCCGCATCCCCGCCATCACCGCGGAGGCGGCGTTGGTGCCGTGCGCCGAGGACGGGATCAGGCAGACATCCCTGGCCGACTCGCCGTTGGCGCGGTGGAACGCACGGATCGCGAGCAGCCCGGCCAGCTCGCCCTGGGAGCCGGCGTTCGGCTGGATCGAGACCCGGTCGTAGCCGGTGACCTCGGCCAGCCAGTCCTCGAGCTGGTTGATGAGCTGCTGGTAGCCGAGCGCGTCCTCGGCCGGTGCGAACGGGTGCAGGTTCGCGAACCCCGGGAAGCTGATGGGCTCCATCTCGGAGGTGGCGTTGAGCTTCATCGTGCACGAGCCCAGCGGGATCATGCCGCGGTCGAGGGCATAGTCGCGGCCCGACAGCCGCGTCAGGTAGCGGAGCATCGAGGTCTCGGAGCGGTGGGTGCGGAACACCTCGTGGGCGAGGAAGTCCGTGGTGCGCTGCAGCCCCTCCGGCACCGCCGGCTGTGCGTCGGTGGACATCGCCGGCTGCGCGTCGGCGGACACCGAGCCCTCAACCCCGAACGCCGCGAGCACCGCCTCCAGGTGCACCTCACGCGTCGTCTCCGACGCCGAGATCCCCACGTGGTCCTCGTCGACGAGCCGCAGGTGCACGCCGCTGTTCCGAGCAGCTGCGACGATCTCGGCGGCCCGGCCCGGGACGGAGACGAAGACGGTGTCGAAGAACGAGTCGTGCTCAGGTGTCACTCCCCCGGCGACCAGCGCCGACGCGAGCCGGGTGGCCTTGCCGTGCGTGGAGCGGGCGATCTCACGGATGCCCTCGGGGCCGTGGTAGACGGCGTACATCGAGGCGACGACCGCCAGCAGCACCTGCGCGGTGCAGATGTTCGAGGTCGCCTTGTCGCGGCGGATGTGCTGCTCCCGGGTCTGCAGCGCGAGCCGGTAGGCCGGCCGGCCCTCCGCGTCGACGGACATCCCGACGAGCCGCCCCGGCAGGTGCCG
>CADCUK010000175.1 GCA_902805865.1 uncultured Nocardioidaceae bacterium | reverse complement strand
ACCACCTCCAAGTCGACCACCTCGAAGTCGACCGCATCGAAGTCGACCGCGAAGAAGGCCCCCGCCAAGAGCTCGACGGCGAAGAAGACGCCGGCGAAGAAGACGGCGGCGAAGACCACGGCGCCGGCCAAGAAGGCTCCTGCCAAGAAGAGCACCACGAAGAAGACCGCGGCCAAGAAGTCCTGACCCGCGCACGTCGACGAGGGGCCGGTCCGAAGGGACCGGCCCCTCGTCGCGTTCCGTCCCGTCCCGTCCGGGCGTCGGACCCGCCGGGGTCAGCGGTCCAGGAGCCCCATGGTCGTCACGACCCAGGACGTCCGGGGCCCCAGCCCCAGCCCCGCAGCAGCCCGGAGGTCGTCAGGAGTGTCGACGTCCCTGCGCACCGAGTCGATTCCGTCGAGGGCGAGCTCCTGCGCGCCGTACGCGAGGTGGGTGGTGCGGGACCGCGAACCGAACCGCGGGTCGAAGCCCTCGAGTGAGGGTCCGGCGTACAGCGTCGTCCCGATCCCTGCACTGTCAGGGACGAACGAGGGCGTCGTGGTTGTCGCAGCGGTCAGGGCACGAGCGAGCTCTGCCGGCCGCAACGCGGGCAGGTCGGCGCACAGTGCGACCGGCACCAGCGACGGTCGGCGCCTCAGCAGCTCGGCCGCGCCCTGGCGCAACGAGGCATTGAGCGACTCGGACTCCCCGTCGGGCACCGCGTCCACGCCGAGCTCGCGCAACCCCAGCGCCAGCCGTACGTCGTCGGTGACCACGAGGACCAGGTCCACGACCGGGCACTCCAGGGCGGCGGCGACCGTGTCCACCGCAAAGGCGGTCGCCAGCTCCAGGCGGGCCTCGTCGCCGAGTGGCCCGAGACGCGACTTGGCCACCGCGGCCGGCTTCACCGGCACCACGACACCGAAGGCGCGGGCAGGCCGGGGCCCTGGCCGGTCGGTGGCGGGGTCGAGGGAGGACATCGGCACGATCCTCCCAGGACCCCCTGACGCGGGCAGTTGACGGGGCGGCGGGTTCCGCTCGGCTGGGTTCGGCTCGCAGTAGTGTCAGGGCACGACAGAGCCGGACGAGGAGGTGACGTGGCGAAGGCACGCAAGATGCAGGAGCGCCGAGGCTGGGCCTGGGTCCTCCTCATCGCCGTCGTCAAGCCGGTGCTTGTCGCTCTCACCCGTCCGCACTGGGTGGACGGTGACAAGCTGCCCGCCGAGGGCGGCGTCGTGATCGCTGCGAACCACGTCTCGCACGTCGACCCGCTGACGTTCGCGCACATGGTCCACGACCACGGTCGGCTCCCGAGGTTCCTCGCCAAGGCCGTGCTCTTCGACGTCTTCGTGGTCGGGAGGGTCCTGCGGTCGGCCGGGCAGATCCCGGTCCTGCGGCAGACCCCGGACGCCACCCGGGCGTTCTCCGCCGCGGTCGAGGCCGTGCGCAAGGGACAGCTGATCATCGTCTACCCGGAGGGGACCCTGACCCGTCAGCCGGGACTCTGGCCGATGACCGGCAAGACCGGGGCAGCCCACATCGCCCTGGTCTCGGGGATGCCGGTGATCCCGGCCGCACAGTGGGGCGCCCAGGACATCCTCTTCCCCTACGCGCGCCGGCCGCGGCTCCTCCCGCGCAGCACCGTCCATGCCAAGGTCGGTGACCCGGTCGACCTCGACGACCTTCGCGGCAAGGAGATCACCCCGGAGGTGCTGCGCGAGGCGACGGAGCGGATCATGAACGCCATCACGACTCTCCTCGAGGACATCCGCGGCGAGAGCGCTCCGCCAGAGCGCTTCGACCCGCGCCGCGCCGGAGTCCGGCTGACGGGCAACCCCAACCCCCACGAACGTCAACAGCACCTCAGGAGGAAGAGCCGATGAGCAAGGCAGCCGTCTTCGGTGCGGGTTCGTGGGGAACCGCATTCGCCCTGGTGCTCGCCGACGCCGGGCACGAGGTGACGTTGTGGGGGCGCCGCGAGGACCTGTGCGCCACGATCAACGAGAAGCACGAGAACCCCGAGTACCTTCCCGGCGTCGAGCTGCCCTCGAGCATCCGCGCCACGCACGAGCCGGCCGAGGCGGCCGAGGGAGCGGAGCTGGTCGTGCTGGCCGTTCCCTCCCAACGGCTGCGGGAGAACCTCCAGGACTGGGCGCAGGTCCTTCCCGACGACGCCATCCTCGTGTCGCTGATGAAGGGCGTCGAGCTCGGCACCCTCAAGCGGATGAGCGAGGTGATCGCCGAGGTGACCGGCGCCGGTCCCGATCGGATCGCCGTCGTCTCCGGGCCGAACCTCGCCCGGGAGATCGCCAGTCGGGAGCCCGCGGCGAGCGTGGTCGCGTGCGCCGACGAGCAGGTCGCCTCGCGGCTGCGCGAGATGCTCCACGGCCCGAACTTCCGCCCGTACTCGAGCGTGGACGTCGTGGGGTGCGAGCTCGGCGGCGCCTACAAGAACGTGATCGCGCTGGCGGTCGGGATGGCCGTCGGGCTTGGCTTCGGCGACAACACCACGGCGTCGGTCATCACCCGGGGGCTCGCCGAGACCGCCCGGCTGGCCGTCAAGCTCGGCGCGGACCCGCTGACGCTCATGGGGCTGGCCGGCCTCGGCGACCTCGTCGCGACCTGCTCCTCCCCGCTGTCCCGCAACCGCACCTTCGGCGAGAAGCTCGGCAAGGGCATGACGACCGAGGAGATCACCGCGTCGACCCGTCAGGTGGCCGAGGGCGTGAAGTCCTGCGGCTCGCTGCTGGCCCTGGCCGAGAGCAACGAGATCTACGCACCGCTGGTGGAGGCGGTGCACGCGGTCATCGTCGGTGAGCTCTCCACCGAGAAGATGATGGAGAGCTTCGTCTCCCGGGAGACCAAGCACGAGCGCGACTGAGGCCGCGCCCCGAGGTGGCTCAGGGCTTGGAGCCGCCGGCGACGACGTAGGACCACAGCTCGCTCTGCACGCCGACCGGACGCTGCGGCTCGTCGGCCGCTCCGTCCGCCGGTGCTTGGCCGTGGCCGTGCCCCTGGCCGGCCGCCTCCGCGCCACCCGGCTGTCGACCCTGCCGGTGCCCGTGCGAGAACGCCGGCGACGTCAGCCAGGCGTTGAACGCCTCCTCGTCGCGCCAGCGGGTCACGACGAGCCAGACGTTCCGGTCGTCGGTCGGCTTGAGGAGCTCGAACCCCTCGAACCCGTCCTGGTCGTCGACGGCCCCGGCTCGAGCTGCGAAGCGGTGCGCGAGCTCGTCGCCGCTGCCGGCCTCCACGGTGATCGCATTGATCTTGATGACGCTCATGGCTCCACCCTGTCACTCCGCACCCCGTCGAGGGCCTGACGGAGGTCGGCCCACAGGTCGTCGACGTCCTCGATGCCCACCGACAGCCGGACCAACCCCTCGGGGATCGTCGCGGCCTCGGTCCTCCAGCGCCGCCGACGCTCGAGCTGCGACTCGACTCCGCCCAGGCTGGTGCTGTGCACCCACAGCCTGGTCGAGCGGGTGACCAGGTCGGCGGCGAACTCACCGCCGGCCACCACCACCGCGACGATCGCCCCGAACCCCGGGTAGCGCACCTCCTCGACGGCGGGGTGGTCCTCGAGCCGGGCGACCAGCTCCTTCGCGTTCGCCGTCGCCCGGTCCAGCCGGACCGCCAGCGTGCGCAACCCCCGCAGGGCCAGCCAGGCCTCGAAGGGCCCGGGTGCGTTGCCCAGCAGGTCCCGGCGCTTCTTCAGCACGTCGTAGAGCTCTTCGTCGCGGGTCACCACCGCACCCATCAGCACGTCGCTGTGCCCGGCGATGTACTTCGTCGCCGAGTGCACGACCAGGTCGGCGCCCAGATCGAGCGGCCGCTGGACCAGGGGAGTCGCGAAGGTGTTGTCGACGACGACGTAGGCACCTGCCTCGTGTGCGGCCGCGATGACCGGCTCGAGGTCGATGATCTCGAGGGCAGGATTGGTCGGCGACTCGAGCCACACCAGAGCGGCGTCCTCGCAGCTCTTGAGAAGCGCGTCGGCATCGGTGACGTCGATGAGCCGCGCCGTGACGCGGCCCCGGGCCTCCAGGTCGGCGACCTGCATGACGGTGCCGTTGTAGGAGTGCCGGGGCACCACGACCGTGGCGCCGTTGCCGACGAGGTCGAGGAGCGTGGAGACCGCGGCGAGGCCGCTGGCGTAGGACAGGCACCGGCCGCCCTCCAGGGCACCCAGCGCCTCCTCGAACGCCGTCCACGTCGGGTTGCCGTAGCGCCCGTACTCGACATCGCCCCCCGCGACGTACGTCGACGCCAGGGTCACCGGTGCGTTCAGCGGCTGGTCGGGATCCTTCGCCGGACGACCGGCGGTCACCGCGACCGTCGCGGGCTTGAGGTCCGACGCGTGCTCGTGGGTGCCGTCGTGGTCAGCCATGGCGCCAGGGTAGGCGGGTAGGGTCAGCACACCATGAGCGACCCGTCCCCAGCCGCCGTGCCCGCCCCCGCGCCCGCCGACGAGCCGGGCTCCTCCTCGGTGAGGAAGCCCCGGGTGGCGGTCCTCTTCGGCGGCAGGTCGAGCGAGCACGCGATCTCGTGCGTCACCGCCGGCAGCGTGCTCGAATCGATCGACCGCGAGAAGTACGAGGTCGTCCCGATCGGCATCGCCAAGGACGGTCGCTGGGTCCTCGAGTCCGGCGACACCGACCGGCTCGCGATCAGTGGTCCCGACAAGCTCCCCGAGGTGGACTCCTCGCTGCCGGTGCTGTCGATCGCCCAGGACGGCGGAGCCGGGGCGATGGTGGTCCACGAGCCGGGCGACGTCCCGCACGCACTCGGGCACGTCGACGTCGTGTTCCCGGTGCTGCACGGGCCGTTCGGCGAGGACGGCACGATCCAGGGACTGTTCGAGATCGCCGACGTGCGGTACGTCGGCTCCGGGGTGCTCGCCTCCTCGGTCGGCATGGACAAGCACTACATGAAGGTCGTCTTCGAGGCGGCCGGGCTCCCGCAGCTGCCGTACGCCGTCGTCACCGACCGGCAGTGGCGCACCGACCCCGCCGGTTGTCGTGCCGCGGTGGAGGCGCTCGGCTACCCGGTGTTCGTCAAGCCGTGCCGGGGCGGCTCGAGCATCGGCATCAGCAAGGTCGCGTCGGCCGCAGAGCTCGACGACGCGATCGAGGAGGCGCGGCGCTGGGACCCCAAGGTCGTCGTCGAGGCGTCGTCGGGGGACGGTGCCCGTGAGATCGAGTGCGGGGTGCTGGAGTCGCTCGAGGACGCCGGACCGGACACCAGCGTGGTCGCCGAGATCACCGTCGAGGGCGACCACGACTTCTACGACTTCGCGGCGAAGTACCTGCCCGAGGAGAACACCCGGCTCGACGTGCCCGCGGAGCTCGAGGACACCGTGGCGCAGGAGGTACGCCGGCTCTCGGCCGTGGCCTTCGAGGCGCTGTCCTGCGAAGGACTGGCGCGGGTCGACTTCTTCCTGCTCGCCGACGGTCGGGTGGTGCTGAACGAGATCAACACGATGCCGGGGTTCACCCCGACGTCGATGTTCCCCAGGATGTGGGCGGCGACCGGCGTTCCCTACCCCGAGCTCGTCGACCGGCTGCTGCAGCTGGCGCTGCGCCGCCGTACCGGGCTGCGCTGACGGTTCGTGAGGGTCGTGCCGACCGAGGGCTAGACGCACTCGCCGGTGGCCTCGATGCTGCTGCTCACTGCCGAGGACAGGTCGGCGAGGGTCGTCGCGGGCGGCAAGTGCTCCGCGGGCAGCAGCACCTCGACGTACTGCTCCCTGTGGACCGTCGTCATCGTCAGGTCGACCGCCTCGGACGACTCGAGCTGGCCCTCGGGGATGAACCAGTCGACCCCGTTGACGGTGATGCAGCTCGACGTGCGCTTGAACCCCTCGGGCTCGGGCACCCCGCACGTCAGCACGATCGCCGGGTCGCCCCACGCCGCCGCCCAGTCGCTCTCGGGAGTGACCGCCCGCTTCGGCTCGTCGGCGACGGAGTCGGGGAGGGCGTCGACAAGGGCGCGGCAGGCGTCCTGGTCCTCCGTGGCCGGCTGGGGCGCATCGACCTCCACCGGACCGGTCTCCGCCGAGCACCCGCCGACGAGCACGAGGAACGCAGCGGCGACCAGGACCCGACGTGCGACAGCGCCCGCGTTCACCGGAACGGGGCGCTGTCGACGGTTCGGTGGCCGGGTCAGATGTGAACCACGGGGCAGGTGAGCGTGCGGGTGATCCCCTCGACGCTCTGGACCCGTGCAACGACGAGCTTGCCGAGCTCGTCGACGTTGCTCGCCTCGGCGCGGACGATGACGTCGTAGGGGCCGGTGACGTCCTCGGCCAACGTCACGCCCTTGATGTCCGCGATGGAGGCGCAGACCTCGGCAGCCTTGCCGACGTCGGTCTGGATCAAGATGTAGGCCTGGACGACCATGCTGTGCTCCTGTCTTCGGACCGGACGATCCCGGTGGGTGGGCTCCGGGAAGCCGCGATCAACCTACCGCGTGGTCCGGGCCGCCCGGAACACGGTGACCGTCATCGGATTGAATGCTGACCATGGACGCCCAGCGATCTCCAGCGACGTTCCCGACCGGCACGACCCTGGCCGACCTCGGTGAGTTCGGCGCGATCGACGTGCTGACCGCGCGGCTGGCTCAGGGCGACGAGGTGCTCGTCGGGCCGGGCGACGACGCAGCCGAGGTTCGCCTGGCGACCGAGCGCGCGCTGGTGGCCACCGACGTGCTCGTGGACGGACGCCACTTCCGCAGGGACTGGTCGGCAGCGGCCGACATCGGCCACCGTGCGGCGGCTCAGAGCCTCTCGGACATCAACGCGATGGGCGGCCGGACGGTCGCGGTCACCGTCGGGCTCGCGGCGCCTCCGGACTTGGAGGCCGGCTGGCTGTCGGGGCTCGCGGACGGCCTGGCGGAGGAGTGCGCCGAGGTCGGCGCGTCCGTGGTCGGAGGGGACCTGACCCGCAGCGACGTGCTGATGATCTCGGTGACCGCGGTCGGCAGCTGCTCCGGCTCGCCGGTGCTCCGCAGCGGTGCACGCCCCGGCGACGTCGTCGCCATGCGGGGGCGGCAGGGCTGGGCCGCGGCCGGTCTGGCGGTCCTCGGACGAGGCTTCCGGTCACCCCGCGCGGTCGTGGAGGCCTACCGCCGACCCCAGGTGCCGTACGGCGCAGGCGCAGCAGCCGCCGCCGCCGGCGCGACCTCGCTCATCGACGTCTCGGACGGCCTCCTCGCGGACCTCGGTCACGTGGCCCGGGCCAGTGGCGTCCTGGTCGACCTCCGCCGTGAGTCGTTCGAGCTCGACGAGCCCCTGCAGGCCGTCGGCGCCGCCCTGGGGGTCGACCCCCTGGGCTTCGTCCTCACCGGCGGGGACGACCACCCCGTCGTCGGCACGTTCCCCTCGGCCGAATCGGTGCCCGAGGACTGGAGAGTCATCGGGGCCGTGCACGCCCAGGACGAGGCGCTGGACAGTGGGCCGCTGGTGACGCTCGACGGGTCGGCGTACGACGGCTCGACGGGGTACCGCCACTTCTGAGCGCCACCGCTGCGCGAGGACGGCGGAAAAACGGAAGAGCCGCCCACGTCGGGGCGGCTCCTCGTTCGGACGTGTCAGGTCAGCGGGTGACCTTGCCGGCCTTGATGCAGCCGGTGCACACGTTGAGACGCTTGGGCGAGCCGTTGACGGTCGCACGCACGCGCTGGATGTTCGGGTCGAAGCGACGCTTCGTGATCTTGCGGGACCAAGGCCGGTTGTTGCCGAAGCCCGGGCCCTTGGCGCAGATGTCGCAGACGGCAGCCACCGTGAACTCCTGGATTGCTTTGAGGTCAGATTTGGTCCGGTTCGACGACCGGACAACCGCGCTAGCGTATCCGATCCCGGTCGACCCGCCCAAATCCGTGGACGGTGGCCGTCGGTGACCCTGACTACCCTGTGCTGGGCGACGACGGCCCCGGGCAACCCCGGCGAGGCTGGACGGGCGGACAGGAGCGGACAGGAGGTGGTGCCGGTGCACGAGCAGGGCAACGAGATCGCCGTACCTCCGCTGGTGAGGTTCTCCACCTTCGCGCTCGAGGCGCTGGCCGAGGCGCGCGAGGAGATCGACGCGCTCAACGTCTACCCGGTGCCCGACGGCGACACCGGCACGAACCTCTTCCTGACCTTCGAGTCGGCGCACGAGGCGCTCACCAGGAGCCTGGCCGACCAGGACGAGGAGCAGGCCGAGCTGAAGGCGGCGGTGGCGGTGTACTCGCGCGGGCTGCTGCTCGGCGCCCGCGGCAACTCCGGCGTGATCATGTCGCAGCTCGTCGACACCCTCCTGGGCCACCTCGTGGACGTCGGACCGGACGACCGGCCGGCCGACGTGTTCGCCCGCGGGATGGCCGCGGCCACCGAGGCGGCCGACGCCGCCGTCGGCGAGCCCGTCGAGGGCACGATGCTGACCGTCGCGCGTGCCGCCTCCGACGCAGCGGTGGAGGCCGTCGCCGCCGACCCGACGGCATCGATCGGTCGGCTCCTCGGCTCCGCCTGCGGCGCCGCGCGCGACGCGCTGGCCCGTACGCCGGAGCAGCTCGAGGTCCTGCGCAACGCCGGTGTGGTCGACGCGGGAGGCAGCGGCCTCTGCCTGGTTCTCGAGGCGGCGGAGGCGGCGTACACCGGTCGACGCCGGCGGGCCGGCACGACAGGTCGCCCGCGTCCGAGCCGGACCGCCCCGGTCGTTCCCACCGACGACCTCACCGAGGACGGCCCGGCCTACGAGGTCATGTACCTCCTCGACGCCGAGGACGACCGCATCGCCGGGCTCCGCGCAGCCCTGGCGCCGCTCGGCGACTCCCTGGTGGTCGTCGGCGGCCACGGGCTGTGGAACGTCCACGTCCATGTCGACGACGTGGGCGCCGCGCTCGAGGCCGGGATCGAGGCGGGCCGCCCGCACCGCGTGCGCGTCACGCACTTCGCCGAGCAGGTGCTCCGCAGCCGTCGGAAGAGCGGCCCCCACGCCGAGCCCGCCCGTCGTCAGCTCGACGGACGGCGGGTGCTGGTGGTGGCGTTCGGTCCCGGGCTGGCGAAGGTGTTCACCGAGTCGGGCGCGGCGGTGGTCGAGGCGACCGTCGGCCGGCGCCCCTCGACCGGGGACCTCCTCGAGGCGATCCGGGCGACCGGCGCCGCCGAGGTCATCGTGGTGCCCAACGACCGCGACGTCGTCCCGGCGGCCGAGGCTGCGGCGAGGCTGGCCGAGGACCACGGCATCCGGGTGGCGGTGATCCGCACCAGCGCGCAGGTGCAGGGCATGGCGGCGCTCGCCGTGCACGAGCCGTCGCGGCCGTTCGAGCGCGACCTCGTCGAGATGTCCGCAGCCGCCCGCCACGCGCGCTCGGGCGCGGTGACGGTCGCCGCCCGCAGGGCGATCACCACCGCCGGTCTGTGCGAGCCCGGTGACGTGCTCGGCGCGGTGGAGGGCGACTTCGCCGTGGTCGGCTCGGACATGCAGGCCGTGGCGATCGACGTCGTCGAGCGCATGCTCGGCGGCGGCGGTGAGCTGTTCACGGTGATTGCGGGCAACGGCGGGGAGGAGCTGGCCCGTCGGTGCGCCGAGCACCTAGCGGAGAGCCACCCGACGGTCGACGTGCTCGTGTACGACGGAGGTCAGGACCGCTACCCGTTGCTGTTCGGGGTGGAGTGATGGCACAGGTCACCTGGGACACCAAGCTGGCGACGGTCGTCGGTGGGCAGGCCGCGAAGCCGCTCGCGGAGCACCTGGACATCCAGACGGTGGGAGAGCTCCTCGAGCACTACCCGCGCCGCTACCTCGAACTCGAGGAGGTCAGCTCCGTCCACGACCTGTTCGACGCCCAGGGCGGTCTGGTGACGCTGGTGGCCAGGGTCGGCTCCGCGGAGATCCACACCTACCTGGACAAGCGCCGGAAGCGCACGGCGTACCGCACCGAGGTCGAGGCCAGGCTCGGCGACGGTCAGGTGTGGATGACGTTCTTCGACCCGCACAAGGGGATGGCCACCGGGCGGCTGGAGAAGCACCTCCGGCCAGGCAGCAGCGTCATGCTCTCGGGCAAGGTCGGGCAGAACACGTTCAAGCGGAACCGCTGGGAGCTGACCCAGCCGGAGATCACCGACGTGGAGGAGGACCCCAGCCCGCTGCTCCCGGTCTACCCGCTGTCCGGGAAGCTGCGGTCGGACCAGGTCCGCCGGGCGATGCGCATCGCGCTAGACGTCGTCACGGACATCCCGGACGTGCTGCCGGCACGGCTACGGGAGGAGCACGGGCTGCTCGAGGTCGCCCAGGCGCTCCGCTGGATCCATCGGCCGCAGGACCGCCGGCAGGCCGGCGCAGCCGCCAAGCGGCTGAAGTTCGACGAGGCCTTCGTCGCGCAGGTCGCCCTGGCCCAACGACGTCACGAGCAGCGGCTGGTCCGCAGCGAGCCGCGCACCGGTGCCTCCGGAGGCATCTTCGACGCCTTCGACGCCCGGATGCCGTTCGAGCTCACCGCCGGTCAGCGGCGGGTGGAGGAGGAGATCCTGGGCGACCTCGCGCAGGAGCACCCGATGCGGCGGCTGCTCCAGGGCGAGGTCGGCTCGGGCAAGACCGTCGTCGCGCTGCGGGCGATGCTGCGGGTGATCGACTCCGGTGGCCAGGCCGCCCTGCTCGCGCCGACGGAGGTGCTCGCCCAGCAGCACCACCGGTCGATCACCGCGATGCTCGGCGACCTGGCCGAGGCGGACCGGCTGGGTGCGGCCGCGGAAGCGACCAGGGTCGTGCTGCTGACCGGGTCGATGACCGCCGCTGTTCGACGCGAGGCGCTCCTCGAGACGGCCTCCGGCGCAGCCGGCATCGTGATCGGCACCCACGCACTGCTCGAGGGGGTCGTGCAGTTCGCCGACCTCGGCCTGGTCGTCGTCGACGAGCAGCACCGCTTCGGCGTGGAGCAGCGGGCCGCGCTGTCCGCCAAGGCCGGGCAGGGGCCGCCGCACGAGCTGGTGATGACCGCCACCCCGATCCCCCGCACGGTCGCTATGACGGTCTTCGGTGACCTGGCGACCTCGGCGCTCACCGAGCTGCCGGCCGGGCGGAGCCCCATCCAGACGACGGTGGTCCCGCTCACCGACCAGCCCGCCTGGTTCGACCGGGTGTGGAGCCGCGTCCGGGAGGAGGTCGGGAAGGGCCACCAGGTCTACGTCGTCTGTCCGCGCATCGCGGCCACCGACAAGGACGCGACGCTGGAGTCCGGCGAGCAGCTCCTCGACGAGCCCGGCGACGAGCGGCCCGCGCCCGCGGCCGTCGAGCAGGTCGCGCCGAGCCTGGCCGGAGGAGCGCTGTCGGGGCTCCGGGTCGCCGCCATGCACGGACGGCTGCCGGCGGAGGAGAAGGAACGCGCGATGCTGGCCTTCGCCGCCGGTGAGGTCGACGTGCTCGTGTCGACCACGGTCATCGAGGTCGGCGTCGACGTCGCCAACGCGACGATGATGGTGCTCCTCGACGCCGACCGGTTCGGCGTCTCGCAGCTCCACCAGCTCCGCGGTCGGGTGGGCCGAGGTGGCCACCACGGGTTGTGCCTGATGGTGACGACCGCCTACGCCGGCTCCGCATCCCGGGCGCGCCTCGAGGCGGTCGCCTCGACCACCGACGGCTTCAAGCTGGCCGAGCTCGACCTCGAGCTCCGCCGGGAGGGCGACGTGCTGGGCAAGGAGCAGTCCGGCAAGGGGCGGTCGCTCCGGCTCCTCTCGATCATCAAGGACGTCGACGTCATCGAGGAGGCCCGCGCCGCCGCGACGGACGTGATCGAGACCGACCCGCTCCTGGAGCAGACACCCCTGCTCCGGGCCGCGATCGACGCCCTCGGCCGGAGGGCCGAGACGGACTTCCTGGACAAGGCATGACGCGGATCATCGGCGGTTCCGCCGGGGGACGCCGGCTGCAGACACCCAAGGGTGACCTGACGCGGCCCACCTCGGACCGCGTCCGCGAGGCGCTGTTCTCGGCGGTCCAGTCGTCGCTCGGTCCCCTCGACGGTCTCCGCTTCCTCGACCTGTACGCCGGGTCCGGCGCCGTCGGTCTCGAGGCGATGTCCCGCGGAGCGGCTGCGGTGACGCTCGTCGAGCACGACCGGCGCACCGCAGGGCTGATCCGGACCAACGCCCGCACCATCGGCTTCCCCGGAGTGGACGTGGTGACCGGGTCGGTGGCCCGCCACCTCGCCGAGCAGCCCGCAGCGGCGTACGACGTGGTCTTCCTCGATCCGCCGTACTCCCTCACGAGCAAGGCGGTCGCCGCTGACCTCGCCGCGCTGGCGACGAACGGGTGGCTGACCGAGGAGGCACTGGTCGTCGTCGAGCGCTCCAGCCGCGAGCGGCTGCCGCCGTGGCCGGCGGGCTACGTCGAGGGCCGCGAGCGCCGGTACGGCGAGACCACGCTGTCCTTCGCGACCTGGTCCGGCGCCGGGGAGGCCGCCTGCTACGGTCGCGACGAATCCGCAACCGAGCCTCCGACGAGTCATGGATGAACCCTAGGAATGAGGTGGTCAGAGGTGCGCCGAGCCGCCTGTCCGGGGTCCTTCGACCCGGTCACGAACGGTCACATCGACATCATCGGCCGGGCTGCCCTGCTGTTCGACGAGGTGGTGGTCGCGGTGGGCGTCAACAAGTCGAAGAGCCGTCTCTTCAGCGCCGACGAGCGCATCGAGATGCTGACCGAGGCCGTGCGCCCCTATGACAACGTCGTCGTCGACGGCTTCCAGGGGCTCCTCACCGACTTCTGCCAGAAGCGCGACATCGTCGCGATAGTCAAGGGGCTCCGCGCGGTCAGCGACTTCGACTACGAGCTGCAGATGGCGCAGATGAACTCGAGCCTGGCGCCGATCGAGACGGTCTTCGTGCCGACCAGCCCTGAGTACTCGTTCCTCGCCTCGAGCCTGGTCAAGGAGGTCGCGACCTTCGGCGGCGACGTCTCGAAGCTGGTGCCGCCGCACGTGTTGGAGCGGTTGACCGCCCGGCTGGCGGAGCGGTCGTGACCTCCCCTCCGGGACCGACGCTCCACGACCGGATCGCGCAGATCCGGCGCTCGGTCGAGGAGGCGCGCTCGATGCCGATGTCGGCGTCCGCGGTCGTGAACCGCGGCGAGCTGCTCGGGATGCTCGACGAGCTGGCCGCCGCCGCGCGGGTCGAGCTGGCCGAGGCCGCCGACCTCCTGGCGGCCAAGGACGACGTCGTCGGGCAGGGGCACGTCAGGGCCGACGAGCTCGTCGCGGAGGCACGCGACCGGCAGGAGCAGCTCGCCTCGGAGAGCGCGGTCCTCCAGCACGCCCGCGAGCAGGCCGACGCCGAGCTGACCGTGGCGCGGCAGGAGGCGGAGGCGCTGCGCAGGGAGGTCGACGACTACGTGGACACCAAGCTCGCGGGATTCGAGGTCGCGCTCGAGCGCTCCCTGGAGACCGTCCGGAAGGGCCGGGAGCGGCTCGCCTCCGGCGACGGCACCGCAGCCACGGGGCTGCGCGAGGACGCCGGACCCGTCGGCGAGGTCGATCTGCCCGAGCACCTCGGCGGCTGACCGAGCGGGCCGACCCGGGCCGACCGGGCCGACCGGGGGACCGGGCCGACCCCGGCCCAGCGGAGCCGACTGTCAGCCGTCCCGCTCGGCGGTGACGACCTGCTCCTCGCGACGGTGGGTGTCGGCGAGCGAGCGGAGCCGGTCCAGGTCGATGTGCTCCCTGGCCGCGACGGCGACGCTGACCGGTGTGACCGCCGTGAGCGTCGAGGTCCGCATGCCCCCCTCGAGCAGTGCGCGCTCACCGAGGACCGCTCCTGGGCCGACCTCGGCGAGGGCTCGCCCGTCCACGTCCACAGCGAGCACCCCGTCGAGCACCAGGAAGAGCTCGTCGCCGGTCTCCCCCTGGCGGGTCAGTGCTGCACCTTGGGGCAACCGACGGATCTCCGGCTTCGCCCCGCCGCGCATGATGGCGCTCGACATCTCGCGCTCCAGGGCTGACTCCACGGCCAGCACGAGCGTCCTGCGGTCCTGGTCGCTCCACGGGGTCCGGGTGCCGAAGGAGTGCTTCATCCAGTTGTCCTGGTCGGCCAGCCCGCTCTTGAAGGCCAGCTGCCCGTCGGTGCCGAAGACCCAGTGCCGCGGGAACGCGCTGGCCCCGGCCAGCTCGACCTCGCTGGAGCCGTCGGCCCGGATGGTGAGCGTCAGCGTCGTCCAGACGATCGGCGCCTGCCACTTCAGGAAGGGCGGGTGCGGGACCGGACGGGGGAGCGGTACGCCGGTGGCCCCGCCGACGGTCTGCGTGAACGTGGCCCGGTCACCGTCGACCGTGGGACCGGACTGCCGCGACGGCAGCGACAGCGCGTGGAACGTGGCGCCGAGGCGGCCGACCCGGACCGTGGTCGAGCCCATCACCAGGCCGGAGTCCTCGGCGAAGCCGGCGTCCACGATCCGCCCGTCCTCGACCTCGACCCAGGCCGTGAGGAGGTTCGCGAACCGGAACCGGTCCTCCGCGCACATCTCCCTGACCTCGGTCGGGCCGGTCAGGCGCTCGGGCAGGGGCGCGTCGAAGTGCGACAGCTTCAGGTCCATGCCCAGCCGCAGGGGGCCGGTCACCGACTCCGACGGGATCCAGGAGATCGTGGTGCCGGTTGCCTCGATACGCATGGTGCCCCCTTGGGCCGGACCGGATGGCTGCTCATCATTGAAGACCCTCCCGGCGCCGCCGCACAACGGACCTATGGCGGGGGTGGTCCGACATTTTGGATCCCCACGGGCCCGGCGGGTAGGCTGTCCGACGGTCCTCGTGTCGTCAGGAGCGGGTAGCTCCGGGCGGGATGGGGATCGTGATCTGTCTGCCGACGACGAAAGTGGTTCCGTGCGTCTCGACCCGAGAGCGCCGCTCGTGCTCGACACCCGCGAGCTCGGCCGCCGCCCGGGGTCGGAGCGCAAGGTCTCGCTGACGGCGCCGGCGCCGGCAGATCTCGGGATCGAGGTCCTGCACGTCCCCGAAGGTTCGCCCATCGAGTTCGACATCCGGC
The DNA here is from genome assembly GCA_902805865.1 of uncultured Nocardioidaceae bacterium. Lineage (GTDB taxonomy): Bacteria > Actinomycetota > Actinomycetes > Propionibacteriales > Nocardioidaceae > Marmoricola_A. Next base: position 4,048 of record CADCUK010000175.1, on the reverse strand, counting down.
TCGAGGCGGTCGTCGAGGGCGTGCTCGTCACCGGCACCGCGAAGGCGGAGCTCGGCGGCGAGTGTGTCCGGTGCCTGGAGGAGATCCGCAGCGAGATCACTGCGGACTTCCAGGAGCTCTTCGTCTACGACGGCGACGAGCAGCCCGGGGACGAGGACGACGAGACCAGCCGGTTGGAGGGCGACCTGGTCGACCTCGAGCCGCTGCTGCGGGACGCGGTGGTGCTCGCACTGCCGTTCCAGCCGCTGTGCCAGGACGACTGCCCCGGGTTGTGCACCGAGTGCGGTGCCAGACTGGCGGACGACCCGGACCACGGGCACGAGGCGGCGGTCGACCCCCGGTGGGCCGCGCTGCAGGAGCTCAGCCCGAAGCAGGAAGGCTCGGAGTAGCACCCGAGCCCCGCACCATCCGAGCACCACCCCAGCACCGCACCACCCCAGCACGATGCAACCGGCCGCGCACCGCGCGGCCCGACAGAGGAGTTAGAACAGTGGCTGTCCCGAAGCGGAAGACGTCGCGGAGCAACACTCGCCACCGCCGCTCGGCGTGGAAGGCCGTGGCGCCGTCGCTCGTGACCTGCGCCAACCCGGCGTGCGGCTCCAAGCACCTGCCCCACCGCGCCTGCCCCCAGTGCGGCGAGTACGGCTCGCGCGCGAATCGTCGCCCGGTCCTCTGACCAGTCCTTCCGTGAGCGATCCGCTCGGCACGGAGAACTACGACGACCTCAGGCAGGCGCTCGGGGACCCGGTCCTCGACGCCGACCTGCTCGAGCGCGCCCTGACGCACCGGTCGTACGCCTACGAGAACGGCGGGCTGCCGACCAACGAGCGGCTCGAGTTCCTGGGCGACTCCGTGCTCGGCGTCGTCGTCACCGAGACGCTGTACCGCAGCCACCCCGAGCTCTCCGAGGGACGCCTGGCGAAGCTCCGCGCTGCGGTCGTCAACGCCCGGGCCCTGGCCGACGTCGCCCGCACGATCGGGCTGGGCGAGCACGTGAAGCTCGGCCGCGGCGAAGAGATCACCGGCGGTCGCAAGAAGGCGTCGATCCTGTCCGACACCGTCGAGGCGGTCATCGGTGCGGTCTACCTCAGCGGTGGCTTCGAGGTCGCCGGCGCGGTCGTCCACCGGCTGTTCGACCCCCTGATGGCGCAGGCCGCCGGCCTCGGCGCCGGTCTGGACTGGAAGACCAGCCTCCAGGAGCTGTGCGCCGAGCACACGCTGGGCGTGCCCGAGTACGTCATCGAGGACGACGGGCCCGACCACGCCAAGACCTTCACCGCCCAGGTGCGGGTGAACGAGACCATGTACGGGCGCGGCGAGGGCCGCTCCAAGAAGGAAGCCGAGCAGCAGGCGGCCGAGACGGCCTACCGGGAGCTGGTCGTCACCTTCGGCGGCGGCTTCCCCGTGCCCGACGCGATCGACTGACACCGGGTGACGCCTCGTGCCCGAGCTTCCTGAGGTCGAGGTCGTCCGGCGCGGCCTCGCCGAGCACGTCGTCGGCCGCCGGATCACCGCAGTGGAGGTGCTCCACCCGCGCCCGGTCCGCCGGCACCTCGGCGGGGCCGAGCACTTCGCCGCCGTCCTGACCGACCGCCGGGTCGTCGGGGCGCAGCGGCGCGGCAAGTACCTCTGGCTGCCGCTCGACAGCGGCGACGCCCTCCTCGGGCACCTGGGCATGAGCGGTCAGCTGCTGGTGCAGCCGTCGACCGCCATACCGGAGAAGCACCTGCGGGTCCGGTTCCGCCTTCACGGTGCTGAAGGGGGCGAGCGCGAGCTGCGCTTCGTCGACCAGCGGATGTTCGGCGGGCTGGCCGTCTCCGCCGGAGGCGCGGAGCTGCCGGCCGAGGTGGCGCACATCGCCCGCGACCCGATCGACCCGCTGTTCGACGACGAGGATTTCGTCGGACGGGTCCGCCGGCGCAGCTCGGGGATCAAGCGGATCCTGCTGGACCAGACCGTCGTCTCCGGTGTCGGCAACATCTATGCCGACGAGGCGCTGTGGCGGGCCCGGCTCCACGGCGAGCGGCTCGGCGCCAAGCTGACCCGGCCGCAGGTCAGGAACCTGCTGACCTTCGTGCGTGAGGTCATGGAGGCGGCGCTGCTGGAGGGCGGGACGTCCTTCGACGCGCTGTACGTCAACGTGAACGGTCAGAGCGGTTACTTCGACCGCTCCCTGCGGGTCTACGGGCAGGAGGGTCGGCCCTGTTCCAGGTGCGGTACGGCGGTGGTGCGGGTGGCGTTCATGAACCGCTCGTCGTACTTCTGTCCCCGGTGCCAACCGCGTCCTCGAAGCGGGTCTCCGAGCCGTCCACGAACGCGTGCGACAGGTGCGTTGGACCGGGATTGACCCTCCCCGCGGGTGCGTGAGATCCTGAAAACCGACCACCCCTCACAAATCCGGCTCTCTCAGGGCCCGCGGCAAGGGTGCGTCCGGACCACTCACGCGGAGGACACACATGGCGAAGGCCCTCGTCGGCTACATGAACACGACCGACCCCCGGGTCGTCGCCCACCTGGTCTCTGAGAACCGGCGTCTGCGCCAGCGGGTCGCCGACCTCGAGGCGCACATGCTGCGGCTGCAGGCCGAGAACGACGCTCTCGCAGCGTCGGTCTCCCAGGACCTGCTGACGGTCTCGGACCAGATGCAGCCCGCCTGACCCGCACCACGCGGCCCGTCCGTCCCTCGGGGACCGGCGGGCCGACGCATTTTTGCGTCCCGGCACAGGTCGTCCATGGGGGAACGACGAGGAAGGGGCGGGGACGACGAGGGGGCGGCCCCGCCGTAGCGGGACCGCCCCTCAGGTCGTGCTGTCGTCAGGCGGTGCTCAGTTGGCGCCGCTGGTGACCGACGTGATCCGGTTGGTCGGCTGCACCTCGTACGGGTTGTTCGCCGCCAGGTAGTCGGCGAACGCGTCGATGTCGAGACCACCGAAGTACCGGTCGTCGCCCTTGGTGAACGTCGGGAACCCGTCGCCACCGTCCGCGAGGAAGTTGTTCGTCACCACGCGGTAGGTCTTGGTCGGGTCGATCGGGTCGTCGATCTCGCCGTCACCGTCGTCGTCCACCCGGACGGAGTCCAGGACCAGGGCGTTGGCCATCGGCTGCCCGGCCAGGGTCTTGTCGTAGGTGTACGTGATGCCGGCGACCTGCAGGATCTTGCGCGACGCCTCGTTCTTGTCGTTCCACTGCTCGTTGAGCAGGTCGAGGACCTCCTGGCCGGTCAGGGAGACCGACACGAGGTAGTTGTTGAACGGCTGCACCGCGAAGGCCGCGCCGTACGTCACGTTGTTCTGGTCGTTCTCGACGAGGTCCGCCCGGATGCCACCGGGGTTCATGAACGCGATGCTCGGGACCTTGCCGTCCGTGACCGTCGAGTCGTCGGCGAGCTGGGCGTCGGCGATCAGGTTCCCGAGCGGCGACTCACCGTCGCTGTCCGCGGTGCGGGAGACGGAGTTCTTGTCCCCGGCCGGAGCGATCTGCCCCAGCACCTTGCCCTCGATGTCCGCGACGAGCGACTTGTAGGAGGCGATCAGGTCGAGGATGCCGGCGCGGGGCTTCGTGCCGTCACCGTTGGTGACGATGTGGTTCTCGGCCTTCATCGTCGGGCGGATGACATCGCCGGTCGCCCGGTCGATCTCGAGCGCGATGTCGGTGACGACGCGACCGGTGGCAAAGGCGCTGGTGAACAGGCGAGGCTTGCCCTGCGGGTCCTGGACGGTGCAGTTGTAGGCCTGGTGGGTGTGGCCGCTGACGACCACGTCGACGCCCGTCGGCAGGCTACGGGCGATCTCCGCGCCGGGACCGGTCACGTCCGCGCACCCGTTGTAGGTGTGGTTGTTCGACGGGGCGCCTCCCTCGTGCAGCAGGACCGCGACGGACTTGATGCCCTGCTTGCGGATCTCCGGCATCACGTTCTTGACGGCCTGCACCTCGTCGATGAACTCGAGTCCCTTGACGCCGGCAGCGGTCACGATGTTCGGGGTGTCCTCGAGGGTCATGCCGATGAAGGCCATCTTGACGGCCTTGCCGTCGGCCGTGCCGACGCGCT
>CADCUK010000174.1 GCA_902805865.1 uncultured Nocardioidaceae bacterium | reverse complement strand
CCCACCCAGCCGCAAGGGGTTCTTCACCGACACGAGCATCTGCATCGGCTGCAAAGCCTGCGAGGTGGCCTGCAAGGAGTGGAACGACGTCCCGGAGGACGGGCTCGACCTCCTGGGGATGTCCTACGACAACACGGGGTCGCTGAGCGCGAACTCGTGGCGTCACGTGGCCTTCATCGAGCAGCCCGCCACCGAGGCGAAGGCCGCGTCTCCGGTCGATCTCGGGATGCCCGGCCTGGGGCCCGGCGACGACGGCGCGACCACGATGGGCACCGAGCAGATGGACTTCCGGTGGCTGATGTCCTCCGACGTCTGCAAGCACTGCACCCATGCCGGCTGCCTCGACGTCTGCCCGACCGGCGCGCTGTTCCGCTCCGAGTTCGGCACGGTCGTCGTCCAGCCGGACGTCTGCAACGGCTGTGGCTACTGCGTGGCGGGTTGCCCCTACGGCGTGATCGAGCGCAGGAAGGGCCCCGACGGCGCCAACAACGTCGGCATCGCCCAGAAGTGCACGCTCTGCTACGACCGGCTCACCGTGGGCGAGACACCGGCGTGCGCCAAGGCGTGCCCGACCGAGTCGATCCAGTACGGCGACCTCGACGAGCTGCGCGAGCGGGCCGACAAGCGAGTGGCCGAGCTGCACGACCGGGGAGTGATGGACGCCCGCCTGTACGGCAACGACCCCAACGACGGTGTCGGCGGCAACGGCGCCTTCTTCCTGCTCCTCGACGAGCCCGAGGTGTACGGCTTCCCGCCGGACCCGGTCGTGACGACCCGGGACCTCCCGCAGATGTTCAACCGGGCGTCGACAGCGGCGGCCGCGCTGCTCGCCGGCGCCGTCGTGTCGTTCCTGAAGAGCCGGCCGTGACCTCCGACAGCGCCGTCACCGGCGAGGGCATCCAGGCTCCGGGAGGGGACTTCGTCCGCAAGCGCGGTCGCGGACGGGGCGAGCAGTCGATGGTGCCGCCGGCCGCCTTCACGTCCTACTACGGCCGCAACATCGTCAAGCCGTCCCCGTGGAAGGCGGAGATCCCGGCGTACCTCTTCACCGGTGGTGTGGCGGCGGGCTCGTCGTTGCTCGCTGCCGGCGCCGACCTGACCGATCGCGACGGGCTGCGGCGCACCGGTCGGCTGGGCGCGATCGTGGCGCTGGGCTTCAGCATGCTGGCGCTCGTCCACGACCTGGGGAAGCCGTCGCGGTTCCTCAACATGCTGCGCACCGTGAAGCTGACCTCACCGATGTCGGTCGGCACCTGGATCCTGTCGATCTACGGACCCTTCGCCGCGCTGGCGGCGGCCGCGGAGCTCGCTGGTCTGCTCCCGGACGGGAGCTACCAGGGCAAGGCGGGCACCGTGCTGCGGCTGACCCGGCGGGCCGGCCGACCGGCGGGACTGATGGCTGCCGTGACCGCGCCGCCGGTCGCGGCGTACACCGCAGTCCTGCTGGCCGACACCGCGACGCCGTCGTGGCACGAGGCCTACCGCGAGCTTCCCTTCGTGTTCTGCGGGTCCGCCGCGGCAGCCTCCGGAGGGCTCGGGATGATCGGCTCGCCGGTGTCCGAGGCGGGTCCCGCCCGTCGGTTCGCTGCGGGCGGGGCGCTCGTGGAGCTGCTCTTCGAGAAGCAGATGGAGCGCTCGATGGGCATCACCGCCGAGCCGCTGCACCACGGCAAGGCGGGCAGGCTGCTCAAGGCCGCCACCGCGCTCACCGTCGGTGGCGCCGCCGGCACCGTGCTCGCCGGCCGCAGCAGGACGATCGCCGTGCTCTCGGGCGCGGCCCTGATGGCCGGGTCGGCGTGCACGCGGTTCGCGGTGTTCGAGGCTGGGCAGGCTTCGGCGCGCGACCCCCGCTACACCGTCGTCCCGCAGCGGGAACGCCTCGAGAAGCACGGACCGACGAGGTACGTGGAGAAGACCTGAAGCCGCCGCTCTCGGGAGCGCGGAAGGAGCTGGAGATGAGCACCACATCTACCGAACAGGCTCGGAGCGGGGGAGCGGACCCCACGAAGGGCAGATGGCTCCTCGTCGGCGCCGCCCTGCTGCTCCAGTTCTCCATCGGCGCCGTCTACGCGTGGAGCGTGTTCTCCGCCGAGCTGACCAAGGACTCGTCCTTCGGGCTCAGCAAGGTCGAGGCGGCGCTGCCGTTCGAGGTCGCGATCGGCATGATCTTCATCGGCGCCTACATCGGCGGTCGGATCCAGGACCGCCGCGGACCGCGCACCGTCGCGCTGGTCGGCGGCGTGGTCTACGGCCTCGGGGTGCTGCTGGCAGGGTTCGCCGAGAGCGCTGACCAGCTGTGGCTGCTGATCCTTGGGTACGGCGTGATCGCCGGCTTCGGCCTCGGGTTCGCGTACATCGTGCCGATCGCCATGCTGCTCAAGTGGTTCCCCGACAAGCGTGGGCTGATCACAGGTCTCGCCGTCGGTGGCTTCGGCTTCGGCGCGGTGCTGACCGCCCCGCTCGCGCAGTGGCTCATCGAGCGCAATCCCGACGTGCCGACCCGCGCGTTCATCCCGCTCGGCATCGCCTACCTGGTGATGTCGTTGATCGGTGCCGCGTTCTTCCGCAACCCGCCGGCGGGATACCAGGTGCCTGGGTTCGACCCGGAGGACGCCAAGACCGCGAGCAGCGGGGCCGACTACACGCAGGGCGAGGCGCTGCGCACCCCGCAGTGGTACATGCTCACCGCGATCCTCGCGCTCAACGTCACCGCAGGCATCGCGCTGATCTCGCAGGCGAAGGGCAGCGCCGAGGAGATCGGGGGCTACTCCACCGCCGCGGCAGCGACGATCGTCGGCGTTCTCGCCGTGTTCAACGGCGCCGGACGCGTCGTGTGGGCGGCTGCCTCCGACCGGATCGGCAGGATGCCGGCCTTCGCCGCGATGCTCGGCCTGCAGGGGCTCTGCCTCGTGCTCCTGCCCCGCATGGAGAGCGCGGTGATCTTCTTCGTCCTGGCCGCGATCATCTACCTCTGCTACGGCGGTGGCTTCGGCACGATGCCGGCGACCGCCGGCGACTACTTCGGCGTCAAGAACGCCGGCGCGATCTACGGGTTGATGCTCGTCGGCTGGAGCCTCGGTGGTGTGATCGGGCCGCTCATCGCCTCCGCGCTGATCGGCGAGGACCAGGCCTACGACGTGGCCTACACGACCATCGGCATCATCGCGCTGGTCGCCGTGGCGCTGACCTTCATCACCAAGGTGCCGAGGGGACGCGGCGACGACACCGACGCGGCGCATCCGGACAAGGCCGTCCCGGATCGGGCCGACAAGACGTCCGCCGACTCCTCAGGTGCGGCCGAGGCGCCCCACGACGCCCACGACGCCCGCGGTCGCACCCGCAGCTGACGGCGGCGACGCGGGTGCGTCGGCTCGGCCTCGCGCGACGATGACCCGGCTCGCGGCTCCTGTCGAGGTACCGACGTCCTGACCGTATAGCCCACTTGGGCTATTTGTCCCCTTTAGGGTGTATCACCGGAGTTGCCCTGCTTACCATCAAGGGCTCCCATGACCGTGAGGGGACGATGTCACGTCCAACATCAGCAGTGCGCCCTTCCCGCCTCGTGCCGGCTCGGGGGGAGCATGGCGCTGCCGCCGTCGAGTTCGCCCTGGTGCTGCCGATCCTGGTCATCGTGGTCCTCGGCATCGTCACCGGGGGGCTGTCCTACTCGAACGCGATCGGGGTCCAGAACGCCGTACGTGAGGGTGCACGGTTCGGCGCGACCGGTGACGTGAGCTCGCTGAGCTGGACCAGCGACGTCATCGCGCGGGTCCGGTCCACCCAGTTCGACGACGGCACGACCGCTGCGGACTCGAGCACCTCGGTCTGCGTGCAGCTCTTCAAGGCGCCCAACACCGTTTCCAAGTGGGAGTGCAGCATCGGCCAGGACGACGGCCCGGTCATCACGGTGCCGGCCACCACTGCCGACCAGCCCGCGGTGCCGGCGAACCTCTCCACCGGGGCCTGCGTGGTCCGCGTCCTCGCGGCGCGCAAGTTCAAGATCAACGGTGGGCTGACGAGCTGGAGCGGCACGATCGTGCGGGGGTCGACCGCGATGTACGAGCGGACCTGCACGTGACGTCCCAGGGGCGCTCAGCAGGACGACGCTCCGAGACCGGCGCAGTGACCGTGATGGTGGCCATGTCGATGGTCGCCGTGCTCGTCGCAGCCGCCCTGGTGCTGGACTTCGGCATCGTGCGGCTGGACCGGACGCAGAACAAGTCGGTCGCGGACTCCGCGGTGACCGCCGGCATGCGCGGGCTCGATCGCGGCGACGCCCGCACCCACTCCTTCAGCGGGGTCTGTCGGGCGCTGGACTTCATCAAGGCCAACAAGCCGGCACTGTCGTCGCTGAGCTGGGCGCCGTGCGGCGACCCGGTCAAGCTCGCCTCGATCTGCAAGTGGGACGACGCGACGACGCACGCGTCCTTCACCGGCTCGGCCAACGGCATCACCGTCGAGATCCACAGCCCGTACGACCTGAACTCGGCCGGCTCGCTCAGCTGGGAGGAGGAGCAGCTCGGTTCGCTGGTAGCGGACCGGCTCACGAACCAGGACTCGTGCAACCACCTGTCTGTCGTCGTCCGGCAGACGCGTCAACCCGGACTGGGGAGTCTGGCGACCGACAGCGACATGACCACCGCGGTCCGCAGCGTCGGCCGGGTCTCCGAGACCACTCTCGACGACCAGCCGGTCGCGCTGCTGCTGCTCGAGCGGACGGCCTGCGACGCGGTCGTGGTCAACGGCAGCAACAGCTTCGTCCGGGTGCTGGCCAACGGCAACGTCCCGGGGCTCATCCACAGCGACAGCACCGGGGAGCTCTGCACCGGGAACGACCGGATCCTCATGGGCGACCATCCGAACGGGATCATCGCCCGGTCCGCGTCCAACGGGCCTGGACTGATCCGGGTGCGTGCGGTGGGCACGACCGCGGACGTGCACGCCTACGACAGCGCGACGAACGTGGTCGCGGAGGGTGGGGTGGTCGGGCCCGGCCCGCTCGTGAGCCGGCACCCCGTGGACATGAGGTACATGGTGGCAGCCCGTGACGCGATCGCCGACTACGAGCTGCAAGCAGCGACCGCAGGGGTCGGCTGGACGACACGCAACTGCAACGCGCCGAAGGCGCAGCTGGAGGGGGTCACCGGCAAGCTCTGGATCAACTGCGGCACGAACGCGTTCAACACCTCGGGAGTGACGCTCAGCGCCTCGCAGGTCTTCTTCGATGCCAAGACCGTGAGCGCCCCGAACCTCGCGATGCCCAACGCCACCCATGTCTACGTGCGAGGCGACACCTCGACGAACGGAAACGGCATCAGCGTCACCGGTTCGTCGTTCTCCATGGGCTCCGGCTCGTCCAACGCCACCTGTCCGAACACGACCACGACCCCCACCCTGACGCGGGCCCGGCTGATCATCGGCGCGGGGTCGTTCTCCTCCAACCCGTCGAGCACGGTGAAGCTCTGCGGGACCACCGTCGTCCTGCGCGGGGGCGTCACCGGTGGCTGCGTCCCGGCCCTGCCCGGGACGGCACCCAGCGACGCCGTGACCTGCAACGGCCGGATCAGCATGTCCGGCGCCACGGACTGGACGGCCCCCAACAGCGTCGCGGGACAGGCCACGCCGGTCGACTGGCTGCAGTTCGAGGACCTGGCGGTCTGGGTCGAGGCCAACGGCGCCCACGACATGGGCGGCGGCGCCGCGATGCGGCTGTCCGGCGTGTTCTTCCTGCCCAACGGCGAGTTCAAGGTGCACGGCGGCGCCAACCAGGACGTCCGGAACTCCCAGTACATCGCCCGGCGCTTCCGCGCCGACGGCGGCTCGGTGCTGGAGCTCCAGCCCAACCCCTACGACGTCATCGGGGTGCCTGCCCTCACCGGCTTCATGCTTGTGCGCTGACCGGCGGCACCAAGGCGCGGGTCGTCCGTATCGCGTGCTCGTGCAGACGATCGCCCTGCTGGCCGCGCTGGGCGCGGCGCTCGGGTTCGCCTTGTACGGCGTCGTGGCCGGCGTCCTCTTCGGGCTCGTGGCCGGGCTGGTGAAGCTGAGCCTGCAGACGTTCACCCGGGACGGCCTCACCGCGGCGCTCGTCGGCTGGCCGACCTGGACGCTCGTCGTCCTCGGGCTCTGCGGCGTGGCGGTGAACCAGCAGGCCTACCGGGTGGGTGCGCTGTCGGCCTCGATGCCGATCCTCAACGTCGTCAACGTGGTCGTCGCGCTGACCTTCGGCGTGCTCGTCTTCGACGAGGTGCCCGCGCACACGTCGATGGCCCTCCTCGTCCAGGCACTTGCGCTGGGCTGCATCGCCGGTGGACTGGTCGGCCTCGGACGGCACGCGGACACCGGATCCACGCACAGCGACCTCGTCCACAGGGCCGCTTACTGACCCTCGAACCCCGTGTGGGCAAGGTCACCGTTGCTCGATTGGGGGTCCTTTCGTTGGGTGGGTACGTTTGATGACTTCGTGCCGGGCCGGCGTGCGGGCCGCGATACGACGTACGAAGAAAAGGAGTTGGCTGACTTGGCCAAGCACCGAGCCGACACGATGCAGCGTGCCGCGACCTCGGGTCCGAAGAGGGCAAAGCCGCGTCACCGCCGTAGGCGGAAGAGCACGGTCCTCGTCCCCGTTGCAGCACTGGCGATCGCGACCGGCGGTGGGTTCACCGCTGCGGTCGCCGACGGCGGTTCCGAGACCGTCAGCCTCAACAGCGCCGAGAAGAGCTGGGCCTCGGCAGCCGCGGTGATGGCGTCCCGCCAGGACCTCTCGACCTCCCGCAGCGCCGGTTCCCGGGTGCTGCTCGGCGCCGACCGCATCGCCTCGATCGAGAAGCAGGCGACGCAGACCGTCCGTGAGCTGCGCCAGGAGGAGGCCCGTCGCATCGCGCGGCAGGAGGCCCGCGAGCGCGCTGCCGAGCGGGCCCGCCTCGAGCGGATCGAGGCGCGCCAGTGGGGCGCCCCGGTCGACGGCTACACGATCAGCGCGGTCTACGGCGCCGTCAGCTCACTGTGGTCGAGCGGCTCCCACACCGGTGTGGACCTCAACGCGGTCACCGGCACAGCGGTGAGCTCGGTCGGACCCGGCAAGGTCACCTTCGCCGGCTACGACGGCTCCTACGGCAACAAGGTCATCGTGCGGCACGAGGACGGCACCGAGACCTGGTACTGCCACCTGTCGGCGATCAACGTCAGGGTCGGCACCGCGGTCAGCAACCAGACCGTGATCGGCCTCGTCGGCGCCACCGGCAACGTCACCGGCGACCACCTGCACCTCGAGCTGCGGCCCACGGGCGGCGGGAACCCGGTCGACCCGGTCGCCGGCCTTGCTGTCCACGGCGTGAAGCTGTAGCTGCTCGAAGCGGCCAGGTCGCGGGGGCACCAGGTGTTCCTCCAGCGGCCACACGTTGGCAACATCTCACATGCCGGCTCGTCGGTGCGTCGCGTTAGGGTCCTTCCGTCCATTTGTCTCGGAAGGGCCCTAAATGCACCCACGCCCCAGGAGCGCAGCACTCGGTGCCGCGCTCGCACTCTCCACCGCAGGCTTCGTCGTCCTCCCCGGACTGACGGCCGCGACCTACGCGGCGGCGCCGACCACGCCGTACATCTCTGAGCTCCACTACGACAACGGCGGCGACTCGGACGTCGACGAGTTCGTCGAGGTGCACCTGCCCGCAGGGACCAGCTCCGCTGGGCTCAGCATCGTGCTCTACAACGGCAGCAACGGCGCGGTCTACGACACCGACCCCCTTCCCGTCGTGAACGCGCCGGCGGACGCACCCGCGGTCGCGGTGCTGTCCTACCCGGTCAACGGCCTGCAGAACGGCTCACCTGACGGTCTCGCGCTGGTCCGGAACGGCACGGTCCTCGAGTTCCTCACCTACGAGGGCACGATCACCGCGACGGACGGCCCGGCCGCCGGCACCACGAGCACCGACATCGGCGTCAGCGAGACGAGCTCCACCCCAGTCGGCGAGTCGCTGTCCCGCCGGTACGACGCAGGCACCGACAAGCTGGTGTGGAGCGGCCCCGCGGCCAACAGCAAGGGCGCCGTCAACCCCGCGTCCGACACCCCGCCCCCGCCGCCGCCGGCCACGCCGTGCGAGGAGACGCCCACCCACGAGATCGGTCAGGTCCAGGGCGAGGGCAGCACCACCCCGCTGCCGTCGGACGCGCCGGTCACCGTCCAGGGCGTCGTCGTCGGCGACGTGCCCGGCTTCAGCGGCTTCTACCTCCAGGACGTCGACGGGGACGGCAACGCCGCCACCTCGGACGGCATCTTCGTCTTCAGCTCCACCGCAGCGGTGGACCTCGGCGACACGGTCGCCGTCACGGGCAAGCCGAGCGAGTTCGGCGGCCAGACGCAGATCAGTGGTGGCAGCGCTGTCGAGGTCTGCAAGGACGGGACGGCCGCCGACCTGCCCGCCGCCTCGGCTCTCGACCTCCCCGCAGCGGACGCCGAGCGCGAGCGGCTCGAGGGCATGCTGGTCGACCCCGTCGACACGCTCACGGTCAGCGAGGTCTTCGACCTGACCAGCTTCGGCGAGCTGACGCTCGCCGAGGGCGGCGTGCTCGTGCAGCCGACCGAGCTCGCCCGGCCCGGCACGACCGAGGCTCTCGAGATCGCCGAGCAGAACAAGCTCCGGCGCATCACCCTCGACGACGGGGTCAGTGCCCGGGTCAGCACCACGACCCGGCCGTACCTCTCGCCGACCACCCCGGTCCGCGTGGGTGACGAGCTCACCTTCACCGAGCCGGTCGTGCTCGGCTACGGATTCAGCCAGTGGCGGCTGCAGCCGGCAGACGGCACCGCCAACGGAGTGTTCCAGCCGCAGAACACCAGGCCCTCCGCTCCGGAGGACGTCCAGGGCGACATCCAGGTGGGCGCCTTCAACGTGCTCAACTACTTCCTCACCTGGAGCGGGAGCAACGCCCGCGGGGCCCGCGACGCCGGGCAGTTCGAGAAGCAGGCGGACAAGATCGTGCCGGCCATCCAGGCGCTGCGCGCAGAGGTCGTCACGCTGATGGAGATCGAGGACACCGACTCCACCGGCCGCAACCCGGGCAACGCCGACGCTGCGCTCGCCGACCTGGTCCAGCGCCTCAACGAGGACGCGGGCCGCGAGAAGTGGGCCTACGTCCCGCTCCCGCAGGAGCTGTACTCGGTCAAGCGCGACGTCATCCGCAACGGCATCATCTACCAGCCCGAGTGGGTGGAGACGGTCGGAGCGCCCGTGGGTCTGGTCGACGAGACCGTCTGGAGCAACGCGCGCGAGCCGATCGCCCAGACCTTCGTCGCCGAGGGCGACAAGTTCACGGTCGTCGCCAACCACTTCAAGTCGAAGAGCCCGGGCTCGCCGACCGGCGACAACGTGGACGCCAACGATGGCCAGGGCCAGTGGAACGGCGACCGGGTCCGGCAGGCGAAGTCGCTGAACGCGTTCACGAAGCGGCTGGTGCGCGAGTCCGGGGACCGCGACCTGCTCCTGATGGGCGACTTCAACGCCTACACGATGGAGGACCCGATCCAGGTCCTCCGTGACGCGGGCTTCGTCGACCTCGGCGAGGAATTCGACCCCGGTCGCTACAGCTACGTGTTCGACGACATGTCGGGCTCTCTCGACCACGCGCTCGCCTCACGACCGCTGGTCTCGAAGGTCACCGGCGTGACGCACTGGAACATCAACGCGGTCGAGTCGTTCGCCTACCAGTACACCGGCGACCCGGCGCTCTACGCTCCGCACCCGTACCGGTCCAGCGACCACGACCCGCTGGTCCTCGGGCTCGAGCTGCAGGCTCCGATCACCTGCCTGGGGCAGGAGGCCACGATCGTCGGCACCCGCGGGGACGACGTCCTCGAGGGCACCGACGGCCGGGACGTCTTCGCGACCGGTGGCGGCAACGACCAGATCTTCGGTCTGGGCGGCGCCGACCTGGTCTGCGCCGGCGACGGCGCCGACGACGTGCGCGGCGGTGCCGGCCCTGACGAGCTCTACGGCCAGCAGGGCAACGACGAGCTCCGCGGCGGCGGCGGCGACGACGAGCTCTACGGTGGCGTGGGCGACGACACGCTGCTCGGCCAGCGCGGCGTCGACACCCTCGACGGGGGTCCGGGCAACAACACCGTCCGACCGGGCACCCAGTAGCAGCAGCTGCAGCAGTCAGCCCCCGCGGTCACCGACCGCGGGGGCTGTCCTGTGTCCGGGGTCGGCGGGCGAGCTGGAGCGCGATCGTGCGACCGGACGCAGCGGAGGCACCGTCGCGGGGCCGCATCCGCGCCACCGTCCCGCTCGCGTACGGCGAGCGCACCGACGGGCGCACCGACGGGCGGGCCTTGACGAAGAAGCCGATCTCCTCGAGCCGGCGCTGCGCCTCCTCGAACGTGAGCCCCCGCACGTCGGGAACGGTCACCGGCACGCCACGGACCAGGATGGGGTCGGGACGGACGAAGTCCCGGTCGGGGAGCAGCCCCTGGACCGGCCTCATCGCGTCGCCCCACAGCTTGCCGGCGTTGCCGCTCCCGGACGCGCTCCCGATCACCACGCCTCCGACCTGCTGCCCGTTCAACGTCTTCCACCGGCCTTGCCCGTCGACGCCCGCGAGCATGGCCGAGGTCGCCATGTCGGGCGTGTAGCCGATGAACCAGACGGCACGGTTGGTGTTGGTCGTACCCGTCTTCGCGGCGGTCGGCTGCCCGAGCGCTAGCCCCGCCCCGTAGCCGAATCCGCCGGGCTCCTGCACCCCGCGCAGGACGTCGTTGACGGCGTCCGCGACCGGGGCGGGCAGGACGCGCCGGCAGTCGTCGTCGTAACGCTTGAGCAGCCTGCCCTGGGCGCCCTCGATCGAGACCACCGGTCGCGGCGGGCAGTGCACCCCGCGAGCAGCGAACGTGGCGTACGCCCCTGCCATCGAGAGCGGGTCGGTGTCCACGACACCGAGCGTGAACGACGGCACCTGCTGGTTGTCGGGGTCGTCCAGCCGGATGCCCATCTGCTGGGCCAGCTGGTAGGGCCGGCACAGCCCGGTTCGCAGCTCGAGCTGGGCGAAGAACGTGTTCACCGACTGCTGGGTCCCGCCGTAGAGGTCGAACCGTCCCGAGCCGGTCGAGTTCGCCGGCGTCCAGACGTCGTCGCTGCGGAGCTGACCTTGGCATCCCCGGAACCGCGCGACGGGGATCGAGATCTGCTGCGGCGCCACGATCCTCGTGCTGAGCGGGATGCCCTGGTCGACGGCGGCCGCGAGCACGAACGCCTTGAACGTGGACCCGGCCTGGAACCCCATGGCGTCGCCGTACTCCTCCGGCACCGTGTAATTGAGGAACGTCTCGCCGCGGCTCCGGTCGGTGCCCATGGGCCGCGACTGCGCCAGTGCTCGGACGGCGCCGGTGCCCGGCTCGACCATCGCGACGGCCCCGACCGCCTGGTCGGTGGGGTAGACGTGGCGGCGGACCGAGGCGTCGGCCGCGCGCTGCATGCGTACGTCGAGCGTGGTCCTGATCGTCAGCCCACCCGCACGCAGCAGCTCAGCGCGCTCCTCCTCGGTGTCGCCGAGAGCCTCCTCGGTGAGGAGGTAATCGCGGACGTACTGGCAGAAGAACGGAGCCACCGTCGAGACGCACCCGTTGGGGCGCTGCTCGAGCCGCAGCCCCAGCCCGCGCGCCCGCTCACGTCGGAAGCGCCGCTCGCTGATCAGCCTCAGGTCCGCCATCCGGTCGAGCACCACGTTGCGGCGCTGGCGGGCCGATCCACGGCTGTTGGTCGGGTCGTAGCCGGTGGGGTTCTTCACCAGGCCGGCGAGCATGGCCGCCTGCGGCAGCCGCAGCCGGTCGGCCGAGATCGAGAAGTAGTGCTGGGCAGCTGCCTCGATGCCGTAGGCCCCGTCGCCGAAGTAGGCGATGTTCAGGTAGCGCTGGAGGATCCAGCTCTTGCTCCGCCTGCTCTCGACCGCGAGCGCGTAGCGGAGCTCGCGCAGCTTGCGGGCGTAGCTCTGCTCGGTGGCGAGGCGCACCTGGCGGTTGTTCCGTGCCTGGTCGACGAGCTCCATCTTCACCAGCTGTTGGGTGATCGTCGACCCGCCCTGGACGGCGGCGCCGTCGGTGCTGTTGCGGAGGAGCGCGCGGACGGTGCCCTGGACGTCGATCGCGTTGTGCTCGTAGAACCGCCAGTCCTCGATCGCCAGGATGGCCTTACGCATGACGGGTGCGACCTCCTTCAGCCGCACCGTCACCCGGTTCTGGTCGTAGAACGTGGCCAGCAGCTCGCCGTGCCGGTCGAGCACCGTCGTCCTCTGGGCCAGCGACCTGACCTGGAGTGGCTGGGGGAGCCGGCGGACCCCGTCGGATACGGCGTCCGAGCCATAGCCGATGAAGACGACGAGAGGCGCGAACAGCCCTGCCACGAGCACGCCGATGATCGCCGAGGTGAGGCCGACGCCGAGCAGACGGGCAAGGGCGACTGCGGCCACCTTGGCCGCGCGACCCGCGTTGCCCTGCACGTGACGCACCATCAGCATCAACCCCCCGGCAGCCATTCTGCCCGACGACGGCGATGGGACCTAGGCCCGACGGTCCCGCAGCAGCCGGGACGCGTCGGCAGGCGGTGTCGCGATGGTGTCCGAGGGGGGACTTGAACCCCCACGCCCTTTTGGGGCACTAGCACCTCAAGCTAGCGCGTCTGCCTATTCCGCCACCCGGACGAGTGGCATCCCGGTCGAGGACCGGAGTGCGGCGGCAACTGTAGCAAGGGCACGACGGTGGTTTCGACACGGCTCGCTCCGCTCGCCGGCTCAACCACCGGGGGCTCGGTCCGCTCGCCGGCCGACCACGGGTACCCCTCGGTGACAGGATGGGGCCATGACAACGCCGTCTCCGTCGTACGACCCGGCAGCCGAGGTGGTCGACCTCTGCCGCGACCTGATCCGCATCGACACCACCAACGCCGGTGACGACAGCGGGCCGGGGGAGCGCAAGGCTGCCGAGCACGTCGCCGCGCTCCTCGCCGACGTCGGGATCGACGCCGAGCTGCACGAGTCGGAGCCCGGCCGGGCCAGCCTGCTCGCCCGCTGGGGAGGTGCGCCGGGGTCGACGGCGCCCCCGCTCCTGCTGCACGGCCACCTCGACGTCGTCCCGGCCCACGCCCCTGACTGGCAGGTCGACCCGTTCTCCGGGGAGATCAAGGACGGCTGCGTCTGGGGACGCGGGGCGGTCGACATGAAGGACTTCGACGCGATCCTGCTCAGCGTCGTCCGGGCCCGCGCCAAGGCAGGCCGTGAGCCGGAACGCCCGATGGTGCTGGCGTTCACCGCCGACGAGGAGGCCGGCGGCCACAAGGGCGCCGAGTTCCTCATCAACGAGCACCGCGACATGCTGGCCGACTGCACCGAGGCAATCGGCGAGGTGGGCGGGTTCAGCGCCACCATCCGGGGCCGACGGATGTACCTGATCCAGGCCGCTGAGAAGGGGATGGCCTGGATGCGGCTGACCGCCCACGGCACCGCCGGCCACGGCTCCATGCGCAACACCGACAACCCGGTCACCCGGCTGGCCGCCGCGGTCGCGCGCGTCGGTGCGCACACCTGGCCGGTACGGCTCACCCCGGCGATGGAGGTCCTTCTCGCATCCGTCGCGGAGCTGGCCGGCACCGACGCTACGCCGGAGAACGCCGAGTCGCTCATCGAGGAGTTCGGCTCCGCGGCGCGGATGCTCAGCGCGGTGATCCGCAACAGTGCGAACCCGACGGTGCTGCAGGCCGGCTACAAGGTCAACGTCGTCCCCGGCGCGGCCACCGCGCAGGTCGACGGGCGGTTCCTGCCGGGCTACCAGGACGAGTTCTTCGCGACGATGGCCGAGCTGCTGGGGGAGGGCATCGACATGGAGTTCCTCAGCAACCAGCCGGCCGTCGAGACGCCGTACGAGGGCGACATCGTCCGGGCGATGACCACGTCGTTGCTCGCCGAGGACCCCGACGCGCTGGTGTCGCCGTACCTCATGCCGGGCGGCACCGACGGCAAGCACTGGGCCAAGCTCGGGATGAACTGCTACGGCTTCGCACCCCTGCGGCTGCCGGCCGACCTCGACTTCACCGCGCTCTTCCACGGCGTCGACGAGCGCGTGCCGGTCGACGCGCTGGAGTTCGGGGCGCGGGTCTTCGACCGGTTCCTCGACCAGGTCTGACCGGTGACGGACGGGCTCCTCGTCACCCGCGCCTTCGTCGTCCCCGAGGCCGAGCTGACCGAGCGCTTCTCCAGGTCCTCCGGACCCGGCGGGCAGGGCGTCAACACCACCGACAGCCGGGTCGAGCTGTCGTACGACGTCGCAACCTCGCCGGCCCTGCCCGACCACCTCAAGGAGCGCGCCCTCGGGCGACTGGCCGGACGGCTGGTCGACGGCGTCGTCACGGTGTCGGCCAGCGAGCACCGCAGCCAGCTGCGCAACCGGGATGCTGCCCGGGAGCGGCTGGCCCAGCTGCTCCGCGAGGCGGTGGCCCCACCTCCGCCGCGGCGACGGCCGACCCGCCCGACGCTGGGCTCCAAGGAGCGGCGGTTGGCGCAGAAGAAGCGGCGCAGCGACACCAAGCGCGGCCGCCAGGGACGGTTCGAGTGACGGCGGCTCGTACGGTCGACTTCGACGATGTCCGGATCGGTGTCGCGTGGTGACACCGATACGGACAGTGATCGGGAGAAGGACGTTCCTCGTGGGGTCGCTGAGCTGCGTGGGACTGAGCGCGTGCGGCACACCCGAACGATCGCCGACGACGACGACACCAACCAGGAGCCCCATGACCGTCGAGAAGCTGACCTACGGCGACGACCCGTCCCAGCACGGCACGCTGCACCGTCCCTCCCAGGAGTCACGAGGTGTCGTGGTGGTCATCCACGGCGGCTTCTGGAAGGCGGAGTACGACGCCTCCCTGGGTGAGCCCCTCGCCAGCGACCTCGCCGGGCGCGGCTGGACGGCGTGGAACCTGGAGTACCGCCGGGTCGGCAACGGCGGAGGCTGGCCGGAGACCTTCGACGACGTGGCGGCCGGCATCGACCGGCTGGCCGACGTCGAGGGGCTCGACCTGTCGACGGTGGTCACGCTCGGTCACTCCGCCGGGGGCCACCTCGCCACCTGGGCGGCCGCCCGCGGCCGGTTCGAGCAGTGGCGCCCCCAGCAGGTCCCGGTGACCGCGGTCATCTCGCAGGCCGGGGTCCTCGACCTCACCACGGCAGCCGCCGACGGCCTCGGCGGCGGGGCGGTCGAGGCGTTCCTCGGTCAGCCGCCGGGTCCGGAGTACGACCCGGTCGACCCGGCTCGGCAGCTGCCGCTCGACGTGCCGGTCTGGTGCGTGCACGGCAGCGGGGACACCGTCGTGCCGCTCAGCCAGTCCGCCGACTACGTCGACGCGGCGGTGCGTGCGGGGGCCCAGGCAGAGCTGGTCGAGATCAACGGCGACCACTTCACGGTCATCGACCCGGCGTCGGAGGCGTGGGCCAGGACGGTCGAGATCCTCGACGGCCTCTGACACGGGTCTGGCACAATTGCGGCCATGTCTCGCCCACCGCTGCACACCACCGCCAGTCTGGGTGCGCAGCGGTCGGCCACCGAGTTCGAGTTCCAGCGGCTCACGATCCCGCGCGACTTCTCCCGCAACTTCGTGACCCGGATGCTGGTCGACCACGCCGAGCGCGGCGGCTGGGAGCTGGACCGCGTGCGGATCCTGCACGACGGCACCCGCAAGGTCATCCTGCGCCGCAAGATCATCCGCCAGCGGCCGGCGTACTCGACCTTCTGATACCAGCCCTTCGAGCCCTTCGAGACGGTCGCTGCGCTCGCTCCTCAGGGACCGACGCCGGAGGCCGACGAAGGAGGCCGTCTCGAGACCGTCAGTCGACGGCGGGGGAGGGCCGCGGACCGCTGACGTCGTCGAGCGCAGCGCGGATCTCGGCGGGCAGCGCGCAGTCCTCGACCGCCAGGGAGCCCCGCAGCTGGGCGGCGGTGCGGGCACCCACGATCGCGGAGCTGACGCCGGGCCGGTCGCGGACCCAGGCCAGCGCAACGTCGATCGGGGACCACTGGAGCCCCTCGGCGGCGCGGGCGACCGCCTCGACGATCCGTGCGGCGCGGGCATCGAGGTAGGCACCCACGAAGTCGGCGAAGTGCGGGGACGCGGCGCGCGAGTCGGCCGGCGTGCCCGTGCGGTACTTCCCGGTGAGCACGCCGCGGCCCAGCGGCGACCAGGCCAGCACGCCCATCCCGAGCGCGCCGGCCGCAGGGACGATCTCGGCCTCGGCGTAGCGGTTGACCAGGGAGTACTCGACCTGGTTCGACGCGAGCACCGCTCGACCCGGCACGGCGCGCTGCCAGGTGGCGGCCTGCGCGGTCTGCCAGCCGGAGTAGTTCGAGACGCCTACGTAGAGCGCGCGACCGGTCGACACCGCGTAGTCCAGCGCGCTCAGCGTCTCCTCCCACGGCGTCTCGTCGGACCAGGTGTGCACCTGCCACAGGTCGACGTGGTCGGTCCCGAGCCGGCGCAGCGACTCGTCGAGCGTGCGGACCAGGTTGCCCCGGGAGACGTTGATCTCGCGGGTGCGCTGACCCGAGCCCGCTCCCCGGGTGCGGCGCACACCGGCCTTCGTGGCCAGGACGACATCCTCGCGGGAGACCACGTCCCCGAGCAGCTCGCCGATCAGCTCCTCCGACGCGCCGTCGCCGTAGCCGGCAGCGGTGTCCAGCAGCGTGCCCCCGGCCTCCACGAACCCCTTGAGCTGGTCGCGGGCCTCGTGCTCGTCGGTGTCACGCCCCCACGTCAGGGTGCCCAGCCCGAGACGCGAGACCTTGAGTCCCGTCCGGCCCAGGAAGCGCTGCTGCATGGGGCCACGGTAGTGGAGCCGCGCCCCGGCGCCGGCCTCCGCCTCGCCGTACGCCGGTGGGGCGGGTGGGGACCGCCGGCCCGGCCCGGCCTGCGTAGGCTGACCCCCGCCCAGCCAGCGCGCACCAGGAGACCCGTTGCTCGACTTCCTCAAGGCCGTCGTGCTCGGCCTCATCCAGGGGCTGACGGAGTTCCTGCCGATCTCCAGCAGCGCCCACCTGCGGATCTTCCCGGAGCTCTTCGGGTGGGGGGACCCCGGAGCCGCCTTCACCGCCGTGATCCAGATCGGCACCGAGCTCGCTGTGCTCATCTACTTCCGCAAGGACATCTGGCGGATCGGCTCGGCATGGGTGCGGGCGATCTGGGACCCGGCCTGGCGTGGCCACGAGGACGCCCGCATGGGGTGGTTCGTGATCATCGGTTCACTCCCGATCGTGGCTCTCGGGATCCTGCTGAAGGACACCATCGAGAGCGACTTCCGCAGCCTGTGGATCATCGGCACGACGCTGATCGTCATGGGCGTGGTCCTCGGCATCGCCGACCGCGTCGGCCGCAACGAGCGAGCCATGGGCCAGATGACCTGGAAGCACGCCGTCCTGCTCGGCCTCGCGCAGGCGGCGGCGCTGGTGCCGGGCGTGTCCCGTTCGGGGGCCACGATCAGCATGGGGCGCTTCCTCAATTACGAGCGGGAGGCCGCGACGAGGTTCGCGTTCCTGCTCGCGATCCCCGCGGTCGTGGGCGCCGGCCTCTTCGAGCTCAAGGAGATACCGGGCGGGGACAACGCCTACGGCCCGGTGCCGACGCTCGTGGCGACCGTGGTGTCGTTCATCGTCGGCTACGCCGCGATCGCCTGGTTGCTCAAGTACGTCTCGACCCGGTCCTACCTGCCGTTCGTGATCTACCGCGTGCTGCTCGGTGCGGGCGTGCTCGCGCTCACCGCGGCCGGCGTGCTGGTCGCCGGCGGCTGAGCGGGGCGCAAGACGCGGCGCGCCTAGAGCCAGCCGGACTTCTTGAACTGCCGGTACAGCAGGAGCGACGAGCCGAGCATCAGCACGAGCGCGAACGGGTAGCCGAGGTCCCAGCCGAGCTCCGGCATGTGCTCGAAGTTCATGCCGTAGACCCCGGCGATCAACGTGCACACACCCGCGATCGCCACCCAGGCGGAGATCTTGCGCATGTCCTCGTTCTGCTGCACCTGGATCCGCGCGTTGTAGGCCTCGAAGGCGGTCGAGAGCAACGAGTCGAGCCCGTCGACGTTCTCCGAGACCCGCGTGACGTGGTCGGAGATGTCGCGGAAGAACGGCGCCGAGTCCGGGTGCAGGAAGGGGTACTCGGTCGCAGCGAACTTCAGCATCGGCCCCCTCAACGGGTGCACGGCGTGGCGCACCTCGGCGATCTCGCGCTTCAGCACGTAGATCCGTCGGTCGTCCCGGTAGCGCTCGACCGCGAACACGCCCTGCTCCACCTCGTCCACGTCGATGTCGATCTCCTCGGCGACCTCCTCGTAGCCGTCGACGATGCGGTCGCAGACCGAGTAGACGACCGCCGACGGCCCGTGCTCGAGCAGGTGGGCCCGCCGCTCCAGGTCGCCGCGCACCCCGACGAGCTCGATACCAGCTCCCTGCCGGACGGTCACCACGTAGTCCTTGCCGAGGAACATCGACACCTGGCCGGTCTCGACCTGATCGGTCTCGTCGACGTACCAGAGGGTCTTGAGCACCAGGAAGAGCATGTCGTCGTAGGGCTCGACCTTCGGCCGCTGACGCATCGACATCGCGTCGTCCACAGCGAGCGGGTGGAGCCCGAAGATGTCGGTCACCCACCGCATCTCGTCGCGATCGGGCTCGTGCAGCCCCACCCAGACGAATGCGTGCCACTCGTGCTCGGCACGGAGTCGGGCCAGCACGTCCTCGTCGAGCTCGACGGACTTCCGCACGCCGTCTCGGTAGAGGGCCTGGTCGACGATCATGACCACACCCTAGGGACGAAACGGTCGGCTCAGGTGTCCGGCTCTATCGTTTCGGCCATGGCAACCCTCATCCTCGTCCGGCACGGCCGCACGACCGCGAACAGCTCCGGCGTGCTCGCCGGACGGTCACCCGGCGTGCTGCTGGACGAGACGGGGGAGCAGCAGGCCGATCGCGCCGGGGAGCGGCTGAGCGGGGTCCGGCTGGCCGCGGTCGTCTCGAGCCCGTTGGAGCGCTGCCGGCAGACCGC
>CADCUK010000173.1 GCA_902805865.1 uncultured Nocardioidaceae bacterium | reverse complement strand
GGAAGATCACCCAGTACACCCGCTACCTCACGCTGGCCCTGGCGGTCCTGCAGGCGACCGGCATCGTGGCCCTCGCCCGCGCCGGCCAGCTGCTCCAGTGCGACCTGCCGCTGCTCTACGACAACGGCATCGGGACCATGCTGATCATGGTCATCACGATGACCGCCGGCACCGCGGTGATCATGTGGTTCGGTGAGCTCATCACCGACCGCGGCATCGGCAACGGCATGTCGATCCTGATCTTCACGCAGGTCGTCGCCACCTTCCCCTCGCAGCTGTGGGCGCTGAGGGAGACCAACGGCTGGGCCGTCTTCATCATGGTCATCCTGGTCGGCATGGTCATCATCGCGGCCGTCATCTTCATGGAGCAGGGCCAGCGACGGATCCCCGTGCAGTACGCCCGCCGGATGGTCGGTCGGAAGATGTACGGCGGCTCGTCGACGTACATCCCCCTGAAGGTGAACCAGGCCGGCATCATCCCGGTGATCTTCGCCTCCAGCCTGCTGTACCTCCCGGCGCTGACGACCCAGTTCGACGCGGACGGCAGCAACCCGGTGACCCGGTTCGTGAGCGAGTACCTCGTCCAGGGCGACCACCCGCTCTACATGGCGATCTACTTCGCGCTGATCATCTTCTTCACGTACTTCTACGTCTCGATCACCTTCAACCCGGAGGAGGTCGCGGACAACATGAAGAAGTACGGCGGCTTCATCCCCGGCATCCGGGCCGGCAAGCCGACCGAGGAGTACCTCAGCTACGTGCTCTCCCGGATCACGTTCCCCGGTTCGCTGTACCTGGGTCTGGTCTCACTGATCCCGCTCATCGCGCTCGCCCTCGTCGGCGCGACGCAGAGCTTCCCGTTCGGCGGCACGTCCATCCTGATCATGGTGGGCGTCGCGCTCGACACGGTGAAGCAGATCGAGAGCCAGCTCCAGCAGCGCAACTACGAAGGGTTCCTCCGCTGATGCGACTGATCCTCATGGGCCCGCCGGGCGCCGGAAAGGGTACTCAGGCGAAGGTGATCGCCGCCCACTACGGGATCCCGGCGATCTCGACCGGGGACATCTTCCGGGCCAACGTCGCCGGCAAGACGCCTCTGGGGATCGAGGCGCAGCGGTACATGGATGCAGGGGAGTACGTCCCCGACGAGGTCACCAACGCGATGGTGCGGGACCGGATCGGTCTCGAGGACGCCAAGCCGGGATTCCTGCTGGACGGCTACCCCCGCACGCTGGCGCAGGTCAAGGAGCTCGACACGATGCTCGACGACTACGCCGTCGAGCTCGACTCGGTCGTGTCGCTGACCGTGGACCGCGACGAGCTGGTCGGGCTGCTGCTGCAGCGCGCCCAGGTCGAGGGCCGGGCCGACGACACCGAGGAGGTCATCCGGCGTCGCCAGGAGGTCTACGAGGAGCAGACCGCCCCGCTGATCAAGGTGTACGACGACCGCGGGATGCTGCTCGAGGTCGACGGGATGGGCGACGTCGAATCGGTGAGCCGGCGCATCTTCTCCGGTCTCGACCAGCTCTGAGCACGGCCGTGTTCCGCGAGCGCGGCATCGAGATCAAGACGCCGGAGCAGATCGAGCGCATGCGCGCCGCCGGCCTGGTGGTCGGCCGCACCCTCGAGCTGCTCCGCAGCTCCGCCAGGGCCGGGATCACGACCGGCGAGCTGGACGCGATCGCCGAGGACCACATCCGCTCCAGCGGCGCTGTCCCGTCGTTCAAGGGGTACAGCACACCCCCGTTCCCCGCGAGCATCTGCGCCTCGGTCAACGACGAGGTGGTCCACGGCATCCCCGGTGAACGGGTGCTCCAGGACGGCGACATCATCTCGATCGACTGCGGGGCGATCGTCGACGGCTGGCACGGCGACGCGGCGATCACGGTCGCGATCGGGTCGGTCTCCGAGGAGGCGCTCGAGCTGATGCGGGTGACCGAGGAGTCGCTGTGGCGCGGCCTCGCCGCAGCACGGCTCGGTGGTCGGCTCACCGACATCTCCCACGCGGTCGAGTCCTACGTGCGGAGCCAGGGCCCCTACGGGATCCTCGAGGACTACGTCGGCCACGGCATCGGATCGGCGATGCACCAGCCGCCGAACGTGCCCAACGTCGGCCGCCCGGGACGTGGGCCGAAGCTCGTCCAGGGGATGGCGCTGGCCGTGGAGCCGATGGTCGCCGCCGGCAGCCAGGACAACGTCGTGCTCGAGGACGACTGGACGGTTGCGACGCAGGACGGCTCCCTGGCCGCGCACTTCGAGCACACGTTCACGCTGACTCCCCGCGGGACCTGGGTGCTGACCGCGCTCGACGGAGGCCGTGCGCGGCTCGAGTCCCTGGGTGTGCCGTACGGCGGCGACTGACCGTTTGGTCCGCCCCACCGGGGGCACTTGGTGGTCGAGCCGACCCTGCCGGCCCGTCGAGGCCGGGCGGCCACCACCGAGGAGCACGCTGATGACTGACCAGGACAAGGACGTCGTCGACATCCTGAGCGAGGACCACCGCGAGGTCGAGGAGATGTTCCGCGAGCTCGAGTCGCTCGGCGTCAGCGACCCGGCCGTGCAGGCCCGCGGGCGGCTGCTGGTCGACCAGGTGACGATCGCCCTGGTCCGGCACGCCGTCGCCGAGGAGGTCGTCGTCTACCCGGCGGTGAAGGAGCGGGTCAGCGAGGAGGAGGCGGAGCGCGCCAAGCGTGAGCACGCCGAGGCCGAGGAGTCGATGAAGGCGCTGGAGCGGCTGGACCCGGAGGACCCGTCCTTCGACCAGGAGATCCGCAAGCTGATGACCGAGATCCGGACGCACGTCGCCGAGGAGGAGGGGGAGATGTTCCCCCACATGCGTGAGGTGATGAGCCGCGAGGAGCTGGTGAAGCTCGGCGGGCAGGTGGAGGCGATCAAGGCGATGGCGCCCACCCGACCGCACCCGTCGGTGCCGAACGAGCCCGGCCCCAGGCTCGCCGCCGGTCCGGTCGCCGGGCTGTTCGACCGGCTGCGCGACCTGGCCAGCGGCCGCGGCAAGGAGGGCTGAGCCGAGCACTCCCGTGAAGTGACGGCTCGGCGGGGCTATGGTCGAGGCGTGGACTACGCGGACTCGATGCTGGACCTGGTCGGTAACACCCCGTTGGTGCGTCTGAGGCAGGTGCTGGACGGGCCTGCCGACGGCAGCCCCTTGGTGCTGGCGAAGGTCGAGTACATGAACCCCGGCGGGTCGGTGAAGGACCGGATCGCCGTGCGCATGATCGAGGCCGCCGAGGCCTCCGGCGAGCTGCGGCCCGGCGGCACGATCGTCGAGCCGACCTCGGGCAACACCGGGGTCGGGCTGGCGATCGTGGCGCAGCAGAAGGGCTACAAGTGCGTCTTCGTCTGCCCGGACAAGGTCAGCGAGGACAAGATCAACGTCCTCCGGGCGTACGGCGCCGAGGTGGTCGTCTGCCCGACGGCGGTCGACCCCGACCACCCGAGCTCGTACTACAGCACCTCGGACCGGCTGACCCGCGAGATCCCGAACGCGTGGAAGCCCGACCAGTACTCCAACCAGAACAACCCGCGCTCGCACTACGAGGAGACCGGGCCGGAGATCTGGCGGCAGACCGAGGGCCGGATCACGCACTTCGTCACCGGGATGGGGACCGGCGGCACGATCAGCGGTGTCGGTCGCTACCTCAAGGAGCAGAACCCCGACATCAAGGTGATCGGGGCCGACCCCGCCGGGTCGGTCTACAGCGGCGGGTCCGGCCGGCCGTACCTCGTCGAGGGCGTGGGTGAGGACTTCTGGCCGACCACCTACGACAAGAACGTGGCCGACCGGGTCATCGAGGTCTCCGACGCGGACTCGTTCTCGATGACGCGCCGGCTGGCCCGCGAGGAGGGCATGCTCGTCGGCGGGTCGAGCGGCATGGCGGCGTACGCAGCGATCCAGCTCGCGCACGAGCTCGAGGGCACACCCGAGGGTGAGGGCGCGATCATCGTCGTGCTGCTGCCGGACTCCGGCCGCGGGTACCTCACGAAGATCTTCAGCGACGACTGGCTCGCCCGCTACGGCTTCCTGCCCGCCTCCCAGGAGCAGACCGTCGGCCAGGTGCTGCGCGGCAAGAGCGGCCAGCTGCCCGACCTGGTGCACACCCACCCGCAGGAGACGGTCGCCGAGGCGGTGCAGATCCTCAAGGAGTACGGCGTCTCGCAGATGCCGGTCGTCATGGCCGAGCCGCCCGTCGTGGCGGCCGAGGTGGCCGGCTCGGTGTCGGCCCGGACCCTCATGGACGCGCTGTTCTCCGGTGGCGCCCGGCTCAACGACCCGGTGGAGGCGCACATGAGCCCGCCGCTGCCGACCGTCGGGGCGACCGAGCCGGTCGAGCAGGCGGTCGCGGCGTTGTCCGACGCCGACGCCCTGCTCGTGCA
>CADCUK010000172.1 GCA_902805865.1 uncultured Nocardioidaceae bacterium | reverse complement strand
ACGCCGCGATCATCGCGGCGCGGGCGTTGCTCTGGGACCGGTGGCGCATCGTCGTCGAGCACGGGGCTGCCGCCGCGCTCGCGGCCCTGACGAGCGGGGCCTACGTGCCGGCACCGGACGAACGCGTGGCGGTCGTGCTCTGCGGGGCGAACACGAACCCGGCGGACCTCTGAGAGGCAGCCTGCGGGGTGGTTCTCAGGCACCAGGTGCCTGAGAACCACCCCGCAGAGCGTTCACCAGGTCTTGGCGTCCAGAAGGGCGCTCTGGAAGGCCGTGAGCAGGAAGGCGATGTCCTCCTCGGTGGCCACCAGCGGCGGCGCGAGCCGGATCGTCGACCCGTGCGTGTCCTTCGCCAGGACCCCGCGCGCGAGGAGCGACTCGCAGAGCTGGCGGCCGCTGAGCAGCTCCGGGTTCACGTCGACTCCGGCCCACAGACCGCGTGAGCGCACCGACTCGACCCCGTGGCCGATGAGGGCCTCCAGGCCGTCGTGCAGCTGGCGGCCGAGCTCGCTCGACCGCTGCTGGATCTCGCCGGTGGAGAGCATCGCCACGACCTCGCGGCCCAGGGCGGCGGCCAGCGGGTTGCCGCCGAACGTGGAGCCGTGGGAGCCCGGCGTGATCACGCCGAGCACGTCGTGGTCCGCGACCACCGCCGAGACCGGGTAGAGGCCGCCGCCGAGCGCCTTGCCGAGGATGTACATGTCCGGGACGACCTGCTCGTGGTCGCAGGCGAAGGTGCGGCCGGTGCGGCCGAGCCCGGACTGGATCTCGTCCGCCATCATCAGGACCCGGTGACGGTCGCAGAGCGCCCGCACCTCCTGCAGGTAGGCCTCCGGCGGGATGATGACCCCGCCCTCGCCCTGGATGGGCTCGATCAGCACACCGACGGTGGTGTGGTCGATGGCCGCCTCGAGCGCGGCGGCGTTGCCGTAGGGGACGGTCCGGAACCCGGTGGTGAACGGCGCGAAGTGGCGACGCGCGACCTCGTCGGTGGAGAAGCTGACGATCGTCGTGGTGCGGCCGTGGAAGTTGCCGTCCATGACGATGATCGTCGCCTGGTCCGCCGGCACGCCCTTGACCTCGTAGCCCCAGCGGCGCGCCACCTTGAGGGCGGTCTCGACGGCCTCGGCGCCGGTGTTCATCGGCAGGACCATGTCCTTGCCGCACATCTGCGCGAGGTCGCGGGCGAAGAGGCCGAGCTGGTCGTTGAAGAACGCGCGGCTGGTCAGCGTCAGCTGCTCGAGCTGCTGGTGGGCCACCGCCAGCAGCCGCTGGTTGCGGTGGCCGAAGTTGAGCGCGGAGTAGCCGGCCAGGCAGTCGAGGTAACGCTTGCCGTCGACATCGGTGACCCAGGCCCCGTCGCCGCTGCTCAGCACGACGGGAAGGGGGTGGTAGTTGTGGGCGGCCCACTGCTCGGTGAGCTGGATGTGCTCCGACGAGCCGAGGGCAGGAGGCGTGGAGGTGTGCACGGTCATGCCCCTATGAGAACACTCAATTTGGGTACGCACACATCGGGACGTGAAGACACGCCCCACACCCCAGGTGCGCCCGACCAAGCGCCTTGCCGAGGAGGACCAGTGGCCCTTTCCCGATTGCTCGACGCACGTCGCGGACCGGCGCAGCTCGTGCTCGTCCGGCACGGCGAGAGCTGCGGCAACCTCGCCGACGCGGCCGCCCGGGAGAGCGGAGCCGAACGGCTCGACCTGGCCGCCCGGGACGCCGACGTGGAGCTGTCCGAGACCGGTCGTCGGCAGGCCGACGCGGTCGCCCAGTGGCTGCAGGAGCACGAGTCGCTCCGCCCCGAGGTGGTCATCAGCTCGCCGTACCGCCGGGCGGCCGAGACCGCCGAGCGTGCGCTGAAGGGGCTCGACCTCGAGATCATCTTCGACGAGCGGCTGCGGGAGCGGGACCTCGGCGCCTTCGACGGGCTCACCGGTGCCGGGATCCGAGCCGAGTTCCCGGGTGAGGCCGAGCGCCGGGAGAAGCTCGGCAAGTTCTACTACAAGCCCCCGTCGGGGGAGAGCTGGTGCGACGTCGTGTTCCGCATCCGCACGCTGTTCGCCGACCTGCGGGAGACCTCCGACGGCGCCACCGTGTGGATGTTCACCCACCAGGCGGTCATCACGAGCTTCCGCTACGTGCTCGAGGGGCTGAGCGAGCAGGAGCTGATGGAGATCGACGCCACGTCACGGCTGGGGAACGCGTCGATGACCCGCTACTGCCGGGGCGCCAACGGCTTCGAGCTGCTCAGCTTCGGTGACACCGAGGCCGTCGACGCAGCCGACGTCAGCACGACGCACGAGGACCCGAAGCACAAGGACGACCGGGACGAGTCAGGAGCATGACGGCGAATGAGCCGGTGCTCGTCACCAGCGGCACCCTGCACGACTGGCCGCTCCCCGAGCCCGGCAGCGACAAGGAGGCCCGTGGCCGGGTCGTCGTCGTCGGCGGGAGCCGGGGGACCCCCGGGGCGGTGCTCCTCGCCGGTGAGGCCGCGCTGCGTGCAGGCGGTGGCAAGCTCCAGCTCGCCACCGCGGAGAGTGCGTGCACGGCGATCGCCGTGGCGGTCCCGGAGTCCATGGTGATCCCGCTGCCCGAGACCTCCGAGGGGTGCATCGGTACGGCGGCCGCAGACCTGGTCGTGGAGGAAGCCGAGGGCGCCGACGTGGTGCTGCTGGGGCCGGGTCTCGTCGGCGTCGACGACAGCCTCGCGCTGATCGAGGGGATCCTGCCCAGGCTGGACACCACTGTGGTGATCGACGCGCTCGCCTCGGCCTACGTGACCGCGCACCCCGACGGACTGCGCCACCTCGGTGGCCGGTGCGTCCTGACCGTGAACCCCACCGAGCTGGCGAGGATCCTCGACCGCGACGAGGACGAGGTGTCGGGCGACCCGCTCGAGGCGGCCCGCGACACCGCCGAGCTCGTGCAGGCGGTCGTGCTGTGCGGGGGGAGCGAGAAGGCGGTCGCCACCCCCGACGGGGCGGCGTGGCTCGTCCAGGTCGGGGGACCGGGGCTCGGTGTCTCCGGCTCGGGCGACACCCAGAGCGGCATCGTGGCCGGACTGCTCGCGCGCGGGGCGGAGCCCGCGCAGGCAGCGGTGTGGGGCGCCTTCCTGCACGGCCGGGCCGGCGAGCAGCTCGCGGTCTCCGTCGGCGCGGTGGGCTTCCTCGCCCGTGAGATCCCGGGCCGGGTGCCGGGGCTGCTCGCCGAGCTCGGCGGCTGAGGCTGCAGGACGAGCACCCCGCGGTCGTAGCATGTCCCGACAGCCGGGAGAGGCTCATGACCAACAGCGTGCAGACGGCCACCGCCCCAGCGGGCGGCGAGGCCGAGCAGCCGCGCGCCGCCACGACGCGGGTGCGGAGGGCGAGAGGGCTGCCCGTCGCACTCGGTGTCACGCTCCTGGGGGCGGTCGTCCCTGGTGCCGGGCTCGTCTGGTCCGGTCGGCGCTACGGGTGGGCGCTGGTCGGCGCGACCGTGCTGCTCGTGGTGGCGCTCGGCGTACGCTTCCGCAGCCTCGAGGCGGTCCTCGACCTCGCGGTCGACCCCGGACGGCTGCGCGCCGCGGCCTGGCTCATCACGATCGGGCTGCTCCTGTGGGCAGCATCGGTGGGGCTGACGTACTTCCTGGTCCGGCCTCGCCCGATGCGGGCCTGGCAGGAGGGGCTCGGGGTGTTGTTCGTGGCCGGGCTCTGCCTCGCGCTCGCCTCGCCGTTCGCGCTCGCCTCCCGCTACGCGACGGTCCAGGCGGGGTTGGTGACCGACCTTTTCGAGGGCAACGAGACAGCCACCGTGCCCGTGGACGTCACCGTGGCCGACCCGTGGGGCAACCGGGAGCGCGTCAACGTGCTGCTGCTCGGCGGCGACGGCTACGTCGGCCGTGAAGGCATCCGCACCGACACGATCATCCTGCTGAGCATCGACACCGGGACCGGCCAGTCGGTCATGTTCAGCCTGCCACGGAACATGATGAACGCGCAGTTCCCCGCCGACAGCCCGCTGCATGACCTCTACCCGGACGGCTTCGACGGGTACGGCGACCCGGCGGCGTGGATGCTCAACGCGATCTACGGTCAGGTGCCCGCCCTCCACCCCGGTGTCCTGGGGAAGTCCGACAACGAGGGCGCCGACGCGGTGAAGCAGGCCGTCGCAGGCAGCCTCGGTGTGCCGGTCGACTACTACGTCCTGGTGAACCTGACCGGGTTCCGGGAGATCGTCGACGCGATGGGCGGGGTGACCGTCAACATCAACGAGCCGGTCGCCATCCAGGGCGACACCGACCGCGGCATCCCGCCGGTGGACTACCTCGACCCGGGACCCGACCAGCGGCTCAACGGCTACGAGGCGCTGTGGTTCACCCGGGGCCGCTGGGGGTCCGACGACTACGAGCGGATGCTGCGCCAGCGCTGCATGATCGACGCGCTCATCGAGGAGGCCCAGCCGCTGAATCTCCTGCGCCGCTACCAGCAGCTCGCCGACGCGGGCCGAGAGATCGTCCGGACCGACATCCCGTCCCCGCTGCTGTCGGCCTTCGTCGACCTGGTCCTCCGCGTCAAGGACTCCGAGGTCCGATCCGTGGCGTTCGTCTCCTCGCCGGAGTTCTTCCCCGGGGACCCGGACTTCGCGTGGGTCCGCCAGACGGTCCAGAAGGCCATCGCCCCGCCGCCGGAGCCCTCCGAGGACGACGAGCGCGGTGGACGGCCAGGACCTGACGGCGACTCCGGGGAGCCGACGCCGACGCCGACGCCGTCGCCCTCGGACGAGGAGGACGCCGGCACCGCGGTGTCGGTGAAGGAGAGCTGCGCGTACCGCCCGGTCGGCTGACGCCCGCCGGGACCCTTTATGGTCATTTGACCAGGAGATACGTCCCGAAATGGATCGATCCAGAGCCCTCTGGATCGATCCAGCGCCATTGTGACGTCGTTCACGGACCCGTATCGTCTGCAAGGCCGACGCTGGCCGGCCCACTCTGCGATCAAGCATCCCGGGGAGGGTCGGCCTGTCGGTCCAAAAGCCGCCCCGGGCCCGCTCGTGCGGAGGGGCTAGCCTCGACAGGGTGCCGCCGACGATGCGCATCCTGGCCACCAAGCCCAACCCTGAGCTCGTCCGCCTCCCGTGGGACGTGCCGCTGGAGGATTGGGACGACGAGCACGTGATCCCGCTCCCGCGCGGCATCTCGAGGCACGTCGTGCGGTTCGTGCGGGTCGGCGAGCACACGTGTGCGGTCAAGGAGACCGACGAGCTCATCGCTCGCCGCGAGTACCACCTCCTGCGCGACCTCCAGAAGCTCGGGCTGCCCACCGTCGTGCCGCAGGCGGTGGTGACCGGACGCAAGGACCGGGACGGGGAGTGGCTGCCGAGTGCGCTGGTCACGCGGCACCTGCGGTTCTCGCTGCCCTACCGGGCGCTGTTCGCCCGAGGGATGCGGGCCGACAGCCTGCCGTCGCTCGTCGACGCGCTCGTCGTGCTGCTCGTGCGGCTGCACCTGGCCGGCTTCTTCTGGGGCGACGTCTCGCTGTCCAACGTGCTGTTCCGGCGCAGCGCCGGGGAGTTCGCCGCCTACCTCGTCGACGCGGAGACCGGCGAGCTCAAGCCGGGGCTCGCGGACCAGCAGCGGATGTACGACCTCACGGTCGCGCGCGAGAACGTCTTCGCCGAGCTCCTCGACCTCCAGGCCGGCGACATGCTCGAGGCCCACTTCAACCCGGTGGAGATCGTCGACATGCTCGAGGAGCGCTACTGCGCGCTGTGGACGGCGGTGACGAGCGAGACGCAGTTCGAGGCCGACGAGATGTGGCGGCTCGACCAGTGGATCGAGTCGCTCAACGAGCTGGGGTTCGACGTCGACGAGATGGACATCGCCACCGAGGCCGGCGGCTCGCAGGTCCGGCTGCACCCCCGCGTCGTGGAGGCCGGTCACCACAGCCGCGAGCTGCGCACGCTCACCGGCCTGGACGTCGAGGAGCAGCAGGCCCGGCGGATGCTCAACGACATCGCGCGGTTCAGCGCCCACACGGGACTGACGAACGACAAGCGTGAGGAGGCGGCCAGCCGCTGGCTCACCAAGATCTACGAGCCGCTCGTCGCGATGGTGCCGCGCAACCTCCGGGGCCGGCTCGAGCCGGCCGAGATCTTCCACGAGGTGCTGGTCCACCGGTGGTTCCTCTCCGAGCGCGCCGGTCGCGAGGTCGACATCTTCGAGACCGCCCGTGACTACATCGACAACGTCCTGGCGAGCAAGCCCGAGGAGGTGCTCGCGACCCCGCTGGACGACCCGGACCAGCTGCTCAGCTGAGGGCGGACCCGGCCGGCGCCGCGATGAGGCATCATCGACGCGTGCCTCCGACCACTCCCCACACCCCGTCCGCAGGCTCCGGCGTCCTGGGCTCCGAAGGGCGCTACCCGCTCCACGAGAAGCCTGCCGTGGCGCTGCGGATCGGCGGCGGCGCGGTGCTGCCCGTCGGGCCAATGCGCATGTACACCTGCGGCATCACGCCGTACGACGTCACGCACGTCGGCCACGCCGCGACCTTCGTCTGGGCTGACCTCATCGCCTCGCTGGCGCACGCCACCGGGACGGAGGCCGTCGTCGCCCGCAACGTCACCGACGTCGACGACGTGCTGACGCACACGGCGTGGACGCGGGGCTGGCACTACGACGAGCTGGCGCTGACCCAGGAGTTCCTCTTCGACCGGGACATGAAGGCGCTGGCGGTCGCGCCACCTGCTCTCGCCCCGCACGCACGGTCCCACGTGCCCGCGGTGATCCGGCTGGCCTCGGCCCTGCTCCGCGCCGGGGCGGCGTACGAGGTGGACGGGTTCGTCTACTTCCGTGGCGCCGCGGTGCCGGACGCGGCCGGGCTCAGCCCCGAGCGCGCGCTCGAGCTCTCCAAGGCGTACGGCGACCAGCAGGACGCCCCGCACCGCGAGTCGGTCTTCGACGTCGCCGTGTGGCGGCCGTCCTCCGAGCACCACCCGGCCTGGCCGAGCCCGTGGGGCTGGGGCCGGCCGGGCTGGCACGCCGAGTGCGCGGCGATGGCCGTGTGCAGCCTGGGCAGCTCGGTCGACGTGCTGCTCGGCGGCTCGGACCTGACCTTCCCGCACCACGCCTACCAGACCGCGATGATCGAGGGCGCGACCGGAGTGCTGCCGTTCGCCACGACGGTCGTGCACGTGGGGGAGGTGCGCCACGAGGGGAAGAAGATGGCCAAGTCCACCCGCAACCTCGTGCTGGTCAGCGAGCTCCTCGAGCGCCACAGCCCGGCCGCGATCAGGTTGGGGCTGCTGAACCGCAGGTACGACGCGCCGTGGGAGTGCACCGAGCAGGTGTTCGTCGAGGCCGGGGAGCTGGCCGACCGGCTGCAGGAGCTGGCGGGGGAGCGCGACGCCCACAGCGTCCGCCACGACGGTGTGCTCGAGACGCTGGCCGACGACCTCGACGTGCCGGGTGCTGTCGAGCTGGCGCTGTCGGAGGGGCCGGAGGCGGCGCGCTACCTCCTCGACGTGCTCAAGGTCCGCGCGCTCTGACGTCCGTGTGGGCGACGGATCAGTCGCTCAGCAGCTCCACGACGGCCCGGTCCACGTGGTCACGAGCCTCGTCCTCGTCGTTGGGCAGCCGCTTCAGTGCCGGGCCGATCGTCACGTCGGACTCGTAGAGGTCGATGACCCGCGGGTCGACGTACGACGACCGGCAGACGGTCGGGGTGTTGCCGAGCAGCTCCGAGGCGCCGACGATCGCCTGGCGCACCGCCCGGCTCCGTGCGGTCCTGGTGCGGGGCGGCTTGGGCTCGAGCGCTCGGTTGCCGAGGTCCATCGCGACGTGCACGGTCGCGTGCCAGGTCCGGAAGTCCTTGGCGGTGACCTCGAGCCCGAACAGCTCGCGGATGTGCTCGTTGACCTCGCTCGCCTGCAGGGGCACCCACGTCCGCCCCTCCTTGACCGCGAGCAGCCGCTCGTCGGCCTTCCGGCGCAACGACATCGCATCGACGATCCGGCACAGCTCGGGGTCGGTCAGGCAGATCTCGTGGTCGACGCCGGACTTGCCGGTGAACGAGAAGATGCGGCTGTCGCCACGGCGGCTGACGTGCCGCCGCTCGAGCGTGGTGAGCCCGTAGCTGCCGTTCTGGGTGGTGTAGCTGTCGGAGCCCAGCCGGAAGCAGCCGAGGTCGACGAGGCGGACCGCAGCGGCCAGCGCAGTCTCGCGGCGGAGCTCTTCGCCGCCGAGGTCCTCACGGATCTTCGCGCGCACCTCGGGCAGCTTGGTCGCCATCTCGATGACCCGGTCGAACTTCGCCTCGTCGCGCTTGACGCGCCAGGCCGGGTGGTAGAGGTACTGGCGCCGGCCGGCCTCGTCGGTGCCGACCGCCTGCAGGTGTCCGTTGGGGTACGGCGAGATCCACACGTCGCGCCAGGCGGGCGGGATCACGAGCGCCTTGACCCGCTCGATCTCGGCCCGGCCGAGGGGCGAGCCGTCGACGTCGAGGTACCGGTGGCCGCGGCCGTGCCGGAGGCGCATCCAACCCGGGTCCGAGGTCGACACGGTCCGCAACCGTGGCATGAGTCCTCCCTCGACCTCCGACGCGACCCGAGCGCGTCCCTCCGTTGAGATACCCGGGCCGCATCCGCCACAAACGACGACGAACGGGGCCCCGGTCGTGAGACCAGGACCCCGTTCGAGCCGTCTGAGGGCTTACGTGAAGATGCTGACGCCACCGGGGCCGACGAGCAGCCCGACGACGATCATGACGATGCCGGGCAGCATGGCGCCGCGGACGATCTGCACGATCCCGGCGATCACCAGGACCACCGCGATGAGCCAGAGAATCATTTCCATAGTTCTTGTTCCTCCCAGTTGGGGAGGCGTCGGTCAGCGACCGTCGCCCCTGTGCGTTGTCGGCAGCGCCGAGTCCGTGTCCAGGCGCGCCGAGTCGTCCGCCACGCCATCCGAGCGGTCCTTGTCGCGCTTCCACGCGAAGAAGAACCCGCCCAGCATCGCGACGACGAGCACGGCGAGCAGGAACACCATTGCCGTGAACTCCATCAGTGACTCCTTCTTGTCCCTCGACTTCTACCCATCGCCGCCGGTGCCTAAGCCGTGCGGCACCTCAGGGCTGGCCCACGGGCTGCACCGCCGGCTCGGTGGCCGTGAGGTGGTCCGCCGGCTCGAAGGTCTCGGTCCGCTCCCGGTACTCCCGCACCTGGCCCGGCCAGTTCGTCGTCACCCGTCCGCCGGGGGTCTGGTACCAGCTCGCACACCCGGAGGTCCACACGCTGTCGGCCAGCCGCTCCTGCATCTCGTGGTCGAACCGCTCGGCCACCTCCGGACGAACCTCGACCCGGGTGACGCCGCCGTCGGCGAGCATGGACGCCGCCTGACCGAGGTAGCCGGTCTGGCACTCGATCATCGAGAGGATCGAGCTGCCCCCGAGGTTCGTGTTGGGCCCGTAGACCAGGAAGAAGTTCGGGAAGCCCGGCACGGTCATGCCCAGGTAGGCGTGCGCGCCTCCCGCCCACCAGTCGTGGAGGTCGCGGCCGTCCTTGCCACGGATCCGCATCGGCACCAGGAACTCCGTTGCCAGGAAGCCGGTGCCGTAGATGATCACGTCGGCCCGGTGCACGTCGCCGTCCACGGTCCGGACGCCGTCGGGGGTGACCTCAGCGATGGTGTCGGTGACCACGTCCACGTTGGGCTGGCTCAGGGCGGGATACCAGTCGTTGGAGAACAGCAGCCGCTTGCAGCCGACCGGGTAGTCCGGCACCAGCCGGGCCCGCAGCGTCGGGTCCTTCACCTGGTGCCGCAGGTGCAGCTTGAACGCGAGCAGGAACGCCTTGGTGAACGCGGTCTGCTCGGCGAGCGCCTGGTTGAGCTGCTCGCTGAGGCTGCGGGTCAGCTCGCGACCGAACGTCTGGGTCAGGGGAAGCCGGCGGAACGCGCGGTGGTGCAGCCCGCTGTAGGCGCGGTCCGGCTTGGGGACCACGTAGGGCGCCGACCGCTGGAGCACCGTGACGTGCGCCGCGCGCCGCTGCAGGTGCGGGACGAACTGGATCGCGCTGGCGCCGGTGCCCACGACCACCACCCGCTTGCCGTCGAGGTCGACGTCGTGGTCCCACTCCGCGGAGTGGAAGGCCGGTCCGGTGAACTGGTCCATGCCCGGCAGCCGGGGGATGTGCGGGCGGGACAGCTGCCCGACCGCGGACACCAGCAGGTCCGCGTCGTACGTCGTGGTGGTGCCGTCCTCGCCACGGGCCGCCACCTGCCAGCGCCCGGTGGACTCGTCCCACTCGGCGCCGAGGACCTCGGTGCCGGTCCTGACGAGTCCGGTGAGCCCCTCTCGCTCCGTGAGCTCCTCGATGTAGGCCAGGATGTCGGGCTGCTCGGCGTACCGCCGCCGCCACGTGGGGTTGGGCGCGAACGAGTAGGAGTACAAGGAGGAGGGGACGTCGCAGGCGGCTCCGGGGTAGGTGTTGTCACGCCAGACCCCGCCGACCCGGTCGGCCTTCTCGAGCACGGTCACGTCCGAGATGCCGTGTCGGCGGAGCTCGACCGCCGCCGCCAGCCCGCCGAAGCCACCACCGATGATCACTGCTGAGATGTCACGTCGCGTCGTCACGGCAAGGAGGCTAGGGCCGTCGAGTGCTCGGGACGAGACAGGTCCGGACACCTGATCCATAATTCCGGTCATGTCGTCCCCACCCGTGCTGCCTCGGCCGGCTGCGGACCACTGGGCCTTCCCGCGCAGCGTCTCGGGGATCCTGCTGCTCCTCGACTTCGCCGCGGAGCACGGCACAGGACGGGCGGTGGCGCTGCGGGGCACGGAGGTCGACGAGGCGGTGCTGGCGGACCCGACCGACGTCGTCCCCGCATCGGTGGAGCTCA
Organism: uncultured Nocardioidaceae bacterium; assembly: GCA_902805865.1. GTDB lineage: Bacteria > Actinomycetota > Actinomycetes > Propionibacteriales > Nocardioidaceae > Marmoricola_A. The sequence continues at coordinate 8,921 of CADCUK010000172.1, read as the reverse complement.
CCGTGCTGCGCAACATCTCCTCGGCCCTCGACGGTCGTCCCTCGCTCGGGCTGGAGCTGGGGGCGCGATACCACGTCACGGCATTCGGGATCCTGGGCTACGCCCTGATGAGCAGCCGCACCGTCGCGGAGGCGATGCAGCTGGCGCTGAGGTTCCTCGACCTCAGCCACATCTTCACCGTCCCGACGGTGACGGTGGAGGGCGACGACGTGGTGGTCGAGCTCCGGGCCCTCGACCTCCCGAGTGACCTCGTGCGCTTCCTGGTGGAGCGTGACGTCGCGGCCATCCACACGGTGCTCTCCGAGCTGGTGCCCGGGGGAGCGGGGTTCACGGCCGTCGAGCTGGCCTTTCCGGAGCCCCCGGACGCCGCCCGGTGGCGTGACCGGCTGGGCGTCGCGCCCGCGTTCGGAGCACCTCGTACGGCGTTCCGGCTGGCTGTGGCGGACCTGGCGCGCGACCTGCCCCAGGGGAACCCGCACAGCCAGGCGCTGGCCGAGCAGATGTGCCGCGACGTCGTCGCCCGGAGGCGGGGCCGGTCCGGGGTCACCGAGCAGGTCCGGATCTGGATCACCCGGAACCTCGCCCACCTGTCCGAGACCGGTGGCATGTCGCAGGCTGCCGCGGCCCTTGCGATGAGCGAGCGCACGCTGAGGCGGCACCTCGCCCGGGCCGGCACGGCCTACCAGGCGCTGCTCGACGAGGTCCGCCAGGCGCTGGCCGAGGAGATGCTCGACACCGGCGTGATGACCGTCGACGACGTTGCCCAACGCCTGGGCTACGCAGAGGCATCGAGCTTCATCCACGCGTTCAAGCGGTGGCACGGCGAGACGCCGGCGCAGTTCCGGCTCAGGCGAACGCGCCGCGCTGCACCGGGAGCCGCAGGGTGACGAGAGCGCGGCCGAGATCCGCGGCGTCCTCGGTGGTCATCCCTTCCGGGACGAGCCCAGCGATCCGCGCGAGCATCGCGTGCTCCCGCGACGTCGGCTCCCACAGGGCCGGGTCGGCCTCGTGCGTGTCCAGGATGCGGCGCAGCGTCGGGTGGTCGCGGCAGAGCTCGTCGTAGAGGTCCCGGACGTTGGCAGCGGTCCGCTGGGCCACGATCTCGCCACGGTGCAGCCGTCCGACGAGCACGCGCAGCCACTCGCGGTGCAGCTCCACGAGGAGGTCGCCCTCGTCGTCGAAGTGCTGCTCGATCCCGGCGAGCCCGAGGCGCCGCCACGGGGCGACCGCGTCGTCCAGGGCCTGCGCCTGGACGAGGACCGCCCTCATGAAGTCCCGCCGGCGAACTGTCGTGATGCCCATCGAGTGCCCCCACTCCCTCATCGCGAGGACCCCCCTGGCCCTCGGCCGGCGCCCTGCGGAAGCGCCGTGACCCCAAGTATCTGGACCAACTCGGGAGAAGCCAAGACAAACACGGACATTTTGCGATAAGGAGGACCTTGGTCCGGGTGGGCAACAGCTGTGCCCCGCGCCTGCTGCTGTGGCGCTGCTCGACCACTCACGGTAGTCCGTCCGGGTAGGGTCGGGGTGCCACACGGGTGATTTCGCCTCGCTGAGACGTACGAATAATCCGAAAAAGTGGCTTTCGGGACCGAAGTCCTGTTTCATGGTGGCATCGGAGTTCCCCCCGATGAGTCCCAGGACCCCCACTCTGGGACGAAGCCGCCGCAGTAGTCACCCCCCACGACCTGTCGGCGACGAGAGGCCGCGCTTCCCCCAAGGGCGCGGCCTCTCGACATTTTTCCGGTGGCCCGGACAGTTAAGGTTGCAGGGACCAGACGCCGTACGGACAGGGGCGAGAGGACCAGGGGTGAGCACCGACGAGGACACAGCTCCGCCGAGCCGGGTCCTGACGGTCCCCAACGTCCTCAGCATCACGAGGCTCTGCCTCCTGCCGGTGTTCCTCTGGCTGGTGCTCGGCCTCGAGGCCGACGGCATAGCGACGGCGGTCCTGATGTTCATGGGCATCAGCGACTTCTTCGACGGCTACGTCGCCCGCCGCTGGAACCAGACCTCGAAGCTCGGCGCGATCCTCGACCCCGTCGCGGACCGGCTCTACATCCTCGCCGTCGTGATCGGCTTCGTGCTCCGCGACATCATCCCGCTCTGGCTCGCGCTCGTGATCCCGGCCCGCGACCTGTTCCTGTGGTTCCTGGTGCCGTTCCTGCGCACCCGCGGCTACAACGCCCTTCCCGTCCACTTCCTCGGCAAGGCGGCCACGGCGGCGCTCCTCTACGCCTTCCCGCTGCTGCTGCTCGGGGACGGGACCGGACTGCTCGCCGAGGCGTCGCGGGTCCTCGGGTGGGCGTTCACCATCTGGGGGGTGGGGATGTACTGGTGGGCCGGCGTCCTCTACGCCTGGCAGGTCCGGACCCTCATCGCGACCACCCCACCCCGGACACCGGCGACCCATGGCTGAGCCCGAGCCGTCCCAGCCGGCCCTCCCACCGCAGGCCACGATGGGGCTGCTCGACTACCTCACCGCGCACTCGCTCGACGAGGACTACGCCCACGTCGCCGAGCAGCGCGCGTCGGAGCCGTCGGCCGGTGGGCCGCGGCTGCGCGGCGCGTCGGTCGTCGCGCTGGCCGTCTTCGGGCTGCTCGCCACCACCGCCGGGATCCAGACCGCGCGCACCGAGCCGGTCCGGCAGTCGTCCCGTGACGCGTTGGTCGCGAATGCGCAGGACCAGCGGGAGGAGATGGACGAGACCCGCAAGGAGGTCCTCCAGCTCCGGCGAGCGGTCGACCGAGCCCAGGAGGCCGTCCTGGCAGCCTCGGAGTCGGGACGCATCCTCCAGGAACAGGTCGACGGGCTCGAGCTGACGACGGGAGCGGCCCCCGCCACCGGCCCGGGGGTTCGCGTCGTCGTGGACGACAACGCCGAGGCAGGCACCGGGCGGCAGGTCGTCCTCGACAAGGACCTGCAGATCCTCGTCAACGGCCTCTGGTCCGCGGGCGCGGAGGCGGTGTCGGTCAACGACCAGCGGGTGACCTCGCTGACGTCTATCAGGACGGCGGGCGACGCGATCACGGTCAACCTGCGCTCGTTGTCGCGCCCCTACACCGTCCAGGCGCTCGGCGATCCCGACCAGCTGCCCGCGCGTTTCGTGGAGTCGCCCGCCGGGAGCTGGTGGTTGAATCTGAAGTCGGTCTACGGACTGCAGTTCACGATGACGAGGGAGGAGTCGCTGACCGTGCCCGCCGCACCAGCGCTGACCCTCCGGCACGCTCGACGACCAGACAGCGAAGAACGATGATCAGCGCCCTCGGCCTCGTGGTCGGCGTCCTGCTCGGCCTGTTCCTGCAGCCGGACGTCCCCTTCTGGCTCGAGCCCTACCTCCCGATCGCGGTGGTGGCGGCGCTCGACGCCACCTTCGGTGCGCTCCGGGCGTTCCTCGACGGGATCTTCGACGACAAGGTCTTCGTGGTGTCCTTCGTCAGCAACGTGCTGATCGCGGCGCTCATCGTCTACCTCGGCGACCAGCTCGGCGTCGGCGGTCAGCTGTCCACCGGCGTGATCGTGGTGCTCGGCATCAGGATCTTCTCCAACGTGGCCGCGATCCGGCGCCACCTGTTCCATGCCTGAGGTCACCGGGCGCGACCGGCTCGTCGCGGCGCTCCGCAAGCCTTCGCGCGGCCAGGCCGTGGTCGCGGTGCTCCTCGCGGTGCTCGGCTTCGCAGGCGTCGTTCAGGTGCGGGCGAACGACCGTGACCAGAACTTCGTGGGAGCACGGCAGAGCGACCTCATCGCGCTGATCAGCACCCTGGCGCTGGCCACCGACCGTGCCGAGGCGGAGATCGCCGAGCTCGAGGACACCCGCGAGTCGCTGCAGGACGACGCGGACTCCACCCAGACCGCGCTTGCGGTCGCCCGTGAGCGGGTCGAGACGCTCGGCATCCTCGCCGGCACCGTGCCCGCAGTGGGCCCCGGTGTCCGGGTGACGGTCGAGTCGCGGACCGGCACCCTCGGCACCGACCAGCTGCTCAACGGCCTCGAGGAGCTCCGCAACGCAGGGGCCGAGGCGATCGAGATCAACGACACCGTGCGGGTGGTCGCCCAGACCGGGCTCGTGGACTCGCCGACCGAGGGGCTGCTCATCGACGGCAACCCCGTGCAGGCGCCGTACGTCATCGAGGTGATCGGCGACCCCTACACGTTGTCGACGGCTCTGGACTTCGACGGCGGCTTCATCGAGGAGGTCGAGGCCGTCGACGGCGTGGTGCGCGTGGAGGAGCTCGACACCGTGGAGATCGCCGCGACGTCCCGGGTGCCCGAACCGACCTTCGCGGAGCCGGTCGAGCAGGAGTAGCCTGCCGCTTCACCCTGACCGTCGCCGAGTGCTGACCAGACCGTATGCAGACGAGGAGAACCGTGTACCCCGAGGATCTCAAGTACACCGCCGAGCACGAGTGGGTCCGGACGCCCGGAGAGGCCGACGGGTCGGTGCGTGTCGGCATCACCGACTACGCCCAGGACCAGCTCGGCGACATCGTGTTCGTCTCCCTGCCCGAGGTGGGGGAGGCCGTCGAGGCCGGCACCCCCGTCGGGGAGCTGGAGTCGACGAAGTCCGTCAGCGACGTCTACGTGCCGGTCTCGGGCACCGTCGCGGCGCGCAACGAGGCGCTCGACGCGAACCCCGAGCTGGTCAACAGCGAGCCGTACGGCGAAGGATGGCTGTTCGAGGTCGTGCCGGCCGACCCGGCCGACCTCGACGGGCTGCTCAGTGCGACCGACTACCAGGCCGCCCTGGACTGATAGGTTTGCAACCATCAACCTCGACTTCTGCTTGAAGGTTTTCCGCCTGCCTGCAGCAGCTCGTCAGCTCACCCCGCGTCGCACGTACTAGGGAGGGATCAGATGCCGTTCTGCACCGCATGCGGTCGACAGAACCCCGATGACGCCAGGTTCTGCTCCCAGTGCGGAACCCGGCTCGTCACGGCTCCTGCTCCCGAGCAGCAGGCTCCCGAGGTGCCGTCGCAGGCGAGCCCTCCCGCCGCGGGCTCCGACGCGACGATGACGTTCCGGGCCCCCTCGAAGGTCGAGCAGGGAGACCCCGAGCGCCCGCTCAACGAGGAGGACGCCGCTGCCGTCGACGCGCTCCCTCGAGGCAGCGCACTCCTCGTCGTGCAGCGCGGCCCCAGCGCCGGCAGCCGGTTCCTCCTCGACATGGACGTGGTCACCGCCGGTCGGCACCCGGACAGCGAGATCTTCCTCGACGACGTCACGGTGTCCCGCCGGCACGCGGAGTTCCGGCGTGGACCGGAGGGGTTCACCGTCTGTGACGTCGGCTCGCTGAACGGCACCTACGTCAACCGGGACCGCATCGACTCCAAGGTCCTCAGGGGTGGCGACGAGGTGCAGATCGGCAAGTTCCGGCTCGTGTACTTCGCCGGTCCCGCCGCCGGGTGACCCGCCGATGACCGAGGCGTCGCCGGCCGCCGGCACGATGAACATCGGCGAGGTCCACGCGCGGCTGCGTGAGGACTTCCCGTCCCTGGAGCTCAGCAAGCTCCGGTACTTCGAGGCCATGGACCTGGTCAAGCCGCACCGCACTCCGGCCGGCTACCGCAAGTACTCCCGCGACGACATCGAGCGGCTGCGCTACGCGCTGACGCTCCAGCGCGACCACCACCTCCCGTTGAAGGTCATCCGCGAGCACCTCGACGCCCTCGACCGTGGACTCGAGCCGCCGACGCTGACGTCGGGACCCCAGGTCCCGAGGCTCGCGCTGGCCGCCGACGGCTTCCCGTCCGCGCGCAGCTTCGACCCCGAGAACTCACGGCTCCGGCTGACCAGGCGTGAGCTGCTGGCCACCGCGGAGATCGACGACGAGCTGCTCGGCGAGCTGGAGAGCTTCGGGCTCGTCGTCCCGCGGCCCGGTTCGGCGCCGTACGACAACGACGCGATCCTCATCGCCCGCACCGTCAGCGAGCTCGCTGAGTTCGGGATCCAGCCGCGCCACCTCCGTGCGTTCAAGACCGCGGCCGACCGCGAGGTGGGGCTGATCGAGCAGGTCGCCGCACCGATCCGGCGCAGCCGGGAGGCCGGTGCCGAGGGCCGCGCAGAAGAGGTCGTCACCCAGATCGCGGCGCTCTCCGTGCGGCTGCACGCGATGCTGGTCAAGGTGGGGCTCCGCGGCATGCGCTGAGGCCTCCACCGACCGGTCGTTCGACGGCCGGGCTTGCCTTCTGCCTTCGCTGGTGGGCCTTGGCTGCGGAGTAGGCTGACGAGGTGCGCGAAGTCGATGTGGTGGGCGTCCGGGTCGAGATGCCGTCGAACCAACCGATCGTCCTGCTTCGAGAGGTCTCGGGTGACCGCTACCTCCCGATCTGGATCGGCGCGGTCGAGGCGACGGCCATCGCGTTCGCCCAGCAGGGCGTCGTGCCGCCACGGCCGTTGACCCACGACCTGATGAAGGACCTCATCGGCGCCACGGGCAACGAGCTGTCCGAGGTGCGGATCACCGAGATGCGCGACGGCGTCTTCTACGCCGTGCTCGTGCTCTCCAGCGGGGCCGAGGTGAGCGCGCGCCCGTCGGACTCCATCGCCCTGGCGCTGCGGACGGGCTCGAAGATCGTCTGCTCCGACGACGTCCTCGACGAGGCCGGCCTCGAGGTCCCCGAGGAGCAGGAGGACGAGGTCGAGAAGTTCCGCGAGTTCCTCGACAACGTGTCTCCCGAGGACTTCGAGAACCCGAACCCGGCCTGAAAAGATCCCTTCAGTTCTGGGCTCAAATCGGTCGGAAACCGGACAGTTCGGTATACGATTTGCTAACCTTCAAGTACAACGTGAAGGTGCGAAACGCTGGTCGATACCGGCGTGGCCTCTTTGACCCGCGTCTCGTGCGGGCTTACCTTGAACTGTCTTCGTTGTAGTTCCACCGTTGTTCTCCACCACGGAGGGCGGCGGCTTCCCTGGGACTGCAGGTCACGAAGAGACGAAAGCGGAGGTCAGCACCGTGGCTGGTAAAGAGGACAAGGCAGCCCCCGAGGGCGACCGCGAGGCCGCGCTCGAGGCCCAGGCCGTCGCAGGGGAGCAGGGGCTCCTCTTCAGCGACGACGTGTCCCCGCTGCCTGCCGACGTCGGCTACCGCGGCCCGACCGCGTGCAGCGCTGCCGGCATCACCTACCGCCAGCTCGACTACTGGGCGCGCACCGGGCTCGTCGAGCCCACGGTTCGCGGCGCCACCGGGTCGGGCACCCAGCGCCTCTACTCGTTCCGCGACATCCTGCTGCTCAAGGTGATCAAGCGGCTCCTCGACGCCGGCATCTCGCTTCAGCAGATCCGCACCGCGGTGCAGCACCTCCGCGAGCGCGGCACCGACGACCTCACCCGCGTGACGCTGATGAGCGACGGGGCCAGCGTCTACGAGTGCACCTCCAACGACGAGGTCATCGACCTGCTCCAGGGCGGCCAGGGCGTGTTCGGCATCGCGATCGGCGGTGTCTGGCGCGAGATCGAGGGCTCGCTCTCCGCGCTGCCCAGCGAGAAGGCCGGTGTCGAGACGACCGAGGAGTCCGACGAGCTCTCGGCCCGCCGCAAGGCCAAGGCGATCGGCTGAACCCGGGTCGCCGCGTGTGCGGCGACTCGGAAGACCACGGCACGGCTGGTAATCTGGCCGTGCCGTTGACATGCGCGGGAGAGTCCGGGTTTCCGGGCGCCGAAGGGGCAACTCCTCCTCAGAACCTCTCAGGCACCAGGACCGCGCAGCGAGGCGACTCTGGAGCGACCGGTCCGTCCGGGACGCGACAGAGGGGGAGGCGACCAGACCATCCGCGTCCCGGGAGCCTTCAGTGAACCGCACCTCCGAACCGTCCTCCGCAGCCTCGGCTGCCGTGCCGTCCGCCGTGCCCACGACCTTCGTCGACCGGCACGTCGGTCCCGACGAGGCGCAGCAGGCGCGGATGCTCGAGGCGCTCGGCTTCGACTCCCTCGACCAGCTGATGACCGCGGCCGTCCCCGGCGGCATCCGCGCAGCCGCCGCCCTGGAGCTGCCCGCCCCGGTCGACGAGGAGGAGGCCGTCGCGGAGCTGCGGGCCCTGGCCGGGACGAACAACGCGCTCGAGCCGATGATCGGCCTCGGCTACTCCGGCACCGTCACCCCGGCCGTCGTACGCCGGAACGTGCTCGAGGACCCCTCCTGGTACACCGCCTACACGCCGTACCAGCCCGAGATCTCGCAGGGCCGGCTCGAGGCGCTGCTGAACTTCCAGACGATGGTGGGCGACCTGACCGGGCTGCCCACCGCGAACGCGTCGCTGCTCGACGAGGGCACGGCCGCAGCCGAGGCGATGACGCTGGTCCGGCGCGCCAACCGCAAGGCGACCGGCCCGTTCGTCGTCGACGCCGACGCGCTGCCGCAGACGATCGCGGTCGTCCGGACCCGCGCCGAGGCGATGGGCATCGACGTCGTCGTCGCCGACCTCGCCTCGGACGGCCTGCCCGAGGGTGAGCTGTCCGGCGTGCTGGTGCAGTACCCCGGCGCCTCCGGCCGGGTCTGGGACCCGCGGGCGGTGATCGAGGAGGCCCACGAGCGCAACGCGCTGGCCGTGGTCGCCGCCGACCTGCTGGCTCTCGCGCTGCTGGAGTCGCCAGGGACGCTGGGCGCCGACGTCGCCGTCGGCAGCACCCAGCGGTTCGGCGTCCCGCTGTTCTACGGCGGCCCGCACGCCGGCTACATGGCGGTCCGCTCGGGGCTCGAGCGGCACCTGCCGGGGCGGCTCGTCGGGGTGTCCGTCGACGCGGAGGGTCGGCCGGCCTACCGGCTCGCGCTGCAGACCCGGGAGCAGCACATCCGCCGCGACAAGGCGACCTCGAACATCTGCACCGCGCAGGTCCTGCTGGCGGTCGTCGCGTCGATGTACGCCGTCTACCACGGCCCCGAGGGCATCCGTGAGATCGCCCGCTCCACGCACGGCAA
>CADCUK010000171.1 GCA_902805865.1 uncultured Nocardioidaceae bacterium | reverse complement strand
GAGCGCTCAACCTCGGGTTCCGGGCGGCCAGTCATCCGTACGTCCTCGTCACCCACGACGACTGCACTGTGTCGCCCGACTGGGTGGAGGTCGCGGTGCGGCTGCTGGCCGCGCGACCGTCCCTGCTGGTCACGGGCCGGGTCGAGCCGCCGCCGGAGGCGGTCGCCGCGCACGTCCCGTCCTGCCGGGTCGACCCGGTCGAGGAGGAGCACCAGGGCGGGTTCCGCTACGACCTGCTCTACTGCAACAACTGGGGCGCGAGCAGGGCTGAGGTCGCGGCCGTGGGCGGGTTCGACGAGCGCGCCGGCCTGCGGCTGGCTGCGGAGGACTGCGACTTCTGCTTCCGCTGGACCTCGCAAGGACGTCCCGTCCGCTACGAGCCGGCGATGGTGGTCTGGCACCAGGACTGGCGGAGCGAGGCTGCGCTGCGGCGCACGTACCGCACGTACGGACGCGGTCTCGGGGCCTTCTACGCCAAGCACCTGCTGTCCGGCAGGCGCGAGCTGCTCACCTACCTCAGGCGCGACCTGGCCCGCGGTGCCCGCCACTCCTGGCACGGACGCCTGCACCGCCAGCCCGCGGGGCTGGACGTCGACCGCGGGCTGCTGCTCGGCGTCCCGGCCGGCTTGCTGACCGGGGCGGTGGAGGAGCTGCGCCTGCGCACACGGGCCCGGGCGCAGGCAGAGCCGGCAGCACCTGCTCCGGGGCCGCCTGCTCGACCGACCGCCCTCTGACGGCGCCGTACGAGCGGCCGCCGCGGCACCGTCGCTCCACCGCGTCCTGGACCGGGTCAGGCGCACGCGCGACGTGTCGGCTCGACGGCGCGGCGCTGCGCCGGCAGCACGGGCGGGCGGGTCCGGCGACCCGCGAGGGTCCCCGCCACCGCCCACCCGAGTCCGTGGACCGCCAACACGGCGGCGCCGGCACCCGGGCTCAGCCACTGGACCGCGAACACCAGCGGTCAGAGCGGAAGCAGGAACACCGTCAGCGCCGAGGGCGAACAGCGCCGTCTGCTGCGGTGCGACGGCGCGACGCGCAACGGCGAGGACACCCAGACCCAGCAGGAGCGTCCCGGCGATGCGCGCGCCGGTGAAGACCGGGTCGAAGCCGATGCCCACTCCTGCGGCGCTCACGACGGCGAGGGCGGCCGCAGCGACGGCGAGCACCCGCACCCCCGTCGTGGCGACGTGCAGCCGGCGGGCGACGCCGAGCAGGACGACGGCCGACAGCAGAGGCGCCGCGCTGCCCGGCAGGCTGTACAGCACGAACAGCGCACGGTCGATGACGACGTCGTACGCCCGCGCCGTGTCGTGACGGGTGTCCGCGCCGAAGGGCTGCACCAGCTCGAGCGCACCGTACGCAGACCAGCCGAGGCCGGTCCCGACCGCCAGCACGGTTGCCGCTCGCGGGCGTCGGCACCGACGAGAACGGCATGGGGTCCCTCATCCGCGACGTCGACGGTGACGGCCGGCTGGACTGGCTGGTCACGGGCATCGCCTATCCCACGCGCGACGGCGACTGTCCCTCCGTGGGACTGTTCGCCGGCTGCTCCGGCAACCGCGTCTACCTCAACCGCGGGAGGATGCGGTTCGAGGACGGCACGGACGAGCTGGGGCTGCGCAACAGCGGCTGGGCCTGGGGTGTCGCCGCTGCCGACTTCGGCAACGACGGCCGTCTGCAGGTCGTCATCACCAACGGCCGGACGGGCCCCGGCACCGTGGACCCCGACGACCAGGTGGACGTCTACTACTACGCCTTCACCCGTGACCACACCCGCTTCTTCATCCGGGCCCGCGGGGACGACGGCGTCGTCGACGCGGCCGACCAGGTCGGCATCCACGACGACGCGGTCTCCCACGCGGTGGTCGTGCTCGACCACGATCGCGACGGCCGGCTCGACCTCCTGATCGCCAACGCGGGCGCTGCGCCATACCTCTATCGCAACGTCTCGACGCCGCGCCGGCACTGGGTGGGCATCGTCCTGAGTGATCCCGACAACCCGGGCAACCCGGCGGGGATCGGGTCACGCGTCGAGGTCACCACGTCCCGCGGCACCGTGACCCAGGTCGTCCAGACCTCGGGCTCCTACGAGGCCCAGCACCCCGCTGAGCTCCACGTGGGCCTGGGCGCCGGTCGCGCGACCCGGGTCCGGGTGTGGTGGCCGGGGCAGGGCCATCCTCAGGTGGTCACCGGCCCGCCAACGGACCGGTTGATCACCATCACGCGCGAGCCCTGAGGCGTAGCATCGATCGAGCACCTGACGGAGGGACCCGGCGAATGGCACACATCGACCTCTCGACCGAGTCGCCCGGCATCCGAGGACTCTTCGAGTTCCGGCCCCAGACCGGTGGCCCGCTCAGCGAGCTCGCCGAGGTCCTGCTGCGCGGGGACAGCTCCCTGAGCCGTGGCGAGCGAGAGCTGATCGCCGCCTACGTGTCCTCGCTCAACGACTGCGACTTCTGCACGAGCTCGCACTCCGCCTTCGCCGCCTTGCAGCTGCCGGACGGGTGGACCGTCGTGGACGGGGTGCTGCGCGACCCCTCCTCGGCCCCTGTCGACGACAAGCTCAAGGCGCTGCTGGCGCTCGCCGCGGAGGTGCAGCGCGGAGGGCGCTCGGTCGACTCGGGCACCGTCGCGTCCGCACGGGCCGCCGGCGCCGACGACGTCGAGATCCACGACACCGTGCTCATCGCCGCCGCGTTCTGCATGTTCAACCGGTACGTCGACGGCCTGGGCGTCGTGGGTTTGCCGGATCGCGCCGACTACCTGCCGATGGCCGAGCGCATCGTGCAGGCGGGCTACCTGGGCTCACGCTGAGTCGACGTGCTCGTCGGTGAGCACCCACGTGCCCTGCACCTCCTCGAGCTCGAACACGCTGTCCATGGCGGCGCCGCTCCTCGAGCCGGTCGCGTGGATGCCGAACCGCGGGATCGCCTGCGGATCCTCGGGGTCCCGTAGCAGGACGACCTCCATCGTGCTGAACTCCGGCAGGTCGGAGGTGGCTTGCCGCGGGAACGTCTCGAGTCGCCGGCCGGCGATGGCCGACGCCGCCAGCGACTCGTCGTCGGAGCGCGCGGCCCTGGACTCGATGAGCAACGAGGCCACGAGATCACGGGCCATCCGTCCCGCCTCGTCGTCGGCGCTGTCCCCGATCACGCTCGCCACCTCCTCCGAGACGGTGACCGTCGGGACCGATCCCGCAGGGATGCTGACCGACGGTCGCCCGGCGAGGGCCGCTGCTGCGACGGCCGTCTCGAACCCTGCCCCCGGATCTCGCGCAGGCAGGCCGGCAACGACCAAGGACGCCAGCACGAGCGGTACGGCGACGACGGCGGCGGCCGACTTGAGAGCGGCGGGAACGCGGGCGTCGAGACCGTGCTCGGCGGCCCACACCAGCGGCGGGCGCACGGCACAGACCACGACCAGCCCCGCGAGGACGGCCACCTTGGCGCCGAACTCGGTCTGCAGCGGCGCCGCGAGCAGCGCGCTCATCACGCCGACCGACGCCCCGAACACCAGGCGCGGTCGCGGTGAGCTCGGCGACGTCATCGGGTCGGTGATCATGAAGAGCATGAAGATGAGCACCTCAGGTGACGTCACGACGATCCACCAGAAGTCGGCGCCGCACACCGGGTCCACGCTCCACCGGGCGCTGATGCAGTGACCGCTCGCCGAGACGACGCCCAGGCTGACCGCAAAGGCCCCCCAGAAGGCGAGCGACATGGGGAGCAGCCTCAACCGGCGGGTCACGACCAGCGCACCGACGAGCAGGATGCCGTACACCGCAACCAGCTCGACGGACAGAGGACCCCACCAGAAGTCCAACGGGTTGACGATCCCGGTGCCCAGCAGCAGGAAGCAGACCACCAGGCCGAGGTTGGACGGGTTGACCACCGGCTTCCCCCGGAACCGCACGAGGTGCTTGGACAGGAGCGCCAGGCCGGCGGTCGCGGCGAAGACGTACCAGCCCTGCATGCTCCACCAGTCCCCGTGCTCGGTTCCGTTGTACCGGAGGACGAGGGCAACGCCGTTGCCCGTCAGCAGGGCGCTGGCCGGCCAGACGATCTCGCGACGCTCGTGCAGGAGCAGGGACATCTCGATCACCGCGCAGGTGAGGAGGCACACCAGGATCTGCGCGATGGACAGCTCCCATCCCAGGAACGCCTGTCCCATCACCTGGATGGAGGTGATCGTGGCCGCGAGGTGCAGTCGGGGATCGCGCACTGACGGCAGTCGGACGGGGTAGTCGACCGCACCGATCCGCCAGGTCATCGCAGACGGTGATGACATGACCCGCCCCGTTCCGTGTCTCGGCCAGCGTCCCACGCTCCTACAGCCGGTGTCCGCGACGCATCCCTCAGGTTGGTGACAGATACCTGGCCTCGGCAGCACGGTGTGGTTCTCGCTGCCCCACACCGAAGAGGCAGGAGTCGTCCGCCCGAGCCGAGGGGTCACACCAGGGACGCTGCGTCCCCAGTGGTGAGGACTCCGGGCACGACGACGTCCGCATCCACACCGAAGGT
>CADCUK010000170.1 GCA_902805865.1 uncultured Nocardioidaceae bacterium | reverse complement strand
ACCGGCGGGTCGACCGGCGGGTCCACCGGGGGGTCCACCGGGGGGTCCACCGGGGGGTCCACCGGCGGGTCCACAGGAGGGTCCACTGGTGGGTCGACGGGCGGGTCGGGGTCGGGCTCGACCGCGGTGTGGAACCGGTGCTTGCACCGGTGCAGGTGACGGCACGTGTGGTCCTTGTGCCGGGGGCACTGGTGGAAGTGGTTGCACCTACGCCGGTGCCGTCGGGTGACCGCCTCTGCGTCCTCGATCGTCAGCACGGGGGCGACGGTCACCGCTGCCAGCCCGGCGAACAGCCCGCGGCCCAGCCCACGCCGCGACATCGGCCCGTCGAGCACGACGTCCGGCACCGCAGGGCGGGTGGGTGTTTCGGTCACGGAGGCTCCCGAGTGGCAAGGCAGGACGTAGGTCCCTATCTTCGGTCCTGTATGCCCGTCTTGTGCCGTTTTGGCCTAACTGATCCAACGTTGTGTCCGGATCCGGGTTGCTCCTGGAAATGGTGGGTTTCCTGGTGCACCTGATGGACCACAGGCTCTACCGTCTGCACGGACCTCGCGCGAGCGCCGGCTCGACCTCGCGCGAGCGCCGACTCAACTGGTGAGGGGGCGGGTCTCGTTGCGGATCGAGGTGACCACCCAGGCGGTGATCGCGATGAGCACCAGTGCGGCGACCCCCAGGCCGACCCGGGGGATCAACGGGAGCGCGATGCCCAGGAACCCGCCGGCGACCCAGGACAGCTGGAGCAGCGTCTCGGAGCGGGCGAACGCGCTCGACCTGGTCCGCTCACCGACGTTGCCCTGGATGAGTGAGTCGAGCGAGAGCTTGCCGAGCGCCTGGGAGACGCCGGCCGTGAGACCGAGCAGGGCGACGGTCAGCAGGCTGTAGAAGAGCGCGGCGGTCACGGTGGCCGCCGTGTCGGCCACCAGCACGATCACCACGACGAGGGCGGGACTGACGTTGCGGAGCACCGAGCCGAGCCCGATGCCGATGGCGTTGCCGAGCCCGGCGGCGCCGATGACCACGGCCAGCAGCAGCTCGGGGCGGTCCTCCCAGCCGTCGAACGGCTTGTCCCGGAGCAGGAACGCCATGAAGAGCGTGAGGAACCCCGAGAGCACGCGGAGCCCCATGTTGCAGCGCAGCCCCCGGACCACGATGGCCGGGACCCGGGCCCGGGTCGTGCCGGCCAGGCTCGCCCGCTCCTCCCCGCGAGCGTCGTCGACCTTGCTGGGCAGCAGGATCGCCATGATCGTGCCGCCGACGAAGACCAGGAACGCGTAGCGCAGCGACCAGTCGGGGCCTGCCATCGACGCGAGGACGGCGATCGGGGCCGAGATGCCGGCGCCCGCCATCCCGGCGAGCGAGATCCGGGAGTTCGCCTTCACCAGCCCGAGGGTCGGCGGGACGACACGAGGGACGGCGGCGGCGCGCGTCACGCCGTACGCCTTGGACGCCACCAGCACCCCGAGCGCGGCGGGGAACATCACGAGTGACTCCTCGAGCACCTGGCTGGCGAGCACCCAGCACAGGAAGGCACGCAACGCCATCGTGAACCCGATGGCCCACCGGCGGCCGTGGCTGAACCGGTCGAGGACCGGCCCGATCAACGGCGCGACGACCGCGAACGGCAGCATCGTCAGGAGGAGGAACAGCGCGACCTGGCCACGGGCCTGCTCGGTCGGGACCTGGAAGAACAGGGTCCCGGCGAGGCTGATCGCGACGGCGGCGTCGCCGGCCGCGTTGAACGCGTGCATCTCGATGAGCCGGGAGAGGCCGCTGTCACCGGCGCCCTCGGCGTGGCTCGCCCGGCGCGCCTGCCGGAACACGTACGACGCCGCCCGGGCGCTGCCGCTGCCGGTCCGCCGGACGCCCCGCCCGGTGGCCGCACCCGCTCGGCGGAGGCCGGAGGCGGAGGCCGACGCGGCTCCCCGCACCCGGCTGCTGGGGCCCGGAGTCTCGTCCGTGTCCGTGGGTCCCATGGTGCCCATCTTGCCCGGCCGGGCACCCTCCCGGCAGCACGCCGGAGCGCGACGCGCCCTCGATGCGACATCGGTTGGATCGTTTGGGATGATCGCCAGGTGACCCGTGCCACGAAGACCCCCAAGCTCGACTCCGTCGGAGCCGAGGCGGTCGACGACGCCCGCGCAGCCCTGCTCGACCTGGTCCCCGAGGGCGACGTGGGCGAGCACCTCAGCTCTGTCGCGGAGTCGGGCAAGGTCGTGACCCATCTCTTCGAGTGCAGCAAGCTCGGGTACCGGGGTTGGCGCTGGTCCGTCACGGTGGCGCGGGCGCCGCGGCAGAAGACGGTCACGGTCGACGAGGTCGTGCTGCTGCCCGGCGACGACGCCGTCCTGGCGCCCGAGTGGGTGCCCTACCGCGAGCGCATCCGCCCCGGTGACCTCGGACCCGGCGACCTGCTGCCGACCGAGGAGGACGACCCCCGGCTGGTGCCGGCCTTTCTCGCCGGCGACGACCTGGACGACCTGGACGATCTGGACAGCCACGCGGTCGAAGCGGTCACCGATGAGCTCGGCTTCGGGCGTGTACGGGTGCTCTCGGCCGAGGGACGCGAGCTGGCGGCGGAGCGGTGGTACGAGGGCAGCCACGGGCCTGAGGCCTCGATCGCGCAGTCCGCGCCCGCTCCCTGCGAGAGCTGCGGCTTCCTGCTCAAGATCGCCGGACCGATCGGCCGCCTGTTCGGCGTCTGCGCGAACGCCTTCGCCAATGACGACGGTCGGGTCGTCTCGATGGACCACGGCTGCGGCGCGCACTCCGAGGTGCGGCTCGGCAAGAAGAACCTGCCTACCCCGCTTCCCGAGCCGGCGCTGGACACCATGCGCTGGGAGGACCTCGAGACGTTCTGAGGTCCCGCGCTTCGGCGCACGACCGGCTGGGTAGGTTTGCGCGCATGCCTGTCGACCCGCACCTCTCCGGCCTGCTCGAGCTCATCGCTGCCTCCGGGCACCCACCGCTGCACGAGGGCGGACCCGACGACGGCCGCAAGGGGCTGCGCGCGATGAGCTGCGACCTGGTGAAGCCCGAGGACGTCATCCAGGTGGGTGCGGTCAGCGAGCTCAAGGTGCCCGGCGGTGCCGGTGAGCGCGACGCGCGGCTGTACCGCCCTGCCGGTGAGGGACCGTTCCCGACCACGGTCTTCCTGCACGGTGGCGGCTTCGTCATCGGTGACCTCGACACCCACGACCAGGTCTGCCGACGGTTGTGCCACGACGCCGAGACCGTGGTGCTGTCGGTCGACTACCGGCTCGCGCCCGAGCATCCCTTCCCTGCCGGGCTCGACGACGCGATCGCCGCCACGAGGTGGGCGCACCAGAACCTCGCCGAGCTGGGCGGCGACGACCGGCTCGCCGTCGGCGGGGACAGTGCAGGCGGCAACCTCGCAGCGGTCGTCGCGCAGGCGATGCCGGAGGCCATCACGGCCCAGCTGCTGGTCT
This sequence comes from uncultured Nocardioidaceae bacterium, assembly GCA_902805865.1. GTDB lineage: Bacteria > Actinomycetota > Actinomycetes > Propionibacteriales > Nocardioidaceae > Marmoricola_A. The sequence continues at coordinate 16,548 of CADCUK010000170.1, read as the reverse complement.
ACCCGGCCGTGGACATGGCCGGCGAGTACGAGTCACGCGTCACGAACGCGGAGGGCTACTTCCTCGAGCTGGCGATGATGGAGTGGTTCTTCATCCACTACACGACCGACGTCGAGGGCATGGATCCCCATGACCCGCGGCTCTCGCCGCTGCACGCCCCGTCGCTGGCCGGCCTGCCGCCAGCCGTCGTGGTCACTGCGGAGTACGACCCCCTGCGCGACGAGGGTGAGGCGTACGCCGACCGGCTCGAAGCCGACGGGGTGACCGTGGAGCGCGCCAGGTACGACGGGATGATCCACGGGTACGTCGACATGGCGCCGTTCAGCCCGGCAGCGGAGGCCGCCGTCGCCGACACGATCTCCCGGTTCAGGCGCCTTCTGCACCAGTGACGTAGGGGGCCAGCCCGGCCATCACGAAGTCGACGACCTGGGTCACCAGCTCCTCGGGCACGGGGACGACGCCCTCGACCTCGTCCCACGGCGCCATCATCCGGTAGATCACCAGCGTCCCGTAGAGCGCGTTGATGGCCAGCTGAGCGGGCACGTCGGGCCGCAGCTCGCCCCTCTCCACCCCGCGTTCGAGGATCGCGAGCGCCGAGCGACGGTGCTCACCGTTCACCAGCTCGGCGAACTGGCTGACCTGCTCCCCGGAGCCGGCGACATCGATGAGGATGCGGAACATGCCCCAGCCGATCGGCGTCCAGTAGTTGTCGATCAGCGTCTGGGCGAGCCGCGCGAAGTCGCCGCGAAGGGAACCGGTGTCGAGCGGCACCATCCCGCCGGACATGTTCTGCACCGCGGCGGCGAGCAGGTCCTCCTTGTTGGTCCAGCGGAGGTAGATCGTCGACTTGCCCACACCGGCGCGTTTCGCCACGCCGTCCATGGTCAGGCCGGCCCAGCCGCGCTCGGAGTACTCCTCGATCGCAGCCACCAGCACCCGTTGCTCGCGCTCCGGGTCGCGAGGTCGCCCACGCGGCACGGGGCGCTCGTTCTCACCCGACTCCACGGACAGATCAAACCACCTTTGCGCCAGCGGGCGCGAGCGGGGCGCGAGCGGGCAGTCGGGGCGGAGCGGAGAAGCGGACGGGCGGTCGCTACGTTGTGACGCAGCAACGTGGCTGGCGCGGAACCCGGAGGAGACGCCGAATGAGCGATGAGAGCCTGATCAGTGGGAAGACCATCGCGGTGCTCGGCGGCACCGGGCCGCAGGGCCGAGGGCTGGCACGTCGGTTCGCGGCGGCGGGCCTCGAGGTCGTCATCGGCAGTCGCAGCGCCGATCGCGCCGAGGCGACTGCAGCCGAGCTCGCCGAGGCCGTGGGCGGTTCGCTCCGTGGTGCGGACAACGCCGCCGCCGCCGCCGCGGGCGACGTCGTCGTCGTCGCGGTCCCTTGGGAGGGTCACAAGGAGCTGCTGCTGGAGCTCGCCGAGGTGCTCGCCGGCAAGGTCGTCGTCGACTGCGTCAACCCGCTCGGCTTCGACAAGCAGGGTGCGTACGCCTTGCCGGTCGAGGAAGGGTCCGCGACGCAGCAGGCCGCCGCGATCCTGACGGAGAGCACCGTCGTGGGTGCCTTCCACAACGTCAGCGCGGTCAAGCTCGAGGACCCCGAGGTGACCGAGGTGGACACCGACGTGCTCGTCCTCGGTGACGTCCGTGAGGCCACCGACCTCGTGCGGGCGCTCGCCGACACGATCCCCGGCGTCCGAGGCGTGTACGGCGGTCGTCTGCGCAACGCGCACCAGGTCGAGGCGTTCACCGCGAACCTGATCAGCATCAACCGGCGTTACAAGGCTCACTCCGGGTTGAGGATCACCGACATCTGATCGAGGTGTCGGAGGCGTCCGAGTGGGCATCGTGTGCCTGATGAACGTCTTCCGACGGCCCCGAGGCCACCGACCCCGCCGCCGTACGGACCGGGGTGTATGGGCCTGCGCCGGCACCGCAGCGCTGGTGGCGCTCGCGGGGTGCGGTGTCTCCTCGGGGTTCTCCGGAGGAACGGCCGAGAGCGCCGAGCCCGGAGGGCGGCCGTCACTCGCCGTGACGGGTGACCCCGACGAGCCCACGGGCTGGGGGCCGACGAGGGGCGAGCTCGCCGAGGCGATGATGCGCGTCTCGGAGATGTCGGTCGCCGAGCAGGCGGCCACCGTGCTGATGCCGGGGTTCTGGGGCTACTCCGCGACCGAGCCCACGTCGGTCGAGGTCGACGCGAATCGTCAGATGCACGGCTCCGACTCGGCGGTAGGGGCGGTCCGCGACCACGACTTCGGCTCGTTCTTCTTGCGGCCGGAGGTCATCTCCGACGCCCCCCAGGTGGGTGTGCTCGCCCAGGAGCTCCAGGGCGTCGTGGCGACGCAGGACGAGCTGCCTGCGCTGCTGTCGATCGACCAGGAGGGCGGCGAGGTCCAGCGGTTGTCGGTCGGGGTCGAGACGGTGCCGTCGGCGTCGTACGTCGGCTCGACCGGCGACACCGAGTACGCCCGGCAGGTCGCCCATGACAACGGGCTGTCGCTCGCGGAGCTGGGCGTCACGATGGTGATGGCTCCCGTGGCGGACGTGGACCCCGACGGCACCTCCGCGCTCGGGTCCCGGACCTACGCCGCCGATCCGGAGCTCGCCTCACAGATGGTCGTCGCCTCGATGCGGGGATACCTCGACGCCGGAGTGGTGCCGGTGGTCAAGCACTTCCCCGGGCTGGGCTCGGTCGAGGGTGACAGCCACTTCTCGCTGCCGGTGCAGGCCAGCACCCTGGAGCAGCTGAAGGCTCGAGACCTGAAGCCGTTCGTCGACGCGATCGACGCGGGTGCGCCGGCGATCATGACCGGGCACGTGGACGTCCAGGTCCTCGATCCCGGCGTGCCGGCGTCGCTGAGCCCCGAGGTCGTGCAGGGGTTGCTCCGTGACCGGCTGGGCTTCGAGGGCGTGGCCGTCACCGACTCCCAGGGGATGGGGCCGATCCACGCGCCGTACGGCTCGGCGGAGGGAGCCGTGCTGTCGCTGCTCGCAGGCAACGACCTCGTCCTGAACTCCCCGGAGCCGGCACAGGCGCTCGAGGCGGTGCAGACGGCGGTCGCCGAGGGCCGCCTGCCCGCGGGACGGCTCGCCGAGGCGGCGGGCCGCGTCATGGCCCTGCGCATCTTCGTCGAGCGGCTGCGGACGGACGGCTGAGCGCTCGGCAGCGCCGGTTAGCCTCGACTCCGTGGCCCTCCCTCCGACCGACGCCTGGTTCGCCCGGCGCACGCATAGCTGGCAGGACTGGACGCTCACCGAGCTCGTCGAGGCCAAGCGGGCCGTCGGCAGCCGGGTCAGCCTCGTGGTGCCCGCGCGCAACGAGGCGGCCACCGTGGGCGCCGTGGTGACGGTGCTGCGGGAGGCCCTGATGGACACCGCCCAGCTCGTCGACGAGGTCGTCGTCATCGACTCCGACTCCACCGACGACACGTTCGCGGTCGCCGAGGGCGCGGGCGCGGTGGTGCACCGTGCCGTCGACGTCCGAGCCGACCTCGGCACCACACCGGGCAAGGGCGAGGCGATGTGGAAGTCGCTGTTCGTCACCACGGGTGACGTGCTCGTCTTCATCGACGCCGACCTGCTCGACTGGGACACCCACTTCGTGCCCGGACTGCTCGGGCCGCTGCTGACCGATCCAGACGTCGCCCTGGTCAAGGGGTTCTACGAGCGGCCGCTCGTCGACGGCGCAGCGGACTCCGTCTTCGAGGGTGGCCGGGTCACTGAGCTCGTGGCCCGCCCGCTGATCGCGCTGCTCTTCCCCGAGCTCGCCGGGCTCGTGCAGCCGCTGGCCGGCGAGTGGGCGGTCCGTCGAGCCCACTTCGCGCGGCTGCCGGTGCCCACCGGGTACGCCGTGGAGCTCGCCGGTCTCGTCGACACCGTCGAGGTCCTGGGTCTCGACGCGTTGGCGCAGGTCGACCTCGGGCGCCGGGCGCACCGACACCAGTCCCTGCGCGACCTCGGGGCGATGGCCACCCAGATCATCGCCGCCGCCGAGCGGCGCACCGGCAGGACGGTCCCGGACTCGGTCCTGCTGCGGCAGTACCAACCAGGCGTGGCCTCGGCCGACCACCGCGAGGTGCCGCTGTGGGAGCGACCGCCGGCAGCTCCGCACCTCGCCGGTGGTGCCGCATGACCCTCAAGCTCGGCCACCGCGAGTTCCCCGACGACACCGCGCTGATGATGGCGATCGTCAACCGGACCCCTGACTCCTTCTACGACAGGGGCGCCACCTGGGCCGAGGACAAGGCCTTCGACCGGGTCGCCGAGGTGGTCGACCAGGGCGCGGAGATCGTCGACATCGGTGGGATCAAGGCGGCGCCCGGCGTCGAGGTCGATGCCTCCGAGGAACGCCGCCGGGTGGTCGACTTCGTCGCCCGCGTGCGGTCGGCGTACCCCGACCTGGTGATCAGCGTCGACACCTGGCGCGCCGAGGTCGGCCGCGCGGTCTGCGCCGAGGGTGCCGACGTGCTCAACGACGCCTGGGGCGGCGCCGACCCGGCGCTCGTGGACGTCGCGGCGGAGCACGACGCCGCGATCATCTGCACCCACACCGGAGGCGTCACCCCGCGCACCCGCCCGTTCCGCATCGAGTACGCCGACGTCGTCGCATCAGCCATCGCTGACACGACGGCGTACGCCGAGCGGGCTGTCGTCGCAGGGGTCGACCGGCGCAGCGTGGTCATCGACCCGGCGCACGACTTCGGCAAGAACACCTTCCACTCGCTCGAGGTGACCCGTCGCCTCGGCGAGATGACAGCCACCGGCTGGCCGGTGCTCGTCTCGCTGTCGAACAAGGACTTCGTCGGCGAGACCCTCGACCTTCCCGTGGGGGAGCGGCTCACCGGCACCCTGGCGGCGACCGCCGTCTGCGCGCTGGCCGGCGCGCGCATCTACCGCGTGCACGAGGTCGTCGAGACCAGGCAGGTGGTCGACATGGTCTGGTCGATCGCCGGCCGTCGACCACCGCGCCGTGCCGTGCGGGGGCTGGCATGACAATCGAGCACGTCGTCGTCGTCCCGTCCGCGCTCGTCCTGCTGCCCGAGTACGCCGGTCTCGAGGACCCCATCCCCGAGCTGCGGCGGGCCGTCGGCCAAGCCGTGTCCTGGCTCGTGGAGCGCCATCCCGACGAGGTCGCGGTGCTGTCCGTCGGCGTCCGGGCCGACAACGTGGCGCGTGGGGTGACCGAGCCGGTCGGCGCCAGGATCGGCCGCGATCTCCTGTCGGAGAACGGGTTCCGCGGGCGGCTCGTCGAGAACGCCGCAGGGGTGCTCGTCGTGGCCAACGGCACGGCCTGTCGCGGCGAGAAGGCGCCGGGGCACCTCGACGAGCGCTCGTTCGGCTACGACGACGAGATCGAGGACGCGCTGCGCTCCGGATCGCCGAAGGTGCTGCGAGACCTCGACACGGCGCTCGGCGAGGAGCTCTGGGCGCACGACGTGCCGGCGCTGCGCGCCCTGGGCGAGCTGGTGAGCGGCTCCGTGTCGTCGGAGCTGGACTACGCGGCCGATCCCCACGGCGTGAAGTACTGGGTCGCGAGGTGGACGTGCGCGTCCTGATCGACCGCCTGACTGGGTCTGCCGTCGACGGCGAGCTCGGCGACGACCAGCTCCGCGCGGTGTACGCCGTCCCGCGACTGCCCTGGCTGCGGGCCAACATGGTGCAGACCGTCGATGGAGCTGCGACCGGCGCCAACGGTCGCAGCGGGTCGATCAACAACGCCGCCGACAAGCGGGTCTTCGACGCGCTCCGCTCGCTGTCGGACGCGCTGGTGGTCGGTGCAGGCACGGCTCGGGCGGAGGGCTACGGACCGGCGGCGGTGCCGATCGTGCTCGTCAGCCGCGGCGGTGAGGTCCCGCCGCCCCTGCGGGACGCCCCTCCCGGGATGGTGCAGATGGTGACCTGCGCCGCCTCGCCGGCGCTCGGAGAGACCAGGTCGGTGCTCGGGCCGGAGCACGTGCTGGTGCTCGGCGAGGACTCTGTCGACCTGGCTGGGATACGACCCGCCCTCGAGGAGCGAGGGTTCCGCAGCCTCCTGTGCGAGGGCGGTCCGCAGCTCCTGACCGGGATGCTGGCGGCCGGAGCCGTCGACGAGCTGTGCGTGACGGTCGTGCCGGGTCTCCTCGGGGGCGAGCACCCCCGGATCACCTCCGGTGCCGGCGTCGATCAGTCGCTGGAGCTCGGCGTACTCCTGGAGGAGGACGGGACCCTGCTAGGCCGCTGGCTGGCACCCTGAGATGTCCTCGGCGTGGGCGAGGGTCAGGGGGCGGCGGAGCGCAGCTTCTCGAGCAGCGGGCCGGCCGCCTCGTCGAGGAAACGGTCCTGCGTGTCCCCACCGACCTGCACCAGGGCGACGTCGGTGAACCCGGCTTCCCAGAACGCCTTCACCGAGTCGACGATCTTGTCGAGGTCCGGCCCGCAGGGGATGTTCTCCGCGACGTCCTCGGGGCGCACGAACTGGGTTGCGCCTGCGAAGCCGGCCGTCGTCGGCAGGTCGGCGTTGACCGCCCAACCCCCGGCGAACCAGCGGAACTGCTCATGCGCACGCTCGACCGCGACCGACTCGTCGGGGTCCCAGCAGATCGGGATCTGACCGATCGCGCGTGCGCCGGAGCCGATCTTCGTCGCGCCGTCGGTGGCGTTCCAGGTGGAGATCGCGTCCCCGTTCGGCTCGACGGCGATCAGGTGGTCGGCGACCGGCGCCAGCTGCTCGATGGACGAGGGGCCGCTGATCGCCAGCGCCAGCGGGACTCCGTCCTCGGGAAGGTCCCATATCCGGGCTGACGCGACGTCGAAGTACTCGCCCCTGTGGTCGACCAGCCCGCCGTCGTGGAGCTTGCGGATGATCTCGACCGCCTCGGCGAGCATCTCCTGCCGGGCCTGCACGGTCGGCCAGCCTGCGCCGACGACGTGCTCGTTGAGGTTCTCGCCGCTGCCGAGCCCGAGCGTGAACCGGCCGTCGGCCAGCAGCTGCACGGTGGCGGCCTTCTGCGCCACGATCGCGGGGTGGTAGCGCATCGTCGGGCACGTCACGTAGGTCATCAGCTCGACCCGCTCGGTCACGTGCGCGATCGCGCCGAGCACGGACCAGGCGTACGGCGCGTGGCCCTGGGCGGCCAGCCAGGGGAAGTAGTGGTCGCTCATCACCTCGAAGTCGAAGCCGACCTGCTCGGCGTGCTGGGCGTCTCGGACCAGCTGCTTCGGGCCGGTCTGCTCGGTCATGAGGGTGTAGCCGAATCGGGTCATGTCAGCGCCTCGGGATCAGAGGTTGGCGGGGGACAGGTAGGCCGACCAGTCGAGGCCGGCGAGCTGGGTGAGGTCCTCGACGACGAGGGCCGCGCCGGACTCGGTCAGCTCGCCGTGCGAGTACCCACCGGTGAGCACCGCGATGCACTGGAGCCCGATCTTGCGGGCCGAGTCGACGTCGTACGGCGTGTCACCGACGAGCACCGCCCGCTCGACGTCCATCTGCTTCAACGTCGCCGAGAGGATGTCCGGCTCGGGCTTGGACTCCTCGGCGTCGTCGGCGGTGGTGAGGACGGTCAGCAAGTCCTCGACGTCGAGCGTGTCGACGGCACCCTCGCTGTAGTCCTTGGGGCCGGACGAGGCGAGTGCGACCTGGTATCCCTGCTCGGCGACCTCGCGCACCAACTCGGTCGCCCCCTGGAGCGGCGGCACCTCGTCGACCAGCCTGCCGTACTCCTCGTGCCACGCCTCGCGCAGCGCCTCGCCGTGCTCCTTCTCCGCGTCCTCGTCGGCGACCTCGGTGACGAGCTTGTCCCCGCCCATGCCGATGGTCCGGTGGACCCGCCACACCGGCACGGTGATGCCCGAGCGCGCAAAGGCCCGGGTCCAGGCCAGCGCGTGGTGGTAGGTCGAGTCCATCAACGTGCCGTCGATGTCGAACAGGATCGCGTCGCGCGCGGTGTCGGTCATGTCCCCACGGTGCCCCGCTGTCGCGCCCGTCAACCGGGTGGTCGGACGTGAGCCGCGCTACCGGGTTGCTGTCACGATCGGGGCATGACCTCAGCTGGCAGGGACGTCGTGGTGGTGGGTGCCGGCTTGGCCGGACTCCGGTGCGCCGTGCTGCTCAGCCGCGCGGGGCTGGACGTGACCGTCGTCGAGGCCTCGGACGGCGTCGGCGGCCGGGTCCGGACGGACCGGGTCGACGGCTTCCTCCTCGACCGTGGCTTCCAGGTGTTCAACGACGCCTATCCCGCCGCCCGGAAGGCGCTGGACCTCCACGCGCTCGACCTCCGGCCGATGGACTCCGCCGTCGTCGTACGGCGGGAAGGGCGGCTGCACCGGGTGGGCAACCCGTTGGCGGACCCGAGGGACCTCCGGTCGTTGGTCGGGACCGGGCTGCTCGGCTGGGGGGAGAAGCTCCGGCTCGGCGTCTACGCGGGTGCGGCGACCACGCTACCGGTGTCGCGGCTGAAGGGCCGGGCCGACGTCTCCGGCCGCGAGGCATGGACCGACGCCGGCATCGGTGACGACACCGTGGACACGGTGCTGCGGCCGTTCTTCTCCGGTGTGGTCCTGGAGGAGGAGATGGCCACGACTCGTCGTTTCCTCGACCTGATGGCCCGCATGTTCGCCCGCGGTCGCTCGACGCTGCCGGCGGCCGGGATGCAGGCGATCCCGGAGCAGCTGGCGGACCTGCTCCCTCCCGGCGCGGTGCGCCTGGGCAGCACGGTCGCTGCCGTCCACGAGGACGGCGTGGAGCTCGAGGGCGGTGAGTCCGTCGGCGCCGGTCGCGTCGTGGTGGCCACCGACGCCTGGACTGCCCACGGGCTGCTGCCGGAGCTCGGCGAGCCGCCCGGCGCGAACGGCGTCACGACGGTCTACCACGCAGGGCCGGCGGTCCCCGGCCGGCGCAGCACGCTGGTGGCCGACGCGGACGGTTCGCCGGTGGCGAACACGATCGAGCTCTCGGCGGCGGCGCCGACGTACGCACCCGCAGGTCGTGCGCTCTTCTCGACGTCGCTCGTGCACGGGGCGGGAGCTGGGTCGGACGCTGGACCGGACGCTGGCGACGACGTCCTGCTGCCGATCCTCGGCGAGCTGCACGAGCAGGACACCTCCGACTGGGAGCGGCTGGCGGAGTACGTCATCCCGCACGCCCTGCCCGCGATGAGGCCGCCGCACGACTTCACGAAGCCGGTGCGGCTGAGCCGGGCCGGCCGACCGGTCTACGTGGCCGGCGACCACCGGGACACCAGCTCGATCCAGGGCGCCCTGGTCTCGGGGCGGCGCGCGGCCGAGGCGGTCCTCGCCGACCGCGGCTAGCCGGACCGGCTACGACCCCTCGGCGGCTGCGTGGTGACGGGCTCGGCGGCGGCAGTGGTCGTAGCCGAAGAGCCCGAGCCCGAATCCGGCGATGCAGGTCCACAGCCACCACTCGCGGTCGGTGTCCTCCATCCACTCACGGAAGAAGAGCACCAGCACGAGACCGGCCACGAAGAACAGGATCGTGCCCACGGTCACCGTGCGCAGACCGCTGACGTCGAGCGGTCGCACCTCCGCAACGGCGTGGTGAGGTCGCCCGAGCGCCTGCACGTCGCGCGGCTGCGCCTTCGGGTTGTCCACGGGCCGAACCTATCCCGCCCGGACGCGGCACGGCATCGGACCTCTGGCACGATGTGCGCGGCGTCGGGCCGGGTGCGTGGCCCGGCCGGGCAGGCAGGCGACTCGAAGGGGCCCGAGCGTGGACCGGTTCTTCAAGATCACTGAGCGCGGATCGACCGTCGGGCGTGAGGTCCGAGGCGGCGTCGTCACGTTCTTCACGATGGCCTACATCATCGTGCTCAACCCGCTCATCATCGGCACGCAGACCGACGGTGCGGGGCAGTACCTCGGTGGCGGCGACCAGCCGAACGTCCAGCTCGTGGCGCTGGCGACTGCGGTCGTCGCCGGCTTGATGACGATCCTGATGGGCGTGGTGGCCAGGTACCCGCTGGCCCTGGCCACCGGTCTCGGGCTCAACGCGTTCGTCACGTTCTCGATCGCCAAGGTCTACACCTGGACCGAGGCGATGACGTTCGTGTTCCTCGAGGGGTTGATCATCCTCCTGCTGGTGCTGACCGGCTTCCGGATCGCCGTGTTCCGGGCCGTGCCCGCGTCGCTCAAGACCGCGATCAGCGTCGGCATCGGCCTCTTCATCGCGCTCATCGGTCTCGTCGACGCAGGGTTCGTACGGCGTACCGGCGTGGGACCTGTTCCTGTCGAGCTGGGCATCGGCGGGCTCCTCGACGGCTGGCCGGTCCTGGTGTTCGTCTTCGGGCTGGTGCTGGTGGTCGCGCTCTACGTGCGCGAGGTCAAAGGCGCGATCCTCATCTCGATCCTCGCCACCACGGTCGTCGCGATCGTCGTCGAGCGGGTCGCGAACGTCGGGCCGACCTTCGTCCCCGACGGTGAGCCGAACCCGAAGGGGTGGAACCTCAACGTCCCGGACCTCCCGGGGTGGAGCAACGTCGCGAACGTGCCGGGAGTCCAGGACGCCAAGGACCTGTGGGGCCTCGCGATCTTCGACGACGTCGGTGGTCTCGGCTCCACCCTCGGTTCGTACGACGCCGCAGCGTTCATCGCCATCGCGCTGCTGATCTTCACGCTGCTGCTGGCCGATTTCTTCGACACCATGGGCACGATGACAGCGATCGGCGCGGAGGCCGGCCTGCTGGACGAGCAGGGCGTCCCGCCGAGGCCCGAGGCGATCCTCATCGTCGACTCGATCGCGGCCGCCGCCGGCGGTGCGGCGTCGGTCTCCTCGAACACCTCCTACATCGAGTCGGCCTCCGGGGTCGGGGAGGGCGCCCGGACCGGGCTCGCGTCGGTCGTCACCGGTGGGATGTTCTTGCTGGCCACGATCTTCACGCCGCTGGTCGAGGTGATCCCCAACGAGGCGGCCACCCCGGCCCTCGTGCTCGTCGGCTTCCTGATGATGGTGCAGGTCAGGAACATCGACTGGGACGACGTCGAGATCGCGCTACCGGCGTTCCTCAAGATCGTTCTGATGCCGTTCACCTACAACATCACCGTCGGCATCGGCGCAGGCTTCATCGCGCACGTGCTGATCAAGCTGGTCCGCGGCAAGGTGCGGGAGATCCACGGGCTCATGTGGCTGGTGGCCGGTCTGTTCGTCGTCTACTTCGCGATCGACCCGCTCCGCGACCTGCTCGGGGTCAGCTGAGCTGTTCGTGGGTACGACGGAGGCATGACGACCTCCCCTCACCCCGCCCACCCGCGTCTTGCGATCATCACCGGCGCCGACTCCGGCATGGGCAAGGCCACCGCTGAGCTCCTGGCCACCGAGGGGTTCGACGTCGGGATCACGTTCCACACCGACGCCGACGGCGCGGAGGACACCAGGCGCAGCATCGAGGCGCGTGGCCAGCGCTGCTTCGTCGCGCAGCAGGACCTCAGCAGCCCTGACACCGGGAACGTCATCGACTCGCTCGTCGACCAGCTGGGCGGGCTCGGTGTGCTGGTGAACAACGGCGGCACCGGCCACAGCGACCCGGTGCTCGAGCTCGACTACGAGCGGTGGCGCCAGGTCATCTCGACCGACCTCGACGGCGCCTTCCTGTGCTCGCAGCGGGCAGCCCGGCACATGCAGCAGGCCGGGCACGGTGGACGGATCATCAACGTCACCAGCGTCCACGAGACCGTGCCGCGCTTCGGCGCAGCGGCGTACTGCACCGCGAAGGCCGCGCTCGGCATGCTCACCAAGTGCCTGGCGCTGGAGCTGTCGCGGGACGGGATCCTCGTCTCCTCCGTCGCGCCGGGGGAGATATCGACGCCGATGACGGGCCAGGACGAGTCGCAGGCCTACTCCGAGGCGCGACCCGGCAACCCGATCGGGCGTCCCGGCCACGTCAACGAGGTGGCGTCGGTGATCGCGTTCCTCGCGTCACCGCGGTCGGGCTACGTCACCGGAGCCTCGATCACCGTGGACGGCGGGCTCACGCTGATGGCTGCGCACGGACACGACAATGCGGGCGAGAGCTGGCGCGAGGTCTAGGAGATGCCCACCGAGCCCAGCCGGGCAGAGGAGCTCGAGAAGCTCACGCTGGAGGACTCTCCGGCATCGGACTTCCTGGGGTTCGAGCTCCTGCTGTCCGACGAGGACCGCGACCTGCTCAGCAGCGTGCGCGCGTTCATGACGCGCGAGGTGGAGCCGGTGATCAACGATCACTGGACCCGGGCGACGTTCCCCCACGACCTGGTGCCAGGACTCGCCCAGCTGGGCATCGCCGGGCTGGCCTTCGACGGCCCGGGCTGCCCGGGCCGCGGAGCGCTCGTCGACGGCCTGGTCGCGATGGAGCTGAGCCGGGTGGACCCGTCGATGGGGACCTTCATGGGCGTGCACGGCGGACTGGCGATGGGGTCGGTGCACCTGTGCGGCTCCGACGAGCAGCGCGAACGGTGGCTTCCCGCCATGGCCCGCATGGAGCTGATAGGGGCGTTCGGTCTCACTGAGCCCGATGTCGGGTCGGCGATCTCCGCCGGACTCGCCACCACGGCGACCAAGGACGGCGACGACTGGATCCTCAACGGCGCGAAGAAGTGGATCGGAAACGCAGCCTTCGCCGACCTCGTGATCATCTGGGCCCGCGACACCGCGGACGGACAGGTCAAGGGTTTCGTGGTCGAGCAGGGCGCCGACGGCATGGAGTTCTCCAAGCAGGAGGACAAGATCGCGTTGCGGGTGGTCCAGAACGCCGAGATCACTCTCACCGACGTCCGCGTCCCCGAGGCGAACCGACTGCAGCGAGCCGACAGCTTCCGGGCCACGGCGGACGTGCTGCGGGTGACCCGGATGAGTGTGGCGTGGGCAGCGGCCGGGTGTGCGCGGGGAGCCTTCGAGCACGCGCTCCGCTACACCAAGTCACGGGAGCAGTTCGGCCGGCCGATCGCGTCCTTCCAGATGGTCCAGGACCTGCTGGTCAAGATGCTCTCCAACGTCACCGCCGCGACCGCGATGAACGTCCGGGCCTCGCAGCTGCAGGACGCCGGACTGCTGCGCGACGAGCACGCGTCGCTGTGCAAGGCGCACAGCACTGTCCGCATGCGCGAGACGGTCGGCTGGGCACGTGAGGTGCTCGGAGGCAACGGGATCCTGCTCGAGCACCATGTCGGCCGCTTCGTCGCCGACGCCGAGGCGATCTACTCCTACGAAGGCACCCGGGAGATCAACACCCTCATCGTCGGCCGCGCCATCACCGGGGAGAGCGCGTTCACGTGAGGCGGTCGGCCTGAGGCGGGCTCAGGCGGTCGCGACGGCGGGTGCCGGTCGCAGCACCAGCCTGACCAGGACCGCCGCCAGGAACAGCGCACCGGCAATCGTGGCGGCCATGGGAACCGCCGACCCCGCCTCACCCAGCCCGGTGAGCGGTGCGATCGCCGCCCCTACGGTGAACTGGGCCGCGCCGAGCAGCGCGGCCGCCGCCCCTGCGTGGTGGCCGTGCTCTGCGAGTGCGAGCGCAGTTGCATTCGGGCCGCAGAGCGCCACCATCGCGAGGATCACCCAGATGGGAACCAAGATCCCGGCCAGGCCGCCTGCCCCGGTCACGGCGTTGAGCAGCAGCACCGCTCCGGCCAGCGCGGCGACGGTCAGGGCGGCGCTGAGGATCGCGCCAGGAGTGAACCGCCGCAGCAACGAGACGTTGACCTGCGAGGCGGCGATCAGGCCGACCGCTCCCACGCCGAAGAGCAGGCCGAAGGTCCGCTCGTCGAGGCCGAAACCGTCCTGCATCACGAACGAGGCGCCGGAGACGTAGGCGAAGACCGCCGCCATCGTGAGGCTCGCGACCATCATGAAACCGAGCAGGGTCGGGTCCCGGAGGAGCACGCCGTACGACGTCAAGGTCGAGCGCAGGCCGGGGGCGGAACGACGCTCGCTCGGCAGTGTCTCCTTGAGTCCCACGGCGGCGAGCAGCCCGATCAGGATGCCGAGACCGGCCAGCACGAGGAAGACCGTCCGCCAGGTGCCGAACGCGAGCACAGCACTGCCCAACGAGGGCGCCAGGACCGGTGCCAGCGCCATCACCATGACCAGCCGAGAGATGACGGCAGCCGCGGCCCGGCCGCTGAAGAGGTCCCTCACGACGGCCATCGCCACCACGCTTGCCGCGGCCGCACCGACCCCTTGCAGCACGCGCAGGACATCGAGCACCAGGATCGTCGGGGCGACGGCACAGAGCAGGGAGGCGACGACGTTGACGGCGATGCCGGCGAGGAGCGGTCGCCTGCGACCGTAGATGTCACTCAGCGGCCCGAGCACCAGCTGCCCCAGGGCGAGACCGACGAGGACACCGGTCAGCGTCAGCTGCACCGAGGACGGGCTGGCGGAGAGGTCGTCGGTCAGCTCGGGGAGTGCCGGGAGGTAGAGATCGATGCTCAGCGGACCAAGGGCGATCAGGCTCCCCAGCAGCAGCACCACGCGCCACGGCCGGGTCGGCGCCACCGGTTCGGTGTGGCTGCTCGCTGGTGCTGTCGTCGTCACTTCGTGCCCTCCCGCGGTGCCGCGTTCGGGCCCACGAGGGGTTGCAACGTCGGAACATCCGCGGGTGTTCCGGACGAGACAGTCGGCCGCGTCACACGGTGGTCGCGCGGCGTCCGGGATCGGCGACGAACGCCGCCGCGAGCTCCGCGAACTCCTCCGCCCGTTCGAGCTGCGGCATGTGGCCGGTGTCCGGGAAGAGGTGGCTGCCGGCGTTCGGCAAGGCGCTGACGGCGGCATGGAAGTGCTTGGCAGGCAGGACGTTGTCCGCGTCGCCCCAGACGACCATCGTGGGGACGTCGGCCATCTCCAGCCGGGCGAGCAGGGCGCGGCGCCACCACGGGTAGGTGCCGACCACCGGAAGTCCCAGGCGGGCGGCCGTGGCCATGAACGTCACCCGGAAGTCCGGCTGCCGGTTGAGCTCCCCGGCATGCCGGACCATCTCGTCGGTCAGGTGCGAGGGGTCGAAGAAGACGTCCCGCATCGACTGGATCCCGGTGGCGCGGGCCAGGGGCCGGAACCGCCGGCCGACCACGGGGAGCGAGGACAGCGCGCCGTACGCCATCGGCAGCAGCGAGACGTTGGCCTCGCGACCGAACCCGGCGCTGTTGACGAGCAGCAGGCTGGCGACGCGGTCGGGGTGGTTGGCGGCGAGCGTCATCGCGACCGCGCCTCCCAGCGAGTTGCCCATGACGTGCACGGGGCGCTTCTCGTCGAGCGCGTCGAGGAGCGCGACGACCGCGCGCGCGAACCCCTCCAGCCCCCAGTGGCCCTTCATCCTGCGGGTCAGCCCGAAACCCGGCAGGTCCAGGCTGATCACCCGGTGATCGTCCGCGAGGAGGTCCTGCGTGGGCTGCCAGTCCTCGAGGCTGCGTCCGATGCCGTGGACGAGCACCACAGGCTCGCCGTCGGCCGGCCCGGACTCCCGCACCCGGACGGGGTGGCCGTCGACCTCGACGTACGTCGTGTCGGTGGCTGTCACGAGGCGACCCCGACGAGGTCGGGCGTCCCGACGTCGCGCCGGACCTCTGACCGCGGCGTGACCGCGAGCGTCTTCTTCAGGTTGGTGCGCATCGTCGTCGCGGCGTCGATGACGTAGTTCTGCCGCACCCGCCACACGCCGTGGTCGCTCTGACGGGGGAAGGCCCCGATCGAGCGCTGGACGTAGCCGGCGGCCAGGTCGAGGAGCGGTCGGGCGGTGAGCTCCTCGGTCGGGTTCGGCACCACCGCGGCGTGGTCGTTGCGGTCCATCCAGTTGAGGATCTTGCAGACCAGCCGGGAGCTGAGGTCGGCCCGCAGCGTCCACGAGGCGTTGGTGTAGCCGATGCAGATCGCGAAGTTCGGCAACCCCGTGATCATCGCGCCCTGCCAGACGAACTGGTCGGAGAGCACGACCTCCTGCCCGTCGACGGTCGGCTGGATGCCGCCGAACGCGAGCAGCTGCAACCCGGTCGCGCTGACCACGATGTCGGCCTCGAGGACCTTGCCGGAGGTCAGCTTGATGCCCTCCGGGACGAAGCGCTCGATGTGGTCGGTGACGACCTCGGCCTTGCCCCGCTTCATCGCCAGGAAGAAGTCGGCGTCCGGCACCGCGCAGAGACGCTGGTCCCACGGGTTGTACGGCGGGGTGAAGTGCTCGGCCACCAGCTTCTCGTCGCCGAGGATCTTCGTGGTCAGTCCCAGGAGCATCTTGCGGGCCTGCTCGGGCCGGCGCTGGCAGAACTGGTAGACCCCGATGGCGATCGCGATGTTCTTGGAGCGGATGAGCTGGTGGGCCAGCTTGGCGGGGAGCAGCTCCCGCACCCGGTCGGCGATCTTGTCGCGGCCGGGGACCGCGCTGATCCACGTCGGCGTGCGCTGCAGCATCGTGACGTGCTCGGCCTCCTCGGCCATCGCCGGCACGAGCGTGACCGCGGTCGCACCGCTCCCGATGACGACGACCTTCTTGCCCGAGTAGTCGAGGTCCTCGGGCCAGAACTGCGGCTGGACGAGCGTGCCGGAGAACGACTCCAGGTCCGGGAAGACCGGCTCGTACCCCTTGTCGT
>CADCUK010000169.1 GCA_902805865.1 uncultured Nocardioidaceae bacterium | reverse complement strand
GCAACCTCGTCGCGGGCCCCGGCAACAGAGCTGGGACGTTGAGCGCCTTCCACAACAACGAGACTGCCCCGTGCACGACGACCCACGAGATCGACTACAGGGCCGACACCATCTCGATGACCTTCCCGCGAGCCTGCTTCGGGAAGCCGGAGTGGATCAAGGCGGACGCCTTCGCCCAGCGGGAGGTGCCTCCGAGCGGCAGCGAGGGCAGCTACGAGCTCTACTACGACCAGGGACGGTCGGCAGGTCGCGCGGGCGACTACAACAACCGCCTCTTCAGGGGCGACGGCAGCTGACCCGAAGGTGAACCGACCCTAGTTCACCGCTACGGGGTGACTTCCGGGCACCTGGTGCCTGAAAGTCACCCCGTAGTCATGTGAGACGACCGCTTGACGTGTTCGAACGTATGTTCGATCCTTGATGCATGCCCCCCACCCGCCTCGCGACGCTCGACCCGGAGCGCCCGGTCGTTGAGCAGCTGCGCGAGCGGGTGGCTGCGATGGAGCGTAGACCAGCACTGGAGCCTGTCCCGACGCTGCCCGGGCTCTCCGACATCGTGCCTCTTCACGCTGGGACGACGTACGCTGTCGACTCCGCCTCCCTTGCTCTCGCACTGGCCGCAGGGGCGTCCCGGGCCGGTGAGTGGGTCGGCTTCGCCGGCTGCCCGGACTTCGGGGCCGAAGCCGCGGCGGAGCTGGGGATCGAGCTGTCACGCACGGTGCTCGTGCCTGACCCGGGCGAGCACTGGCTGGAGGTGACGGCGGCCCTGGTCGACGTCCTGCGGATCGTGGTGCTGCGACCGCCTGCGTCCGTCGACGAGCGGACTGCAGGCATCCTCGACTCGCGGCTGCGCAACCGCTCGGCCGTGCTCGTGGTCCACGGGCAGTGGCCACGGGTCGAAGCAAGGCTGAGCACCGTCGAGTCCGCCTGGAGCGGGCCGGCGGCCGGCACCGGCCAGCTGGAGAGCCGCCGCGCCCGGGTCGACGTGCACCGGGGTGCGCGACCACCGCAGCCCTTCGAGCTGAGCTGGCCCGGGGTGCACCGCGTCGACCGCGTGGCCCGAGTCGACACGCAGCACGACCTCCACAGTGCGACCGGATGAGCGCGACCGGATGAGGCACAACCGGGTGGGACGCGGATGAGGGTGATGGTGGTGTGGTGCCCCGACTGGTCGGTGGTCGCCGCACTCGAGGAGGCCGGGGCGTCGCCGCGCTCCCCTGCCGCCGTGCTCCACGCCAACGTCGTCGAGGTGTGCAACGGACCTGCCCGCGCTGAGGGGGTGCGACGGGGGCAGCGTCGGCGCGACGCCCAGGCCAGGTGCCCTGAGCTGGTCCTGCTGCCGACCAACCCGGACCGCGACGCCCGTGCCTTCGAGCCGGTGATGACCACCGTCGAGGAGCTGCGCCCCGGGGTAGCCGCTCTGAGGCCGGGGCTGCTTGCGGTTCGGGCACCGGGCAGCTGGTACGGCAGCGAGACCTTCGCCGCTGCGACGGTCTCCCAGGCCGTCGTCGACGGTGGCGTGTGGGACCTGCGGATCGGCATCGCCGACGACCTGTTCACCGCCGAGCAGGCAGCTCGGACCGCGGAGGCGCAGTCGTGGACGGTCGTGCCTCCGGGCGGCTCCGCGCCGTTCCTGCGTGGGATCCCGATCGAGGTCCTGCAGGACGACGGCCCGCAAGGGCGGGAGCTGGTCAGCCTCCTGCAGCGCCTCGGGCTCCGCTCGCTCGGCGACCTCGCCGACCTGCCCGGGGACGCCGTCGAGCACCGGCTGGGCGCCTACGGTGCCGCCGTACGCCGACGGGCCGGCGGCGAGGACCGCTCGCTGTTCGCCGCCCGCACCCCACCGCCCGAGCTCGACGCCCAGGTGTCCTTCGAGCCGCCCCTCGACTCCGTCGAGGCGATCACCTTCAGCGTGCGCACCACCGCCGGGCGCTTCGTCGCCCAGCTGGCGCACCACCAGCTCGTCGCCACTGGCGTGCGCGTCGAGGCCGAGTCCGACGGAGTCGTCTGCTCGTCACGCACCTGGCTGCACCCTAGACACTTCAACGCCCGCGACCTCGTCGACCGGGTGCACTGGCAGCTCCAGTCGGCGGACGTCGGCGGCTCGCTCCGCGCCCGGAAGGAGTCCGGCGCGGTGCGTGCCCCGATCGATCGGATCCGGTTCGTGCCCGAGGTGGTCGAGTCCGCGGCCGCTCATGGCGAGGCGTTGTGGGGCAGCGCCTCGGACGACCTGGTCGAGCGCGGTGTGGCGCGGGTGCAGGGCATGATCGGTTTCGAGGCCGTCCTCCGACCCGTGCTGCAGGGCGGTCGCAGCCCCTCGGCCAGGCAGGCGCTGGTGCCCTGGGGCGAGCGCGCCGTCGAGCTGCGCCCGCTGGACCGGCCGTGGCCCGGCCGGGTGCCGGGTCCGGCACCGGTTCGCGTGTTCGCGGCGCCCCGGAGTGCCGAGGTCGTCGACGACCGGGGCCACGACGTGTGCGTCACGGACCGCGGCGTCGTGACCGGTGAGCCACGGCGCTTCCGGGTGGTCGGCCAGGGCGGAGGTCCGGGCGGCAATGGCACGGCACTCCCCTGGCAGCCGGTGAAGGCATGGGCCGGGCCGTGGCCCACGGACGAGAGCTGGTGGTCCGGCGGGGACGGACGGTCGGCCCGCTTCCAGGTGGTCGGCGCCGACGGACGCGCCTGGCTGTTGCTTCGTGGGCCCGAGGGTTGGTCCCTGGAGGCCGCATATGACTGACCGGGTGCGCTGATGGGCTGGAACAACCCCACGATGAAGTGGGCAGAGCTCGAGCGCCGGCTCAGTGGCCTGCCGGGTGCCGACGACGCGCCCGTGTCGCGGCGCAAGCGCGCGTCGACGACGGCCCGACCGATCGACCGGCCGGCCGCGGTCACGCCGTACGCCGAGCTGCACTGCCACAGCCACTTCAGCTTCCTCGACGGCGCGAGCTCTCCCGCCGAGCTCGTCGAGGAGGCGGTACGCCTCGGCCTGCATGCCTTGTCGATCACCGACCACGACGGCTTCTACGGCGCCCCGATGCTGGCCGAGGCGGCAGCGGCGTACGACTTGTCCACCGTCTTCGGCGCCGAGCTCTCCCTCGGCCTCTCCGGTCCGCAGAACGGCGTGCCCGACCCCGAGGGCAGCCACCTGCTGGTGCTGGCGCGCGGGGTCGAGGGCTACCACCAGCTTGCTGCGGCGATGACCGACGCTCATCTCCGCGGCGACGAGAAGGGGCGTCCGAGCTACGACCTCGGCGAGCTGGCGGAGCGGGGGCGCGACCACTGGGTGGTGCTCACGGGCTGCCGCAAGGGCGCCGTCCAGCAGGCGCTCGCGAGCGGGGGCGAGCGCGCGGCGGCCGAGGCGCTCGACCGGCTGACGGCGCTGTTCGGTCTCGAGCACATCCTGGTCGAGCTCTCGCCGCGTCCGGGTGCCCATGCGACCAACGCGTCCCTCGCCCGGTTGGCTGCCGTCCACGGGCTCGACGTGGTCGCGGCCGGCAACGTCCACCACGCCACCCCGCAACGGCACCGGGTGGCCACGGCGATGGCAGCGGTGCGCGCACGACGCAGCCTGGCCGAGCTCGACGGCTGGCTGGACCTGTCGGGATCCGCCCACCTGCGCAGCGGTGCTGAGACGGCGGCTGCTCTGTCGGCGTACCCCGACGACATCGGAGGCAGGGCGGTCGCGCGCAGCGTGTCCCTGGCCGACGAGCTCGCCTTTGACCTTCGCAAGGCGTCGCCCGCGCTGCCCAAGCGGCAGATCCCCGAAGGCCACACCGCTGACTCTTGGCTGAGGGTGCTCGCGGAGCGGGGCTTCGCAGAACGCTACGTGGGCGTCCCGCACGAGCGCGACGCACGCGAGCGGCTCGAGCACGAGCTGAGGGTCATCGCCGAGAAGGACTTCGCCGGCTACTTCGTCATCGTGCACGACATCGTCGCCTTCGCCCGCGAGCGCGGCATCCTGTGCCAGGGCCGCGGCTCCGCGGCGAGCTCAGCGGTCTGCTACGCCCTCGGCATCACCGCGGTCGACGCGGTCTTCTACCGCCTGCCGTTCGAACGGTTCATCTCCGCCCACCGCGACGAGGAACCCGACATCGACGTCGACTTCGACTCCGACCGGCGTGAGGAGGTCATCCAGTGGGTCTACGACACCTACGGACGACGCAATGCGGCCCAGGTGGCCAACGTCATCGGCTACCGGCCGCGGATGGCAGTGCGTGACGCAGCAAAGGCCTTGGGCTTCTCCCCGGGACAGCAGGACGCGTGGTCCAAGCAGATCGACGGCTGGAAGTCCGTGGTGGCCGGGGACATGGGCGACCCGAGTGCGCACGACGTCCCCGCACCGGTGATCGCGTTGGCCGAGGAGCTGATGGGTGCGCCGCGCCACCTCGGCATCCACTCCGGCGGGATGGTCCTCACCGAGCGGCCGATCGGCGAGGTCTGCCCGATCGAGCGAGCGCGTATGGACAAGCGGACGGTGCTGCAGTGGGACAAGGACGCCTGCGAGTCGATGGGGCTGGTGAAGTTCGACCTGCTCGGACTCGGCATGCTCGGCGCCCTCGACCACATGATGCGGCTGGTCGACACGCACCTCGAGGAGAAGTGGGACCTCGCGTCGATGCCGAAGGAGGAGCCGGCGGTCTACGACATGCTGTGCCTCGCCGACTCGATCGGCGTCTTCCAGGTCGAGAGCCGGGCGCAGATCGGCACGCTCCCGAGGCTGCGCCCGCGGGAGTTCTACGACCTCGCCATCGAGATCGCCCTCATCCGACCCGGTCCCATCCAGGGCGGGGCCGTGCACCCGTACGTCCGCCGGGCCACCGGCCAGGAGCCGGTGACCTACGACCATCCCGAGCTGGTGCCCGTGCTCGAGCGCACCAAGGGCGTCCCGCTCTTCCAGGAGCAGCTGATGGCGATGGCGGTCGCTCTGGGCGACTGCAGCCGCGACGACGCCGACCTGCTGCGCCGCGCCATGGGGTCGAAGCGCGGGATCGAACGCATCGAGTCCGTGAAGCACAAGCTGTACGCCGGCATGCAGCGCCGCGGCATCACCGGCGAGCTGGCCGACTCGATCTACGTGAAGATCCTGTCCTTCGCCAACTTCGGGTTCGCCGAGTCGCACGCCCTGTCGTTCGCCCTGCTGGTCTACGCCTCGTCGTGGTTCAAGCTGCACTACCCGGCGGCGTTCCTGGCCGGGCTGCTGCGCAACCAGCCGATGGGCTTCTACTCCGCGCAGTCGCTGGTCGGCGATGCCCGGCGCCACGGCGTCGACGTACGCCGTCCCGACATCACCCGGTCCGCAGCGCAGGCCGACCTGGAGCCCTTCGAGACACTCGCTTCGCTCGTTCCTCAGGGACCACCCGAGACGCCCGGACCTGTCGCCCCCACGGGTCTCGACGAGTGCTGCCGGCCCCGCTTCGAGCGCACCGAGTGGGTGCCTGGCACACCGGATCCGGTGCCCACCCACCGGCGCGACGGCGCGCTCGCCGTCCGGCTCGGGCTCGACTCGGTGCGCGGCATCGGTCTGGAGGTGGCACGCCGCATCGTCTCGGCGCGAAAGGACGCCCCCTTCACCGGCGTCACGGACCTGTCCCGTCGCGCCGGGCTGACCTCGGCCCAGCTCGAGGCGCTCGCCACGGCCGGGGCCTTCGACGGCTGGGGGCTCGGCCGACGCGAGGCGCTCTGGGTCGCCGGGTTCGCCGAGGACGCCGAGCACCTCCCTGGCACCACGCCCGCACCCGCTGCACCCGCTCTTCCCGGCATGAGCGAGCCCGAGATCACCATGGCCGATCTGTGGGCCACGGGTGTCTCGCCGGAGCGGCACCCCGTCGAGCACCTGCGCGACGAGCTCCGTCGCGCCGGCGTCCGCTCGATCGCCGACCTCGCCAGCACCGAGTCGGGGCGTCGCGTCCACGTCGCCGGGCTGATCACCCACCGGCAACGGCCGGGGACAGCCATGGGCGTCACCTTCCTCAACCTCGAGGACGAGACGGGCATGCTCAACGTCGTGTGCTCGATCGGTGTGATGAAGGTCCACCGACAGGCCGCACGCAACCGCGTCGCCGTCGTCATCCGTGGACGGCTCGAGTGCAACGAGGGCGTCACCAACCTCGTCGCCGATCGAGTGGAGAGCATCGACGTCGTCGTCCCGGGCGCCGGCGCGGTGTTGCAGGCACGCGCGTCGTCGCGCGACTTCCGGTGACGGTTCCGGTGTCAGAACGAAGAAGAACCTCTGTCGACAGCGACAAGGTGCCCTTGGTCCCTTGCCGCACAACGGGCTCTCCCGGGGGTGCCCAACGCCCCTGGGGGACCTGCTTGTGACGCCCTACCTTCAGGAGTGGGGGAACCGCTCGCAGATCTCCCTTTCATGCGAGTGGGGACGGGTGAAGTCCCGCGCCGAGTCGGGGGACAGGCGCGGGGCTTCTCCCGTTCGACCAGTTCCCGCTCCCCCGGCACGGACGTCTTCGGTCACTCGGTCTTCGGGTTCCAGCCCAGCGGCAGATGGGGTGAGCCGCTGCTGCAGAGGAACTTCACCGTGGATGCGTCACCGCCCCATGCCTGGTTGGCGATCGTGACCCTGAGCACCTGTCGGTCACAGATCGGACAGTCGGCGTCGAGTGGCTCAATGGTCTGCTGCTGCTGCTGCGACATCGAAGGACCCCCGTGCGTCGTTTCGTCGGGCTGATGCAGCACTCAACGAGGCTTCGACCGTGCCGGGACGGGTGGAGGCGTTGCACATGTGTGCACTGCAAGCAAATGCGAAGCTCCTGAAGCGGTCCGCTGAGCCGTGGTCTCAACCCGGCGGACCGGCGAACGTCCTTGTCGAGAGAACCGTTCGCGCCGCCCCGGTACCCGATGTCCCGAGTGCCACGCAAGGAGCCCCACGCCTGCCGGGGGGCAGACAGGCCTGGGGCTCCAGCGCCAGGCGGCTACTGGCAGAAGGACGAGATGTACGTGTCGACACGTTCGACGCCGTTGGCGTCGACGACCGTGATGATGTGCTGATCGAGCTTCACCCCGGCCAACGGCCCGCTCCCGGAGAGTCGGATCTTGCCGATCAGGTGGTTGGCGCTGGTCTCGCCGTCGTCGAGCCGCTCGTGCTCGCTGAACGTGCTGGCCTGCCGGAAGCGGTAGACGTCGTCGCCCACCGTGAAGGTTCCAACGGTGCGCTCGACGAACGTCGCGGTGTAGGTGCCACCTTCGCTGCCCGTCGAGCGTGAGCTGAGGAACACCCGACCTACGAGGCTGCCCGGCTCGTCACACACGGAGAAGTCGTCGTAGGTGACCTTGTAGGAGAACGGGTCGGCGGGACGTGCGGTCGCGGGCTGGGCGAGGCCGACTGCCGTGGCGGCGAGGCCGACGACGACGACGGCGGCGAGATTGACTGCGGTGCGGGACATGGCCATTTCCTTGCGGGTCAGGGAGCGGTGAGCTTGGGGAGGGCCAGGCTGGAGGTCCGGGGGCCGAGCTTGCTGCCGTCGGGGACGGGGAAGGGGAACCCCAGGACGGCAAGGCGACCGTTCACCTGGTTCTGTGCCTGGCAGTCCTCGTCACACGACGTGGGCGGGTTGGCGACCTCGACCGCGTCCTCACCGGTGACGAAGCCCATGCGGCCACCGCTCGCGACGTCCCAGACCGAAACGCCGCCGCAGTGCTGGACCGACGGCGACACGGGGGCGGCCGTGTTGCAGTCGGCCTGACGGACCCGCTCGGCCAGCTGGGCGCTGTCGCGTGCCACGAACTCGGGCGAGAAGCCGTTGGCGATGTTGGTCCGGGTGCTGACCTGGACGCAGAACTGCGACGCCGGACCGGTCTCCTGGCTGGTGCACTCCGAGCCGAGCCACTGACCCACCCGCTGCCGGAAGGCCGGGTTGTCGAAGTAGAACGGAGTCATCGCCGGACTGGTGGGGTTCGCGAGCGTGTGCACAATGCGGGTGCGGGTGCCGTCCTCGCGCTCCGGCTCCATCTGGAAGATCCCGCCCTGGGCACAGTCCTTGGACTGGATCTTCATCTCGATGCCGGTGCCGGCTCGGCGGATGACGAGGTCCTCGTCGTCCAGCTCGACGGTGATGCCGGTGCTGAGCGTCCTGCCGCGGTGGTTCGGGATCTTGGACGCGAAGACCGGGGTACGGCGTCCGCCGGTCATGTCCTCCGGGTTGGCGGCGCCGGTGAAGCTGTAGGCGAAGATCCCGAAGTCGCTGAGCCGGACGTCGAAGCTGTTGTAGCGGCCTCGGACGCCGAACTTCGCGCCGCCGCTGCCGAAGGCGGCGGCACTGATGACGCGGTCCACCTCTCCGCTGGCGACGGTCGTGCCGGTCGAGAGGTTGACCAGTCTGTAGCCGCCGTTCTCGCAGGCGTCCGAGGAGGCTGCCTGGCCGGGGCCGGCCTGGAGAAGGGTGAGCGGCGCGAGCACGAGCCCGGCGCCGGCGACCGCCACCCGGCGCGCGAGCCGGTGGCGGCCACCGGCCGGTCGACGAAGAGGAGCAAGGTGCATGGGGGTCCCTTACGAGGAGGTGATGTTGGTTGAACCCTCACGCGTCGACGGTGCAGGCGAGAAGTGGACGATGGTCGTAGGACCAGATGTGCGACGCTCTTCGGCGTGGCGGGTTGCAGCATCACCGACTTCTTCGAGCTGGCAGACCAGCTGCCCGAGGTGGCGCGGGAGAACCGCGGTCGCTACTGGCGCGTCGCGGTCACCGACCAGACCTTCGCCTACGTGTGGGAACCGACCTGCACGGTCGGGCTCAAGCAGACGATCTCCGAGCAGCTCGCGCTGGTGGCCGAGCGGCCGGACACGTTCGAGATCCAGTACACCTCCGGCGGCTTCGGCTGGGTGGTGGTCCACCTGCCGGGGGTCGAGCGCGACGAGCTCGCCGAGCTCACCTTCGAGGCCTGGCGACTCACCGCCTCCGATGCACTTGTCGCTGCTCGCGGGGACTCGCTCCCGCACTGACCCGGGTCGGGAACGGGGGCCCGGTCACCGTGTCGGGAGGGGGCCGATCCGTCGCCCTGCCTCAGCGGGCGGAGCCACGCACGCCAGATCGGCCCGCTCCCGGACCTCAGCGGGCAACGGCGCGGACGAGCCGGCGCAGACGTGCACGCCGAGGATCTCCTCGGTGGCCCGCAGCCGCCCCGCCACCCAGAGCTCGTGCCAGATCCACAGCAGCTTGCTGGTGACGCCGATGATCGAGGACCGGACCTCGAGGTCGCTGCCGGCCGGCACCTCGTCGAGGTACCGGACGTGTGCCTCCACGGTGTAGAGCGACGCGTCGTTCGCCTCCCGGTAGTCCTGGTCGAGGCCCACCTTGTCCATCACCGCGTCGGTGGCGTGCCCCAGGACGAGCACGTAGTACGCCTCGGACAGGTGACCGTTGTAGTCGATCCAGGCGTCCTGGACCGGCTCGCGCCACGTCGAGAACGTCACGCGGGGTCCCCGCGGCGGTCTGAGCGGAGCGAGGAGCGTCGTGGGGTGCTCACGCTCGGCCCAGGGCGCGCAGCACGGCGATCACACCACGGTCGCGCTCTGCCACGAGCTCGTCGATGCTGCGTCCGCCGGCCTCACGCTCGCACCCCTCGACCACCGCGTCGCGCAGCTCCGGCGTGAGCTCGGCGGCCAGGAGACGGGTCCACGGGGAGAGCAGGGACGGGCCGAAGTGGTCGAGCATGTGCGCCATCCCGCCCTGACCCCCGGCGAGGTGGAAGGTGAGCATGGGTCCGTGGATCGGCCACCGCAGTCCAGGACCGTCGGTGATCGAGAGGTCGATCTGCTCGACCGTCGCCTCGCCGGCCGCCACCATGTGCAAGGCCTCGCGCCACATCGCCTCCTGCAGGCGGTTGGCGATGAAGCCGGGAACCTCTTTGTCCATCGTGATGACCGACTTCCCGGCCAGCCGGAAGAACTCCGAGGTCCAGCTCACCACCTCGGGGTCGGTGAGGTCGCCGCCGACGACCTCGACCAGCGGGATCAGGTACGGCGGGTTGAACGGGTGGCCCACCACCGTGCGCTCGGGATGGGCACACTCGACCTGCATCTCCGACATGCCGTATCCCGACGTCGAGGAGGAGATCACCACGTCCGTGGGCGTGACGGCGTCGATGTCGGCCAGCAGCCGGCGCTTGAGGTCGAGGTCCTCCGGGGCGCTCTCCTGGACGAAGTCGGCCTGGGCGCAGGCCGCTGCCAGGTCCGGCTCGAAGACCACGTCCGGCCCTGACACGCCCTCGGCGAGCCCGAGCTCCGTGAGCGCGGGCCAGGCCGCTCTCACCAGGTGCGCAAGCCGTTCCTCCGCGGCGGCGCCCGGGTCCCACGCAACGACCCGGTATCCCTTCGCGAGGAAGTACGCCACCCACCCGCCCCCGATCACGCCGGTGCCGGCGCACACCACGGTGCGGACGTCCTGAGGAGCCGGCCGCACGATCAGGCCCGCGCCTTCAGCTTCAGGATCTCCCGGGCCTCGTCCGGGGAAGCCACCTTGGCGCCCATCGCCTCGATGATCGTGCGGGCCTGCTCGACGAGCTGTGCGTTCGTCGCCTTGACCCCCTTGCGCAGGAAGAGGTTGTCCTCCAGGCCGACGCGCACGTGGCCGCCGAGGAGGATCGACTGGGCGACCCAGGGCATCTGCATCGCTCCCAGGGCGAACGACGCCCACACCGCGCCCTCGGGCAGCTGGTTCACCATCGCGGCCAGCGTGCCCGGGTCGGCCGGGGCGCCGTACGGGATCCCCATGCAGAGCTGGAACATCGCGGGCGCGTCGATCAGCCCCTCGCTCACCAGCTCCTTGGCGAACCAGAGGTGGCCGGTGTCGAAGATCTCCATCTCGACGCGGACGCCCAGCTCCTGGATGCGCTTGGCGCCGTCGCGCAGCATGTCCGGGGTGCTGACGTAGACCATGCTGCCCTCACCGAAGTTGAGGCTGCCGCAGTCGAGCGTGCAGATGTCGGGCAGCAGCTCCTCGACGTGGGCGAGCCGCTCGACGCCGCTTACGAGGTCGGTGCCGTCCAGGAAGCTCGTGGGCGCCTGGGGGTCGAGGACGAGGTCGCCGCCCATGCCGGCCGTGGTGTTGACGATGACGTCCACGTCGGCCGCGCGGATCCGCTCGACGGCCTCCCGGTACAGCGCCACGTCGCGCGATCCCTTGCCGGTCTCGGGGTCGCGGACGTGCACGTGCACGATCGCGGCACCTGCCCGGGCGGCCGCGATCCCTGCGTCGGCGATCTGCTCGGGGGTGACCGGGACGTGCTCGGACCGCCCCACGGTGTCGCCTGCTCCAGTGAGGGCGCAGGTGATGATGACGTTGCGATTCATGAGGTGTGCCTTTCTGAGTCAGTGGCCCGTCCACCGCGGTGGACGCTTCTCGGCGAAGGCTCGGAAGCCCTCCTGGTTGTCGGCGGAGCCGTAGAGCGTGTCCACGGTCTGCAGCTCGCGGGAGGTGACGCGTCGCAGCACCTCTTGGAACGGCGCACCCTCGGCCTCCCGGACGGTCTCCTTGATGGCGGCGAAGACGAGCGGCGGACCGGCCTCGAGCAGCCGGGCCACCTCCCACACCCGGGCGGTCAGCGCGGCGCCGTCCAAGAGCACCTCGTTGACCAGCCCCCAGCGGTGCGCCTCCGCAGCATCCATCCATCGTCCGGTGAGCAGGAGCTCCATCGCGACGTGGTGGGGCATCCGCTTGGGAAGCCTGATCGCCGCGGCGTCCGCCAACGTGCCGGCGTTGATCTCCGGCAGGCTGAACCTGACGTCAGTGGTGGCGAAGATGAGGTCGCACGAGAGCGCCAGCTCGAAACCGCCTCCCACCGCCATGCCCTCCACGGCGGCGATGACCGGCTTGTTCAGCCCGGGAAGCTCCTGCAATCCGCCGAACCCGCCGATCCCGTAGTCGCCGTCGACCGCGTCCCCTCCCGCAGCGGCCTTGAGGTCGAAGCCGGCAGAGAAGAAGCGGGACCCCTCGGTGCGCAGGATGCCGACCTTGAGCTCGGAGTCGTCGCGGAAAGCGGCCCAGGCCTCCCACATCAACCGGCTCGTGCGCAGGTCGATGGCGTTGGCCTTGGGACGGTCGAGCGTGACCTCGTAGATGCCGCCCTCGCGACGGGTCCGCACCACCTCGGCCGCCCCGCTCACCTCGCTCACGTCAGGCCCCCAGCGGTCGCAGCAGCGAACGCGAGATGATGTGTCGCTGGATCTCCGAGGTCCCGTCCCAGATCCGCTCGATCCGGGCGTCACGCCAGATGCGCTCCAGGGGCAGCTCGTCCATGAGCCCCATCCCTCCGTGGACCTGGAGGGCCTCGTCGGCCACCATGGCGAGCATCTCGCTGGCCTTCAGCTTGGCTGCGGCGATGTCCGCGTCGGTGCAGGTGCCCTGGTCGACCTTCCACGCTGCTTCCAGCGTCATGAGCTCCGCGGCCTTCAGCTCGACGGTCATGTCGGCGAGCTTGAAGGAGATGCCCTGGAAGCGACCGATCGTCTGACCGAACTGCTCACGCGTTGCGGCGTGCCGGACGGCGAGGTCGAAGGCTCGCTCGGCCCTGCCCAGACAGCTCGCCGCGACCTGGAGCCGGCTGGAGCCCAGCCACGTCCCAGCGAGCTCCATGCCTGCCCCCTCCTGGCCGAGCAGTGCGTCGTCGGGGACCCAGCAGCTCTCGAAGTCCAGGATGGCGTTGGTGTAGCCGCGGTGCGAGACGTTGCGGTAGCCGTCCCGGACGACGACACCGGCGGTGTCGAGGTCGACCAGGAACGTGGAGATGGCTGCGTCGGTGGCCGGGCCGCTGTCAGTACGAGCGAACAGGATGACGAAGTCCGCCTCCTGGGCATGGCTGATGAAGTGCTTGGTCCCCTTGACGCGCCATCCCGAGCGACCGTCGAGCTCGTCGCGCCGAGCCCGGGTCGTCATGCCGCGCAGGTCGGAGCCGGCCCCGGGCTCGGTCAGCGCCAGGCAGTCCCGACGCCGGCCGGCGACAGCGGGCAGCAGGTACCGCGCACGCTGGATGTCGTCGCCGGCCAGAAGGATGTTCGAGGGCC
The DNA here is from genome assembly GCA_902805865.1 of uncultured Nocardioidaceae bacterium. Classification (GTDB taxonomy): domain Bacteria; phylum Actinomycetota; class Actinomycetes; order Propionibacteriales; family Nocardioidaceae; genus Marmoricola_A. The sequence continues at coordinate 7,162 of CADCUK010000169.1, read as the reverse complement.
GGCCGACTGCCGAGGCCAGCGCGTAACCGGCGCGGCCGAGCTCCTTCTCGTACAGCACCCAGGTCAGGGTGTCCAGCCCGGCGCCGCCGACGTCCTCGGGCATGTTGGCGGCGTACAGCCCGGCTTCGAGTGCCCGCTTCGCGATGTGTACGGCAACCTCGGGCCGCACCTGGCCGGTGCGCTCGACCTCCTCCTCATGGGGGTAGAGCTCGCGCTCGACGAATGTCCGGGTGGTCTCCACCACCGCTCGCTGCTCGTCGGTCAGCGCGAAGTGCATGGCTGCTCCCCTCGGACGGTGGCGACGTGTCCGTCCGGCTCAGGTGGGTGGAGGACGAGGCGGGCGTCGAGGGCGACCGCGCCTCCCGGGGTGAGGAGGAGCGGGTTGACCTCGACCTCGGCCAGCTCACGGTGAGCCACGGCGAGCATGCTGACGTTCGAGATGATGCCTGCGGCCGCGTCGCGGTCGAGAGCCGGGCGGCCGCGGAAGTCGTCGAGCACGCGCGCGGAGCGCAGCCGTCCGAGCATCGAGCGGGCGGTCGCCTCGTCGACGGGGGCGAGCGCGTGGCAGACGTCGGCAAGAACCTCCGCGTGGTGTCCGCCCAGCCCCACGGTGACCACGGCTCCGAACCGCGGGTCGACCTGGGCGCCCACGATCAGCTCGACACCTCCGGAGGGCTCGACCATGGCCTCGACGGTGTAGGCCGGCGGCGTCATCGACCCCTCCATGAGCGCCCAGGCCTCGGCCAGCTGTGCCGGGTCGTCGAGCCCGAGTGCCACCCCGCCGACGTCGGCCTTGTGCAGCAACCCCATCGCCTTGAGGGTCACCGGGAACCCGATGTCGTCAGCGGCGGTCAGCGCCTCCTCCAGTCCTCGGACGAGTCGCGCAGGCGGAAAGGGGATGCCGGCGGCGTGCAGCAGCTGTCGTGCGCCCCAGTAGGTGGCGTCCGAGACCGGCGTCGCACTCGGCTGGGTGCTCGTCAACCGGCGGGGGCTGCGCTGGTGGGACAGGACCTGCAAGCAGTCGGTGGCGTGGTCGACGTCGGCGAAGACCGGCACACCCTGGCTGCTCAGCTCCGTAGCCGCTGCTCCGTCCGGGAACATCGTGTGCAGCAGGACCGGTTTGTGGCTGGACGTCGCCAGCTCACCGATGCGCCGCGCGGCAGCGAGCTCGTCGCGGGCCATGGAGGGGCCGTACTGCGCATAGCCGCCGAAGTACCCGGTCACGAGCACGGCGTCGATGCTCTCGTGGTCGAGCAGCGCCTCGGTCACCGTGCCGAAGGAGTCGACGCTCAGCCTGGAACCGCTACCCACGTCGACGGGGTTCTCGATCGCGACCGCCGTCGGGAGGAGCGCCGCCAACCGGTGCCCCAGCACGGGACCCAGCTCCGGGACCTCCAGACCGGCTGCCTCGGCGAGGTCACTGGCGATGGACCCGTGCCCGCCCCCGTCCGCGACGATCGCGACCCGACGCACCGACACGGCGCCGAACCGAAGCAGGGTCGACGCAACGGTGACCAGCTCGCGCGGGCTGGTCACCCGGTGGACGGCCCCTGCCTCGCACGCGGCGTCGATGACGCTGCCCTTCGTGGTCAGCGCACCGGTGTGCGACCTGGCGCCGCGGATCGAGGCCTCGCTTCCTCCCACGGTCAGCAGCACCACCGGCTTGCCCCGGCGAGCGGCTTCGGCAGCCGCGGCGACGAATCGGCGGCCGTCCTTGAAGTCCTCGCAGTAGACGGCGATGACCCCGGTCTCCTGGTGCCGGGCGCAGTCCTCGACCAGGTCGGCGACGTCGAGGTCCGCCTGGTTGCCCAGCGACACGAAGCGGGAGAAGCCAAGGCCGCAGGCGGCGAGGCGGTTGGCGAGCTCCAGGGCCATGTTGCCGCTCTGCGACAGCAGCGTCACGCGCCCCGCAGGCATCGGGTTCGAGGTGAGCGTCAACCCCGTGGACGAGTCGAAGATGCCGAGGCAGTTCGGTCCAACGAGCACGGCGTCCGCCGAGCGCACCCGCCGCACGACCCGCTCCTGCAGCTGGAGCCCGGCCGCACCGGACTCCGCGAATCCGGATGTGACCCCGACGATGGCGCGCGCGCCGGCCTCGAGCGCGTCCTCGACTGCGTCCTCGAAGCCGTCGGCCGGCACGGTGAGCACCGCGAGGTCCACCGGCACGGCCAGCTCCTGGATGCTGCGCGCGGCGGGGCGGCCGAGCACCCGACCGGCTCGGTGGTTGACCAGGTGGACGTCGCGCGCACCCGCCATCCGCAGCGCCTGCACCGAAAGCCAGTTGCCGTACTTCGCCTCGTCGTCGGTGGCCCCGACGACCGCGACCGATCTCGGGTCGAAGAGGACGGACAGGCTTCGGCTCCCCTGCACCCACGTCACGGTAGGGCGGTACGCCATGCCGGGGCTATTGTGCAATCTTATGAAGTCCGACGGGCCGTCATACAAGCGTATGAACTCCGGCCCGGTGCTCCAGGTGGCCGACATCGTCGCCGACCAGGCCCTCGACACACAGGTCGTCGCCGGTGCCGACGGCCTCGGCAGGGCCGTCCTCTGGGCGCACACCTGCGAGACGGCCGAGCCGACGCGTTGGCTCGGTCCCGATGAGCTGCTGATGACGATGGGCGACTGCGTGCCCGTGGGCCCGCGGGCGCAGCGTGCGTTCATCGCCGGCCTCGCCGAGGCAGGGCTGGCCGGCATCACCATCGGCGAGGAGGTGGTGGCTCCGCGCTACACCAGGGCGCTGCTGGACGAGGCCGACCGGCTCTGCTTCCCGGTGCTCTTCACGGGGCCGGACACCCCGTTCGCGGCCATCGGTCGCGCGGTCGCGGCCGCCAACGCCGACGAGCAGACCGCCCATGTCCTGCTGCTCAGCCGCGTGTACCAACGGGCGACGTCGCAAGACGAGCGCGAACGGCGCTCGGGGCGGGGGCTCCGTGACATCTTCCACACTGCGATCAGCGTCATCGACGACGCCACGGGGTGCGTGGTCATCGGGGAGCCGCTCGGAACGGACCGCGGCGCGACCGGCCCCCCGCAGCGACGTCCGCTCCGCACGCAGCGCCCCACCCACATGCTCGTCGAGGACCGCTCCCGCCTCGATGCCTTCTCGCTGGTCCACCTCGCCCAGGTGCTGGAGGTCGACACGAACGCGATCCTGCAGGACGCCGAGCGGGACTGGCAGAGAGGGGAAAGCGTCTTCGCGGCATGGCTGAGCGACCGTGACCTGTACGCCACCAGCCACACGCTCGACGAGCTCTGGGGCGAGCAGCGAGAGGCGTATCGCGTCGTCGCATCGAAGGTGCCCGAGGTCGCCCGTGCCCACCTCAGCCTTGCGCTCGCCGCAGCCCCCGTCCTCACGCTGGACGCGCCCGACTCCTTCTTGGCCGCCTGCCGCGACAGCGACCTGGCCCGTGTGCGCGAGGTCCTCGAGACCATCACGGACCGGTGCGGCGTCTCGGGGCCGCACCTCAGTCTCGGCGACGCCGGGGTCGCGGTCGCCGAGGCCGTCGCGGCGCTCCACTCCGCTGCTCCGGATCTCCGCTGGCGGAGCTTCGACGGAGAGCGCATCTCGCTGCTCGCGCGGTCGCGGCGGGAAGCGCGCACGCTGATCGGCTCGGTGCTCGGGCCGCTCGCGTCCGACGGGGAGCGGATGTCCGGACTGCGCACCACGCTGTTCGCCTTCCTCGACAACGACCTTCGGTGGCAGGCCACGGCGGACCAGCTGGGCATCCACCGTCAGACCCTCGTGTACCGCCTGCAGCAGGTCGAGGCGGCGACGACCCGGAGCGTGCGCACGACCAAGGACATCGCGGAGCTCTGGCTGGCGAGAACCGCGTGGGCGCAGTTCGAGGGTCAGCCCGGCCGGGATGACGACGACGCGTCAAGCAGGGCGTGGAGCCCCAGGTAGCTGAGGTCGCGATTCTGCCGGTCCGCCCACGCGTCGGCATAGGGCCAGGCCGATGTCTTCACCACCACAGCGCCGGTACGGCGGTCGACGGCCGCGAACTGACCGCGGCTGCCGTCGGCGGTCACGCGTCCGCCGGTGTCGTCCATCGGCCACCAGTGGTAGCCGAACCCGGCGTGCGTGGTGATCGTGCTCGGCAGCCGGCCGACCCCCAGGAACGGGTACGGCGGCCGCGAGGCTGCATCCACCCAGCTCTCGTCGAGCAGCTGCTCGCCCCGGTCGGTCACCCCGGAGACTGCCAGCAGTGCCACCTTGGCCCAGTCACGCGTGGTTGCCGCCAGTCCCCCGCCGGCCAATGCAACCCCGGAACCGTCGACCGCGACGACCGCGTCGTGCGTGCAGCCCAGGTCGCGCCAGAGCCGGGTGACGTCCTCGGCGTAGGACAGCCCCGTGGCGCGTTCGCGCACCCAGTCCAGCACCTGTGAGTCGGCGGTGCAGTAGCTGAACCGGGTGCCAGGGGCGACCGCCGGACGGATCTCGCGAAGCAGGGCTCGCGAGTCGGCACCGGTGAAGAAGGCACCGAGCAGCCGCGTGGCGAGGCCGTCCGGGTCGCGGTGGTCCTCCACCCAGTCCACCCCGGTCGTCATCGTGAGGACGTCGAGGAGCGTGGTGCCGTCGTACCCGCTGCCGACCAGCTCCGGCACATGGCCCGCCACCTGGTCGGTCGGTGCCAGGGAGCCCTCCCGGAGGGCGCGTCCCACGAGGTGGGCCAGCACCGACTTCGTCATCGACGCGCCGAGGAAGAGCGTGCCGGGCCCGAGCCCGTCGCCGTACCACTCGTGGACGACGCGACCGTTCGTCATCACCAGCAGCGACGTGGACGACGTCTCCTCGACCCATTCCCCCAGGCTGCGCGAGCGACCGGCGCCCGCCACCTCGACCTCGAGCGGCCCGCTTGTCGACTCCACGGCACGCCCGGCCGTGGCGGAGACTCGTGCGTGCGTCCACCCCTCCTCGTGCTGGGGATCGGTGAACGAGAGCGTCGCGAGCGGGAGCCCCGCGGCCGACCCGGGCACAGCCGTCAGTCGATCCTCGGGCTGTTCGACAGCAGCTTGCGGGTGTAGTCCTCGCGGGGCTCCTCCATGACCCGCACCACCGACCCCGCCTCGACGACCCGGCCCTCCTGCAGGATCTCGACGCGTGCGGCGATGGAGCGGACGAGGGCCAGGTTGTGGGTCACGAAGAGCATGCTGATCCCTCGCTCGACCCGGAGTCCCTCGAGGAGCTCGACGATCGAGCCCTGCACGGACACGTCGAGGGCCGAGGTGATCTCGTCGCAGATCATCACGTCGGGCTCCGCGGCCAGTGCCCGGGCGATCGCGACGCGCTGCCGCTCACCGCCGGACAGCCGGCTGGCCTGGTAACGCAGCATCCCGGCACCCAGGGCCACCTGGTCCATGAGCGCGAGCACCCGCTCGGTGGCCTCCTTGCCCTTCGCGATCCCGAAGAGCTCCATCGGACGCTTGATGATCTGCTCGATGGTCAGCCGGGGATTCAGCGAGAGATAGGGGTTCTGGAAGATGTACTGGATCCGTCGACGGTCCTCGGCGCTGCGCTTGCGCGCGCTGGTGGCGAGCTCACGCCCCTCGAACGCGACCCTGCCGGTCCACTCCTTGTGCAGGCCGCCGACCGAGCGGGAGATCGTGGTCTTGCCGCTGCCGGACTCGCCGACCAGCGCCACCACCTCGCCCTTCGCCAGGTCGAAGGTGACGTTGTGGACGATCTGCTTGCGGCCGTAGAAGATGTCGAGCCCCTCGACCGAGAGGATCACGTCGCGCTTCCGGTCGGGGTCGGCGTCCGGCACCGTGCCGCGGTGGATGTCCCACGACCCGATCTCCTCGACGCGGATGCACCGCACCTCGTGGTCGGGTGCGACCGTGCGGAGAGCCGGTGTCCCCTGCCGGCACTCGTCGACCGCGTAGGCGCAGCGGTCGTTGAAGCGACAGCCCGCCGGGCGTGCGCCGGGCGCCGGTGTCCGGCCCGGGATGCCCCTGAGGGCACGCGCCTGGCTCAGGTGCGGGATCGAGTCCAGCAGCGCCCGCGTGTAGGGGTGCGAGGGGTTGCCGAAGATCGTGTCCTTGGGGCCGAGCTCGGCGATCTGCCCGGCGTACATCACCGCGACGCGGTCCGCGATGTTGGCGACGACTGCGAGGTCGTGGGTGACGTAGAGGGCGCTGACGCCGTGGGTGCGGCACAGCGCCGCCATGGTGTCGAGCACCATCTTCTGGGTGGTCACGTCGAGGCCGGTGGTCGGCTCGTCGAGCACCAGCACCTTGGGCTTGGGCAGGAACGCCATCGCCAGCGCGACCCGCTGCACCTGACCACCCGAGAGCTGGTGGGCGTAGCGCCTGAGGAACTCGTCGTCGTTGGGCAGCCCGACCTCGGCCAGGCCGTCGCGGGCGCCCTGCAGGCGGGACTCGGCGGTCCCGACCCCGCGGAGCTCGAGCAGCTCGACGATCTGCCTACCGATCCGGATGCTCGGGTTGAGCGCCGAGGCGGGGTCCTGCGGGACGTAGGCGATCTCCTCGCCGCGCAGCTGCCGGACCTCCTTCCACGGGAGCTTGAGCACGTCACGGTCGCCGAGCAGCACCTTGCCGGCCGAGATCAGCGCGCCGGCACGTGAGTAGCCGAGCAGCGAGGTGCCGACCGTGGTCTTGCCGGACCCGGACTCGCCGACCAGGCCCACGACCTCACCGGGTCGCAGGACCAGGTCGATGTCGTCGACGACGTCGACGGGTCGGGCGGTCAGGCTGACTCCGAGGTCCTCGACGACGAGGCTCCCGGCAGGTACGCCGGTGTGCTGGTCGTCCTTGGTGGGGGCAGTCATCAGTCGTCTCCCTTCTGGCTGAGCTGGGCGAGCCCGTCGGCCATCAGGTTGGTGGCGATGGTGAAGATCGCGATCATCAGCACCGGTGCGATCACCGACCAGGGCTGGGTGCCGAGGCCGAGCCGGTTCTCGTTCATCATCTGGCCCCAGTTGGCCGCACCCGGGTCGGCCGCGAAGCCGAGGAAGCCGAGGGCGGCGACCACACCGATCGAGTACGTGAGCCGCAGCCCCGCCTCGGCCAGGAGCGGACCGATCATGTTCGGCAGCACCTCGGCGACGATGACGCGACTGCGCTTCTCCCCGAGGGCTTCGGCTGCGACGACGAAGTCCCGGGAGACGATCCCGAGCGCCACGCCGCGCGAGACCCGGGC
>CADCUK010000168.1 GCA_902805865.1 uncultured Nocardioidaceae bacterium | reverse complement strand
GCGGGCCAGGAGCAGCGCCTTCCGCACAAGCGGTACGCCGTTCCAGCCGCGTCGTCCATCGACGTAGGCGGTCATCGACCCGATCGTGGTGGGGCCGGCCAGCAACGCCATGTCCACTGCAACCACCGCGTCGAAGAGCCGGCGGGACGCGCGCATCTCGTCGAACAGCGCCCTGTCGACCGGAAGGCACGGCACTCCGCGAACTTCTGTCACCGGCTCCAAGCGGTCGTAGGAGAACCGCACGCCGTCCCGGTCGCGTCGACCGTTGCAGGGCCCCATCACCAGCGGCACCGGGCGAGGCGTGCGGCCGTCGCGCTCGAGCCCGTCCAGGTACCCGGCCCCGCTCAGCCGCAGCGCAGCCCAACCCGTCACGGCGCCTGTTGACCGTAGGTGCCCCGCCGCCTCGGCAACCCGCTGTTCCGGCGAGGCGGCGCGCACATGAGAAGGGACGTAGAGATTACGTCCCGTCCTCCGCCAACGCGGTCCACGGGCTTGGCCCGGGGTGGGTCCCGTCCGTCCGGCGGGGTCAACCGGGACAGGAACCACGAAACCGCATGGAGTCCATGGGTTGTGGGGGCAGAGGAAATGCATGCGCGGGATGGTGTCCGGCGACCTGGACGGTGGCCACTATTGCCCGCCGAGCTGTGGATGAGCTTCGGGACGACTCGTCTGGCAATACTCACGGGCCAGGCCGCCCAAGCAAAAGTCAGCAGGTGGCGAACAGGACCGGGCCCTGTGCCAGGTCGCCGAGGAGGGTCCCACCGGAGGGGTCGAACGTCATCGTCATCACCCGGTCGTCGGCGACCGAGTCGGTGATCCGGAACCGCTCGGAGAACGTCCCGCCCTGCCCGGGCGCCGGCCCGGAGGCCAGGTCGGTCCGGGGCTGGAGGTCCTGCGACGCCTGGTCCTCGTTGGCGAAGTACATCGCGACGGTCAGCGAGGAGTCGCCCTGCTGCGCCATCACCAGCCCTTCGAGCGGGTGGATCCCACCGGCCTCCTCGATGAGCGTCTCGCCCTCGACGACGTCGGTGCGGTCGGCCTGCGACATCGCGAGGTCGGAGCAGACGAAGTCGTCGGCCCACAACAGCGCGACGTTCGCCTTGCCGGCCTTGTCCACGAGCTCGGGGACGCCCTCGACCGACGCCAGCGACTCGGCGTCCTCGGTGATCACCTTGACGGCCTGCTCCAGGTAGCCCGGCAGGTCCGCCATCAGCAGCAGCCGCTCGTCGGTGAGCACCGCGACGTTCTGCTGCAGGCTGGTCAGGGGTACGTCGAGCCCGGCCACCAGCTCCGGCGTACCGGCCCACACGCCGTCCGACCCGGCACCGTCCGGCGGTGGCTCGTACCCCAGCGACTCTAACTTGTCCTCCAAGGCGGACAGGTCCACGTCCTCCGACAGCTGGAGGACGTCGACGGCCCCGTCCTCGGCCTGCCCGTAGGCCTCCCACGCGGCGTCGAGCGGGGTGATGCCGTAGTTCACCGCGAGCGCGTAGAACGAGTCGCTCAGCGCCGACCCCTCCGTGAGGTCCTTGTCGAACGCCTTGTCGAGGAACGACCGCATGTCCTCCTCCGACGACGACGCGCTGAGGTCGGACCCCGAGACCGAGCCCTGGACCGCCTGCCAGTCCGTGAACGCCGCGCGCATCGACCCGGCGGGGAGCCGCTCCACGGCCTGCTCGAACGGCGTCGCCTGCATGCGCGACCACACGAGCGCACCGGCTGCGACGACGAGGAGCACGACGACGGCGATGCCCACGACGATCGACCGTCGTCCCAGCCGCACCGGTGCACCTCCTCGCCCTCAGGAGCGCGCCTCGCCCCCGGTGGTGTGAGACTAGCGCCATGACGGAGCCCGTCCTGGTCGTCGCCGCCGGCGCCGTGGTGCTGCGCAGGAAGAAGCGCGGGGACCAGGGCCGCACGGAGGTGCTCCTCGTGCACCGCCCGAAGTACGACGACTGGTCGTTCCCGAAGGGCAAGCTCGACCCGCACGAGCCTGCCAGGACCGCGGCGGTGCGGGAGGTCCTCGAGGAGACCGGCGTCCACATCCGCCTCGGCCCGCCGCTGACCGACCAGGCCTACGTCTACGGCCCGCGGCAGGACCGGACCAAGCACGTGCACTACTGGGTCGGTCGCGCCCGCGGGGACGACGACGTGTCGGCGTACGAGCGCAACGAGGAGATCGACGACGTCCGCTGGGTCGACACCGAGGAGGCCGGGCGGCTGCTGAGCTACACCCGCGACCGCGCGACCCTGGTCGAGGCGCTGCCGTTCGCGCGCAGGACGCACCCGTTCGTGGTGGTCCGGCACGCCCAGGCGCGGGACCGCCGGGCCTGGAAGGGTGACGACCGTGAGCGCACGCTCACCAGGTTCGGCGAGCGCCAGGCGGAGCGCCTGCCCCCCGTCCTCGAGGCGTACGGCGTCGAGCGGCTGGTCTCCAGCAGCAGCCGTCGGTGCTGGACCACGCTGGCCCCGTACGGCGTCGCGGTCGACCGGAAGATCGAGGTGACCGACGTGCTCGCCGTGGAGGACGCCACCGAGGAGGACGTCACCGACGAGATCGACTGGCTGCTCGACCTCAAGGAGCCGGTGGCGGTCTGCTCACACCGCGAGGTGCTGCCGTGGATCTTCGAGGCGCTGGGCATCGACCCGCCTCCGATCGACAAGGGAGCGATGCTCGTCGTGCACCACCGGCACGGCCGGATCGCGGCGATCGAGAGGATCCCCGCGCCGAGCGGCCGCTGATCTTCCCCCTCTTGTGGCCGCCGTCACCGGTCCGCGCAGAGGTGAGCGGATCTGTTCACCTCCCGTTCGCTTTCGCTGGGGAGTCGGTTCACAACCGCTCCCTACCTTCAGAGCGACACAACGGAGTGGCCGCTGGAGGGTGGCCCGAGAGCTGGAAGGCTCATAGTGAATCGACGTACGTTCAAGAACGCCGCGGCTGTGCCCGCCGCGCTCATCCTCACCGTCGGCCTCGCGGCCTGTGGTGGGCAGGCCGAGGGAAGCTCCGACGGCGGAGAAGGCGGCGGCGCCAGCGGAGAGGTCGTCAGCGACGGCTCCTCGACCGTTGAGCCCCTGACCGCTGCCGCAGGCGAGCTCTTCAGCGAGGAGAACCCCGACGTCAACGTCTCGGTCGGCACCGCCGGCACCGGTGGTGGCTTCGAGAAGTTCTGCGTGGGCGACACCGACATCTCCAACGCCTCCCGCCCGATCAAGGACGACGAAGAGGCCCCGATCTGCGAGGAGAACGGTGTCGAGTACACCGAGCTCCACGTCGCCAACGACGCGCTCACCGTGGTCGTCTCCGCCGACAACGACTTCATCGAGTGCCTCACGGTCGACGAGCTGAAGACCCTCTGGTCTCCCGAGGCCGAGGGCACGATCGAGACCTGGGACCAGGTGAACCCGGAGTTCCCCGCCGAGCCGATCGAGCTCTACGGCCCCGGCACCGACTCGGGCACGTTCGACTACTTCACCGACGAGATCAACGGTGAGGAAGGCGCCAGCCGCTCGGACTACAACGCCTCGGAGGACGACAACGTGATCGTCCAGGGCGTGTCCGGCTCGGCGAACGCCCTCGGCTACTTCGGCTTCACCTACTACGAGGAGAACGCCGACGCGCTCAAGGCCGTCCAGATCGACAGCGGCGAGGGCTGCGTGGAGCCGTCCGTCGAGACCGCGCAGGACGGGTCCTACACCCCGCTTGCCCGCCCGCTGTTCGTCTACGTGGCGAACAAGTCCTACGCGGACAAGCCCCAGGTGGCGGAGTTCGTCGACTTCTACGTGTCGAACGACGCGGAGATCGCCGAGGCCGCCCAGTTCATCCCGCTCAGCGACGAGCAGGTCACCGCACTCGAGGACGCCGCGTCGTCCCTCGGTGGCTGAGCAGGACTCGACACATCGGGATGAGAGCTTCTAGATGAGCACTGCCCCTTCGCAGGAGCACAGCATCACCCGGGGCAAGGGTCGCTATGGCGAGAAGATCGCCTACGCGGCCCTTGCCTCGGCTGCCGGCCTGACCGTCGCGGTCACGGTCGGCATCTTCCTGTCCCTCCTGTTCCCCGCGATCGACTTCTTCCGCGAGATCGGGATGTGGGACTTCCTCACCGGCTCCCGCTGGGCGCCGACGTTCGCCGACGCCGACTTCGGGGTGCTGCCGCTGGTCAGCGGCACCTTCTGGACGACGTTGATCGGGCTCACCATCGCGGTGCCGTTCGGCCTGGGCGGAGCGGTCTACCTCTCCGAGTACGCCGGTGAGCGGACCCGGAAGGTGCTCAAGCCGGTGCTGGAGATCCTCGCGGGCATCCCGTCGGTGGTCTACGGCTACTTCGCGCTGTTCTTCGTCGCCCCGGAGATCCTCAACGGCCTCTTCAACATGGAGCTGGGCACGTTCAGCGTGCTGTCGGCCGGTCTGGTCCTCGGCGTCATGATCATCCCGACGGTCGCCTCGCTGTCGGAGGACGCCATGTCCGCCGTACCGCAGTCGCTGCGCCAGGGCTCCTACGCCCTCGGGTCGAACAAGATGCGGACCACGCTGCGCGTGGTCTTCCCCGCCGCCATGTCCGGCATCACCGCCT
>CADCUK010000167.1 GCA_902805865.1 uncultured Nocardioidaceae bacterium | reverse complement strand
AGACAGACGAGCGCCAGCCCGATGGCCAGCCTCGGATCGCGCCACGACGGCCGCGCCGCCCGGATCGCGGGCGGCGAGGACACCTCGCGACCCGACGGCGGCCGCAGAACCGAAGCACTCACCCACAACATGATCGGCGCTCGCGCGCCGGCGCGCCATGGCGAACGAGGTAGTCCACAGGCAAAGAAAGGTAAAGAATCGGTTCGCGGAGCAAACGGTGCGATAGTGGGCACCATGAGTGTCGGCCCTCGGTTCCTGACCCTGCCCGACGTCGCGGAGATCCTCAACACCTCGCTCGCCCAGGTCACAGCGCTCGTGCGTCGCGGCGAGCTGCGTGCCCTCAAGCTCGGTGGCCGGGGTCAGTGGCGCGTCGAGACGACCGAGCTCGAGGCGTTCATCGAGCGGATGTACGTCGAGACCGAGCAACAGCTCCGGCCGGCCGCTGGACGAGCAGCACCGGAAACGGACGACGAGGTCAGCGCCGAGGTCAGCGCCGAGGTCAGCGACGAAGCGCCGCGAGGCCGCTGAACGGCACGACCTCCACCCCGCCACCCTCCCCTACGAGCTCCAGGAAGTCCCTGCCGACGCGACCCAGAACGCCCTGTCGGTGCTCCCCGTCGCAGCGCACCAACGTCACGGTCCCGCGCTCCTCCGCCATGCTGCGCAGCACGTGCCCCAGCCCCAGCCGAGCCGTGATGGGGCGCGTCGACACCGGGAGTGCGTGAGGCGAGAGGCCACGTGCCGACACGAGTCCGGTCAGGACGAACAGCCACTCCTGCACCACCGACCGGGCTCCCGAGCCGCTGACCAGGAGGCACCACCCCGCACCGGCCCTGGCGACGCGCCCACGGACCACGAGCCCGGCAGGTCCGGTGAGCTCCACGTCGGCACCGACCGATGCGTGGCACCGTGCCGCGAGGTCGATCTCGGAGTACTCCGCGCGTGCGAGCTCGGCCACCTCGGCGTCGCGCGCAGCAAGGGCCGCGCCCTCCGCCTGCTGCTCGAGGTCCTCGAACAGGTCGAGCAGCCGCCGCTCCCAGCTCATCGCCGCACCCTCGCTGAACGTCGATCCGCTGTCAACAGCCGCGACATCCATGGTTGACGTGCTGCTCACACAGTTTAACAATGGCAAACGATGTCAAACTCACTGATCCGACGCTCAACACCTCTGAGTGCGATCCCCCTCGGGCCGGCGGTTCTCTGCTCCTGCATGTACTGGTCGGTCTCGGCTGCGCGTGCCGAGCGGGCTGCCCTGGCCGACGCCGGAGCGCCGGGGGACCGCGTCGTGGAGCGGGTCGTCGTGCTGCTGACCGCCACCACGCTGACGCTCGTCCTGGTCTGGCTGCTGCTCAGCGTGCTCGTCTGCACGATCGACGCCATCCGCGCAGCCGCTCGCACCACGGCGGCCGGGCAAGTCGTGCCGGGCACAGACATCGGGCCGCGAGCCCTTTCAGACGCCGTGCCGGGCGCTGGCCCCGGAGGGCTGCTCCGCCCCCGCTTGGTGCGAGCGCTGGTGTCCGCCGTTGCCGGTGCCGCCGTGGCGTCGAGCAGCGCTGCCGCGACGAGCGACGGGCCAGACCGTTCACCGCTGCCGGAGCGGCTCGACGGACTGTCGCTGCCCGATCGCCAGTACGGCGGTGTGCACACCCACCGCGTTGCGGCCGGTGAGTCGTTGTGGTCGATCACCGCTGACCACCTCCGGAGCGACGCCGACCCGACCAGCAGGGCGGTCAGCCGCGCCTGGCCCCGGCTGCACCGGCTGAACCGCGACCGGCTCGGCCCTGATCCGGACCTCATCCATCCCGGCACCACTGTGCGCCTGCCTGCGTGGGCGACCGTCCCGACCCGAGGAGCGACCCGATGACCCGACCGTCCGCCCGCGCGCAGCACGATGCCCAGGCACCCGCTCGGGTGTTCCCCCGCCAGCGGCCAGCCGTCCACGCGGTGCAGGGGACGCTGGCCCTCGACCTGCGTGGCGGGCCGCCGGGGCTGCCGGAGACCCCGGAGCTCGAGCCACCAGGTCCGGCTCGACTGGCGCACGTGTCCGACGCGGAGGTGCGCGCCTGGGCGGCTCGGCTCGCGCAGGCGGTCGTCGAGGCCGTCGGCCTGCAACGGCCGGTCAGCCAGCTCGTCCGGTGGACCGCGCCGAACGTGTACCGCGACCTGGAACGCCGCGTGCTGCTGCTTCGGCGCGCGTCGGACGGGGTCCGGTCGGTGCGCCCCCAGGTGCGCAGCATCCACGTCTGCCGGCCGAGCCCCACCTGTGCCGAGGTGAGCGTCCACATCCGGCACGGCGCGCGGTCACGAGCACTGGCGATGCGCATGGAGCGGCGCGGCGAGCGCTGGCAGTGCACCGTGCTCGAGTTCGGCTGACCCGCCGGTGACCCGCCGGTGACCCGCCGGTCAGCGGGTCAGCGGGTCAGCGGGTCAGCGGGTCAGCGGGTCAGCGGGTCAGCGGGTCAGCGGGTCAGCGGACGCCGACGGCGAGCAGACCCCGACGGAGCAGAGCCGTCCGAGCCGAGCCCGACCGAGCAGGGGCGTTCGTCAGCCGATGCGGGCGGTCTGCCCGGTCGGGCCTCCCGGGGCACCGTGGCACCGCTTGTACTTCTTGCCGGAGCCACAAGGGCACAAGTCGTTGCGTCCCGCGGTGGCGAACGGGTCGTCCTTGGTCGCGACCGCCTCGCGGCGTACCTCGGTGTCACCGGTCTCCGACGGCGCGGTGTAGGTCAGCTCAGCGGGCGCCTTGCGCTCCTCGAGCCCCTTCGCCTTGATGACCGGCTGCGTCCCGGCCCCGACCGGCGCCTTCTGGAACAGCCGCGCAAGCCCCTCGTCGGCCGGCCCCTCGGCAGGAACCTCCTCGACCTGGGCCGGCTCCTCCTCGACCTGCACCTCGAGGTTGAACAGGAACGCGACGGACTCCTCCTTGATGCCGTCCATCATCGCGTTGAACATGTCGAAGCCCTCGCGCTGGTACTCCACGAGCGGGTCGCGCTGGGAGTAGGCGCGCAGCCCGATGCCCTCACGCAGGTAGTCCATCTCGTAGAGGTGCTCGCGCCACTTGCGGTCGAGGACCGACAGGACCACGCGACGCTCCAGCTCGCGCATGACCTCGGAGCCGAAGGTTTCCTCGCGCTCGTCGTACGCGGCTTGGGCGTCCTCGCGGATCCGCTCGATGAGCAGGTCACTGTCGAGCTGGTCCCGGCCACCGACCTCGTCCTCGATCTCGGACAGCTTGACCCCGACCGGGTAGAGCGTCTTCAGCGCGGTCCACAGCGCCTCGAGGTTCCACTCCTCCGGATAGCCGGAGGTCGCGCCACCGACGTAGCTGCCGACGACCTGGTCGATCATCGAACGCACCTGCTCGTGCAGGTCGGCACCCTCGAGCACCGCGCGGCGCTCCTTGTAGATGACCTCGCGCTGCCGGCTCATCACGTCGTCGTACTTGAGGACGTTCTTGCGGGACTCGAAGTTCTGCGACTCGACCTGCGCCTGTGCGGACGCGATCGAGCTGGTGACCCGCTTGTTCTCGATCGGGACGTCGTCGGGGACCTTCAACGTGGTCAGCACCCAGTCGACCCAGTCGGACTTGAAGAGCCGCATGAGCTCGTCCTCGAGCGACAGGTAGAACCGGGACTCACCCGGGTCGCCCTGACGGCCGGAGCGACCACGCAGCTGGTTGTCGATGCGTCGCGACTCGTGGCGCTCGGTGCCGAGCACGTAGAGGCCGCCGAGGTCGCGGACCTCGTCGTGCTCGGCGGCGACCTGCTCCTTGATCCGCTCGACGGTGGCCGGCCAGGCAGCTTCGTACTCGTCGGCGTTCTCCACCGGGTCGAGCCCCTGCTTGCGCAGCTCCTCGTCGGCCAGGAAGTCGACCGAGCCGCCCAGCATGATGTCGGTGCCTCGACCGGCCATGTTCGTCGCGACCGTGACCGAGCCCTTGTGGCCGGCCATCGCGACGATCTTCGCCTCGTCGGCGTGCTGCTTGGCGTTGAGGACCGAGTGCGCGACGCCCTTCTTGCGGAGCATCTCCGACAGGTGCTCGGACTTCTCGACCGAGACCGTGCCCACCAGGACCGGCTGACCGTTGCGGTGCCGCTCGGCGATGTCGTCGGCGACCGCCTCGAACTTCGCCTCCTCGGTGCGGTAGACGAGGTCGGCCTGGTCGGTCCTCGCCGGCGGACGGTTGGTCGGGATCGGCACGACGCCGAGCTTGTAGATCTTGTCGAACTCCGAGGCCTCCGTCATGGCCGTGCCGGTCATGCCGCCGAGCTTCGCGTAGAGGCGGAAGTAGTTCTGCAGCGTGATCGTGGCGAGCGTCTGGTACTCCTCGCGGATCCGGACGCCCTCCTTCGCCTCGATGGCCTGGTGCAGCCCCTCGTTGTAGCGCCGACCGTGCAGCATCCGGCCGGTGTGCTCGTCGACGATCAGGACCTCGCCGTTGAGGACGACGTACTCCTTGTCGCGGCGGAAGAGCTCCTTGGCCTTGATCGCGTTGTTCATGAACGAGATCAGCGGCGTGTTGACGGAGTCGTACAGGTTGTCGATGCCGAGGTAGTCCTCGACCTTGGTGATCCCGCCC